>NZ_QLTJ01000021.1:0-49527 GCF_003269145.1 Microvirgula sp. AG722 | reverse complement strand
GCTCGGGCGCTGGATCAATCCCGATCCGGGGGGCACCATTGATGGCCTGAATCTGTTCCGCATGGTCAGCAATAATCCGCTGACGTTGCGTGACCGGAGTGGGTTGAGGGGCTCCGGATATATATACGTTCCTTTTCTCAGTCGCGATACCGTAGACATCGCTATTGCACTGTATACACAGAAGTATGCCGTAAACAAAAAACCTGACATTGTTGTATTTTCTTCAAGGAATGAACAGCTGGATTTTTATGAAGAACTAAAGAAGAGGCGCTCTGATTTCGCCGCAGCAATGGGGAAAAGTTTATTTGAAAAATACAATACGTCAGATTTGTCAAGAAAATCACTTTTGAATGCCGGCGTAAAGGAAACAGAAATCAAATCCACCATAATGAGCATAGGGAACTATCTTGCCATAAACAGCATGACCTTGATGAATCAGCAGGATGACGAGATATTCAGTGAAATTTCAATTGGAGACAAGTTAAAAATCATTGGCCACGGCAGTGCCGGGTCAGCAGAAATCAGCAGTGGGGGATTGAAGTCGGTGACTTTATCCATGCATGAATTGGCCGAACGCCTTGATTTTTCCGGTCTGCCTGACCAGGCATTGCAAATCACATTACTGCCGTGCCAGTCCGGCGACGAACTTCTTGAGCCTGTTTTTATTGAAGGGAAAAGTCCGTTTATGCGCACACGCCCTTCTGCTGCAGAATCTTTATTTTATGAAATGCAGGCACGGGGTTACAGGAGAGTAACGACAGCCGGATATCGCGGATTTGGGCAAATTCGCGGATTTCTGGAATCAACTGGCAGTCACCATACCCAGCGCAAGCCAAATTCCATTACGGCAAGCGACGATATTGTCCGCCGACGGGATGCAAAAGAAATTTTTTGCTAAGCGGCATGCTGAGCACTCAATGTGCTTGCGTCACCAACTGCTCGCGTTTCGCCAGCGACGGGAACAGCCGCATCCACAGCACCACCACCAGCACCGTGCCGGCGCCGCCGATCACCACCGACGGCACGGTGCCGACCAGTGCCGCCGTCGCGCCGGACTCGAATTCCCCCAGTTGATTCGACGCGCCGATAAACAGCATGTTGACCGCGCTGACCCGGCCGCGCATCTCGTCCGGTGTTTCCAGCTGGATAAACGCGCTGCGGATGACCACGCTGATCATGTCGGAAGCACCAAGGACTACCAGTGCCGCCAGCGACAGCGGGAAACTCGACGACAGGCCGAACACGATGGTGGACAGACCGAATACCGCGACAGCCATGAACATGACCCTGCCGACCCGGTGTCGTGGCGGATAGCGCGCCAGCCACAACGACATCAGCAGTGCGCCGATGCCCGGTGCCGAACGCAGCAGGCCGAGCCCCATCGGGCCGGCATGCAGGATGTCGCGGGCGAACACCGGCAGTAGTGCGGTGGCACCGCCCAGCAGCACGGCGAACATGTCCAGCGAAATGGCACCGAGGATGTCCGGCCGACTGCGGATAAAGCGGATGCCGGCCAGAAAAGTGTCGAGGCTGGCGGCCTGGGCCGGCGCGGCGGTGGTCGGTCGCGGACGCAGCAGCTGGTTCAGCACGCAGGCCAGCAGATAGCAGCCGCCGCCGAGCAGATAGACTTCGCCGGGACCGATCGCATACAGGAAGCCGCCGAGCGCCGGGGCGACGATGGTGGCCAGTTCGTTGGCCGACGCGTTGGCAGCGATGGCCCGTGGCAGCACGGCCGTCGGCAGCAGCATCGGCAGCAGCGCCTGCGAGGTCGGTTGCTCGAACGCCCGCGCCGCCCCCATGATGAATGCGGCCAGGAACACCCACTCCCGGGTCAGCCCGCCGCTGAAGACGCCATGGGCCAGCGACAGCGCGCTCAGTGCCTGCAGCAGCTGGGCGATACCGACCACGCGGCGGCGGTCGTAGCGGTCGGCGACATGGCCGATCACCAGCACCAGCGCGATACGTGGCAGGAACTGGATCAGTCCGACCAGGCCGAGATCGAAGACATTGTGGGTCAGCGAATACACTTGCCAGCCGATCGCGACCGACAGCACCTGAAAAGCGCTGGTGGTCAGCAGTCTGGCCAGCCAGAAAGAGACAAAGTCGGGCAGCCGGCGCAATGGCGTCGAGTCGTCGAAAGTCATGGGAAGCGGGCCCGGGGTCAGTCGCGGATCGGGGTGCCGGCTGCGGCGGCACGCACATATTGCGGTGGCCACGGGACTTCCTGCCCCAGCACCTCGGCAGCATGCAGCGGCCAGTGCGGCTGGCGCAGCAGTTTGCGTGCCAGCCATACCATGTCGGCCTGTCCGCTGCGCACGATATGGTCAGCCTGTGCCGGCGAGGTAATCATGCCGACCGTCGCCACCGGTACGCCGGCGCGATGGCGGGCATCGGCGGCAAACGCGGTCTGGTAGCCCGGGCCGACCGGGATGGCGGCATGGGGCACCAGTCCGCCGGACGACATGTCGATCAGGTCGGCGCCATCGGCTTTCAGCAGCCGGGACAGTTCGACCGATTCATCCGGTGTCCAGCCGCCTTCGGCCCAGTCGGTGGCTGACAGGCGGACGAACAGCGGCAGCGAGGCCGGCCAGACATCGCGCACCGCACGGACCACCTCCCGCGTCAGCCGGGTGCGATTGCCGAAGCCACCACCGTAGTCGTCGCTGCGGCGATTGCTCAGCGGGGACAGGAACTGGTGCAGCAGATAACCATGGGCGGCATGGATTTCGACCACCCGGAAGCCGGCCTGGCGGGCGCGGATGGCCGCCGCGGCGAAGTCGGCGACGATGGCCCCGATCTCACCGGTGCTCAGGGCCTTCGGGGTGGCATGGTCGCTGAAGGCGACAGCGGCCGGCGCCACCGTGGGCCAGCCTCCGTCTTCGATGCCGATCGTGCCGCGCCGCGCATCCCAGGGCCGGTGGGTGCTGGCCTTGCGGCCGGCGTGGGCCAGCTGGATACCGGCCACGCTGCCCTGCCCGGCGATAAAGTCGACAATGCGCGCCAGGGGCGCAATCTGCCCGGCGTTCCACAGGCCGAGATCCTGCGGGCTGATGCGTCCGCCGGGTGACACCGCGACCGCCTCGCTCATCACCAGCCCGGCCCCGCCCCGTGCCAGTCCACCCAGATGAACCAGGTGCCAGTCGTTGGCCAGCCCGTCACAGGCTGAGTACTGACACATCGGCGAGACGCCGATGCGGTTGGCAAACGTGACGTCACGCAGCGAAAACGGAGTGAACAGATGAGCCATGGTGTCGGCGAATCAATGAAATATTAGCGTCAAAGTGTAGGACCAAAGTGGCCGGACCGGTCAGCTAATTTGACGGAAAGCAGCAGCAGGCAAGGCCGCGCGCAGTCTGCCCCACGCACAAACCGGCCAGACGGCCGGCTTGTGCGTGGGAGGAGTCGGGGGATTACTTCCCGGACAGCAGGCTGGCGATGTCCTTTGCCTCCCAGTGCGGGAAGTAACGCCGGACCAGCGCATTGAGCTCCTGCTCGAAAGCCCGGTAGTGTGCGAGCTCCTGCTCCGGCGTGCGCGGCTGACCGTCCCCGCCTGCCCTCACCGCAGCACGGATCATGCCGGCTGCGACCGTGGTATTGCTGAGGCGGTCGATGACGATCAGGCTGCCAGTGGCGCGGCACTCTGCATACAGGTCGAACGCAACCGGTGCGTCCAGCTCGATGCGCACGCGGGCGATCTCGTTCAGCTGCAGCAGATCGGCCGGATGCGGCTGCATGGTGTTGACATCGATCCGCTTGTGGATCGCCGCCACCCGGCCAGCCACCTGCTTGCCGCCCAGTTTGAACACATAACCCTTGCCCGGGCTCAGCGGCGTGGCATCCATCCAGACCAGCGACGCGTCGAAGGCGGCCGCAACCTGCGGCAGCGCTTCACCGTCGTGAACGATCATGTCGCCGCGCGAGATGTCGATCTCGTCCGCCAGCGTCAGCGTGATCGCCTGACCGGCGAAGGCAACATCGAGATCACCGTCCGCGGTCACGATGCGTGCGACCCGGCTCCGGTGTCCGGACGGCAGCGCGGTGATCGCGTCGCCGGGGCGGATTTCACCCGAGGCGATCGTGCCGCAGAAGCCACGGAAATCCAGGTTCGGCCGGTTCACGTACTGCACCGGCAGCCGGAAGGCGCTCTGCGCGGCACGGTCGCCGACATCGACGCTGTCGAGCAGCGACATCAGGGTCGGACCGTCGTACCACGGCGTGTGTTCGCTGGCAGTGACGACATTGTCGCCACGCAGCGCCGAGATCGGCACGAAGCGGATGTCGGGAATGTCGAGCTGGCCGGCAAAGGCGAGGTAGTCATCGCGAATGTCGTTGAACACCTGCTGGTCGAAATCGAGCAGGTCCATCTTGTTCACCGCGACGATCACATGGCGCAAGCCAAGCAGGCTGACGATAAAGCTGTGCCGGCGGGTCTGGGTCTGCACGCCGTAGCGGGCATCGATAAGGATGATGGCCAGATCGCTGGTCGAGGCGCCAGTGGCCATATTGCGGGTGTACTGTTCGTGTCCCGGGCAGTCGGCGATGATGAACTTGCGCTTGTCGGTGCTGAAGTAGCGGTAGGCGACATCGATGGTGATGCCCTGCTCGCGCTCGGCCTGCAGCCCGTCGACCAGCAGCGCCAGGTCGATTTCACCGTCGGTGGTGTTGTACTTTTTCGAGTCGCGGGCAATGGCCGCCAGATGGTCCTCGAAAATCAGTTTGGAATCGTGCAGCAGCCGACCGATCAGCGTGGATTTGCCGTCATCGACGTTGCCGCAGGTAATGAAGCGCAACAGGTCCTTGTTCTCGTGCTGCTTCAGGTAGCCGCCGATATCGTGGGCGATGAGTTCGGATTGGTGCGCCATTCAGAAATACCCTTCGATTTTTTTCTTTTCCATCGAGCCGGACTGGTCGTGGTCGATGGCCCGGCCCTGGCGTTCGCTGGTCCGCGTCAGCAGCATTTCCTGGATGATCTCCGGCAGCGTCGCGGCGGTGGATTCGACCGCACCGGTCAGCGGGTAACAGCCAAGGGTACGGAAGCGCACCGAACGCCACTCGGGGGTTTCACCCGGATTCAGCGGCAGGCGGTCGTCGTCGACCATGATCAGCATGCCGTCGCGCTCGACCACCGGTCGTTTTGCTGCGTAGTACAGCGGAACGATGTCGATGTTTTCCAGGTAGATGTATTGCCAGATGTCGAGCTCGGTCCAGTTTGACAGCGGGAACACGCGGATCGATTCGCCCGGATTGTGGCGGCTGTTGTAGAGGTTCCACAGTTCCGGCCGCTGGTTCTTCGGGTCCCAGCGGTGGTTCTTGTCACGGAACGAATACACCCGCTCCTTGGCACGCGATTTTTCTTCATCGCGACGGGCGCCACCAAAGGCTGCGTCGAAGCCGTACTGGCTCAGCGCCTGCTTCAGGGCATCGGTTTTCATCACGTCGGTATAGCGCGCGCTGCCATGCGTGAACGGCGTGACGCCCTGCGCCAGCCCTTCGGCATTGGTGTGTACCAGCAGCTTGAAGCCGTAGCGTTCCGCCATCTTGTCGCGGAAGGTGATCATGTCGTGGAATTTCCACGTTGTGTCGACATGCAGCAACGGGAACGGCAGCTTGCCGGGATAGAAGGCCTTGGCCGCCAGATGCAGCATCACGGCCGAGTCCTTGCCGATCGAATACAGCATGACCGGATTGTCGAATTCCGCAGCCACTTCCCGGATGATATGGATGGCTTCCGCTTCAAGTTGCTTCAGATGCGTGAGCCGGTGCTCGGAGAGATGCATGTTGCGCCTGTTCTGTAATCGCGAAACGATAGTTCGCAATGTACCGGCGCTGGCGTTCGCGCGCTAATCCATTTAGCCATAACAATATATGGATTGAAACATTTAGTCTGTCTTGGAATATGGATATGAGAAAGCGGGCACTGTCGTCAGTGCCCGCTGCTGTCCATTGCCTGCGCTCAGAAATCGACCGTGGCCGTGGCGCTGAAGGTGCGCGGCGCACCCTGAACCAGATAGCCATTACCCGGATAGCCACCGACCGAGCTCCAGTAATCGCGGTTGGCCACATTGTCGACCCGGGCCCGCCAGGTCACCAGCTTGCCGCCGATCTCGGTCAGGTAGCGCGCGCCGATGTCCAGCCGCGACCAGCCCGGCGCCCGCAGCGTGTTGGCGGCATTGGCATAGCTGTGGCCGGTGGCGATCAGGCGCGCATCCAGCGCCAGCCCGGCCAGCCATGGCACATCCCACTCGGCGCCGACACTGCCCTGGATGCCGGGCACGCCAATGACCTTGTTGCCGTCATTGCTGCCGCCTGCCGTCTGCTGCTGCTCCGCATCGAGCACGGTCAGGCCGCCGAGCAGGCGCAGGCCCGGCATCGCCTCGCCATGCACCGTCAGTTCGATGCCGCGATGACGGTCCTTGCCCTCGACGCCATAGTAGCGGGTCACCGGGTCCAGATAGCCGGACGGCTTGCTGGTGGCAAACAGCGCCAGCGTGCCGCCAATCCTGCCCGCGTCGTATTTGACGCCGATTTCCTTCTGCCGCGACACATAGGGGGCAAAGGTCTCGCCAGCATTGACCGCATTGCTGCCGGCCGTGTCGCCCTGCACCAGCGCCTCGATATAGTTCGCATACAGCGACAGCGCCGGGCGCAGCCTGATCACCAGCCCGGCGGCCGGCGTCACCCGGCTCTTGTCATAGTGGGTCTGCTGCGCCCCGGTGTTGTAGCTGTAGGTACGGGTATCGATGCTCTGCTTGCGTGCGCCGAGCGTCAGCCGCACGCTGTCGTCGAACATCGACAGCGTGTCGGATACGGCGATGCTGGTCAGCCGGTCGCGGCGCGTGGTCAGCGGCGAGTCGAGCCGGCCGCCGACCAGATAGGTCGCCGCCGGTTCGTCGAGCACCACCGGGTGGTACAGACTGGTGGCCAGCGGGGAGGCAAAATTGCTCCACGCATAGGCATTTTTCGCCTGCAGCGAATACATCGAGGCGGCCGCAACCAGTTCGTGTCCGATACTGCCGGTCTGCAGCGAACCGCGCAGCCCGGCCTCCCCGCTCTTCACCGAGTCGTCGCGACGATTGTCGGCACGATAGGTCGTCGCCGCGCCCGTATTGGCATTGCTCACGGTCAGATTGGCCAGCGAGTTGGCCTCGTGGGTTTCGCGCAGGCCGAACGCGGCCCAGGCGGTCAGCTTCGGGGCGAGATCGTACTCGCCGCGCACGGTGCCAAAGGTGTCGCGCTCCCGCGAATAGCTCCATGGCTGGGCATAGTTGCGGCGGCTGTCCGGCGCATCCGGCACCCGGGTGGCGCTGGCCGCCAGCGTGACGTTCGGCCGGCCACCGGTCAGCGCGTATTCCTGGTGACCGATATCGGCCGACAGGCGCAGATCGGTATCCCGCCAGTCAAGACCGACCGACACCATGCCCAGGTCGACGTTCTCGTTGTCGACACCGGTACCGCCTTCGCGCCGCACGGCGTTCAGGCGCACGCCGGCCCGGCCGTCGGGACCGAAGCGGCGCGAGAGGTCGATCGCCCCATGGCCCAACCCGCCACTGGATGCGCCCAGTGTGACCCGGTTCAGGTCATCGGCCGGCGCGCGTTTCGGCAGCAGGTTGATAGCGCCGCCGATGCCGCCGTTGCCCGGCGTGGCGCCGTTCAGAAAGGCGTTGGCGCCGCGCAGCACTTCGACCCGCTCGAACAGCTCGGCCGACACATACTGGCGCGGCAGCAGTCCGTACAGGCCGTTGTAGGCGACATCGTCCGAACCGAGAACGAAGCCGCGAATGAAATACGACTCCTGGAAATTGCCGAAGCCGCGCGCGACCCTCACCCCCGGGTCATTGAGCAGCACGTCGCCGACACTGCGCGCCTGGCGATCCTGGATCAGCTTGCTGGTATAGCTGGTCATGCTGAACGGGGTCTCGAGATCGTCCCGGGTGCCGAGAAAACCGACCCGACCGCCCCGGGCGACCTGCCCGCCGGCATACGGTTTGCTGAGCCCGCCAGCCGAAGCATCGGCACTGGCGTCGATGGTGACTGTCGGCAGGGTGGCGGTGGATGGCGCGTCGGCGTCCCCGGTCTGGGCACGGGCGGCGGCGGTCAGCAACAAGGGGGAAACGGTGGCGAGCAGCAAGGGGGACAGACGGAATCGTCGCGGCAGGGACATGGACTGCGTTCAGGTAAATTAATGAAACGATAATTATTATCAATTTCATTTGCGCTGTCCATGACTCGTTGCCCGCAACCGGCCGTCAATAGCCGTCTGCCGCCTGCATGGCCCACAAGTGGGCGGCGACCAGCGCCCGCCATGGCGAAAAGCCGGCCAGCCAGCGTTCGGTCTCGGCGGCGTCCGGCTTGTCGTCGCGCCCGAGCAGCCGCTGCAGATTGCGCCGGACGGCGACATCACCATGCAGCGAACCATCCAGCCAGCCGTATCCGCGCAGCAGCCCATAGCTGACCGTCCACGGGCCGATGCCGCGCACCTGCAGCAGCCGGGCACGGATGTCATCGACCGGTGGCGCTCCGAGCCAGTCATCCAGCGGCAGCTGTCCGTCGATCACGCACTGGCTCAGCGCCAGCAGGGTCTGCGCCTTGCCACGCGACAGCCCGGCCTGGCGCAGCCGGTCTTCATCGAGGGCGGCGACCCGGTGCGGGTCCGGGTGGCAGAACAGGCCGCTGCGGTGCGCGATACCGGCGGTCTGGATAAAGCGGCGACGGACCGAGATCGCCGCCCCGACACTGATCTGCTGGCCGGTGATCGCCCAGGCCAGCGCCTCGAACGGCGTGGCGCTGAGCGGAACCCGCAACCCCGGATGATGCCGGATCAGCGCACCGAGCTGCGGGTGGTCGCGGTAGCACTGTTCAAACTGCTCGACCGGCTGGGTCAGACCGAGCATGCGCCGCACCATCGCCGTCAGCGCGGCCGTTCCGTCCGTGGCGGGCTCGCCGTCGATCTCCAGCGTCGCTTCCGCAGCGTGTGCGGCAATCTGCAGCGTCAGACAGGCCGGCAACCCGTCCCACATCAATCCCTTGCGCAGCGAGGTGTCATCGACCTGTTCGGCCTGCTGTTGCGGATCACGACGATGAAAGGCCAGCAGGTCGCCGCGGCGAAAACCGGCCGGCAGATCGAGGTGGCAGCGGAAAGTGGTAGTGCGGTCGGTCGGCATGCATGCTCCACGAAAAACACGGCAGGGTATGGCCCTGCCGTGTGGTCTGTCATCCCGGATCCTGCGCCCGAATCCGGTTGACCCGCAACCTTACACCACGCCCTGCTCGATCATCGCGTCGGCCACCTTGCGGAAGCCGGCGATGTTGGCACCAAGCAGTTACATCATATAGCTGAGGCCAGTTTTGCAACAGTTCTTGCTGCCAGTTTGACCTTTGAGATGATTAACCGCTACTGTAAATTTTTATACTCACCACCATACATCTTCACGGAATGGAGCACATGTGTGGTACGGAAGAACACGCTAATAATTAATAACAATTGTCAAACAAGTGCCTGCCAGTAATTGGTAGGCACTCCATCGAATGAATAGCAAATTAATGGATGGAAGATGTCTTACGGATATTTTATCCTGTCTAAAACGCCTTCTATGATATTGAAATCCAGTAGAACATATGGAGGTTTTTCAGGATTACCAAAAATAAACAATTATTACGGATATTTCAGACTTCATGAAGGGGCAACAGGGATAACAAATAGAGGGGAAAGCTATAGCGTTCTAACTGAGGCTGGTTGCGAATTTTTATTGAAAGTACAGGAAGAAATTGGGGTGGGGGTCTTTGCATATGTATTACTCCGCAATAGAGAAAACGAGCTTGATCGCTTTCAAGAGATAGAATTTGAATTAAATCGCGGTGCAAAATTTGATAAACTTTCTCTAAAAAACCCGCCGCCAATTATTTTAAACTCTCCATATTTTTTAACCAGGTACATATAAGCCATTGAGAATGGCTATTTAATATTGGAAAAAAGGCAATGCTCTACAAAATTTGTTTTTGAACGAGGGGGATTTCTATCAGTGTTGCCGATACAAGCCGAAATGGCTGTCATCAATAATTCTTTTACCAACGCGCCCAGGCGGCAAACTAAACAAGTAGTAGAACAATTAATTTTCCGTTCATTCCCATAGTAGCAAAAGCAGGCGGCGGCAAAGCCGCCTGCTTTCCTCCCCTGCCCCTTACACCACGCCCTGCTCGATCATCGCGTCGGCCACCTTGCGGAAGCCGGCGATGTTGGCACCGAGCACCAGGTTGTGCGGTTCGCCAAACTCGCGGGCGGTCTCGCTGGCCTGGCGGTAGATGCCGGTCATGATCTCGTGCAGCCGGGCGTCGACCTGCTCGAAGCTCCACTGCTGCATCGACGCGTTCTGGCTCATTTCCAGCTGGCTGGTGGCCACGCCGCCGGCATTGGCAGCCTTGCCCGGGCCGTACAGGATGCCGGCGTCGAGAAAGCGGCTGACGGCTTCCTGGGTGGACGGCATATTGGCGCCTTCGGCGACCAGCTTGCAGCCGTTGTTCAGCAGTTGCGTCGCATCGTCACCGTTCAGTTCGTTCTGCGTCGCGCACGGGAAAGCGGCGTCACACGGTACCGACCAGACCGCATTGCGGCCCGGCGCATAGTCGCTCACCGGCACGAAGCGCACTCCGCCGCGCTGCTCGGCATAGCGGGCCAGCGATGCGTGTTCGACTTCCTTGACCTGTTTCAGCAGGGCGAGATCGATACCGGCCGGGTCGTGGATGAAGCCGGTCGAATCACTGGCAGTGACCGGTCGGGCACCACAGGCCTGCAGTTTCTCGATGGTGTAGATGGCCACATTGCCGGCGCCGGAGACGACGCAGGTTTTGCCTTCCAGCGTCTGCCCGGCATCGGCCAGCATCTGACCGGCGAAGTACACCGTGCCATAGCCGGTGGCTTCCTTGCGCGCCAGCGACCCGCCCCAGTTCAGTCCCTTGCCGGTCAGCACGCCTTCGTAGCGGCCGGTCAGGCGCTTGTACTGGCCGAACAGGTAGCCGATTTCGCGCGCGCCAACGCCGATGTCGCCGGCCGGCACGTCGATGGTCGGGCCGATATGGCGGTACAGCTCGCTCATGAACGCCTGGCAGAAGCGCATGATCTCATTGTCGGACTTGCCCTTCGGATCGAAGTTGGCCCCGCCCTTGCCGCCACCGATGGCCAGCCCGGTCAGCGAGTTCTTGAAGATCTGCTCGAAGCCGAGGAACTTGATCACGCCGGCATTCACGCTCGGGTGGAAGCGCAAGCCGCCCTTGTACGGGCCGATGGCCGAGTTGAACTCGATCCGGTAGCCCTTGTTGACCTGCACTTCGCCACGGTCGTCGACCCAGGCGACGCGGAACATGATCTGCCGTTCCGGCTCGACGATGCGCGACACGATATTGTGGCGGCGGTATTTCGGATCGGTATCCAGTAGAGGTTGCAGCGACAGCAGCACTTCCTCGCAAGCCTGATAGAACTCCCGTTGCGCCGGACTGCTGTGCTGCAATGCGGCAATGGTTTCGGCTACGTACGCCATGACTGATTTTCCTTGTAGGGGTTGTATTGAATGATGTTGTTATTGTGTGTGGATGCAGGCGTAGCGGTGTCCGCCTTGCATCGCAATATTAACCGGCAAGGAATTCATATCGGGCATTTTGCCGTCTTTTGTCAATCCTTTTGGCATGAAAAATGCGCAAAACCCGTGCTTCAGACTGGTTGATAGCGCGCCTGGACCAGGCCGCTGGGAAAGGCGCGGGACGAGACCAGCCGCCATTTGCTTGTCGGCATCCCGACGCCGAACAGGGCGGTTCCCTGACCGAGGATGACCGGCACCCAGCTGAGGGTCAGCGTATCGACCACACCGGCGGCCAGCCCGTCGCGCACGGCCATGCCGCCATCCAGATACACATGGGCATGGCCCGCTGCTCCGAGTTCGGCGAGCAGCGCGCACAGATCGCCGCCATGGGCTTCTTCGCCATGGCGCGGATACAGTGCATGGTGGGTCAGCACGATGACCCGCTTGCCGTGGTACGGCCAGTCGCCAAAGGTCAGGACTTTCTCGTACGTGTTCCGGCCCAGGACCAGCACATCGACCTCGCGCATCAGCGCCTCGTAACCGGTGTCCTCCGGCGGATCGGTCTGGACGATGGACAGCCATGACAGGTCGTCGGATTCTCCAGCGATATAACCATCAAGGCTGACGCCCAGAAACACACTGACTCTGGGTCTGTTCATGGCGCTTCTCCAGATGCAACAAGAAAAATCGGGGTGGCACGGCCGGGCGAAAACGCGGCCTCGTGCAGGAGCAGGAGGCCGTCGTGCCGGGGGCCGCGAGGGCGCGGCTAGCGGGCCAGTGCCGTCAGTGCAGACACCGCGGCGCGGGCTGCGGCATAAATGCTGGCCGGATTGGCTCCGGCGCACATATAGGCCGGCACGCTGATCAGGCGGCGCGCGCAGTCGACGCAGACGCCATCGACCGGCCGGTCGACAGGATGCTGCCCCCAGGCGGCCAGCGCCGCCGCCAGCGGATTGCCTGCCGTGGCGCCGACGGTGAGGTCGACATCGCGCAGGCCGGCATCGCGGGCAGCCAGGCCGAGCACCAGCGGCGCGGCGCACATTGCCAGCACCGGTGTACCGGCCGCCAGCGCGTCGCGCATCACCCGGGCGACGTCGGGATAGAGCTGCGCCTGCTCGCCATCAGTGGCGAAAGTGGTCAGGTTTCTGGCCGCGCCGAAACCGCCGGGGAAAGCCAGGGCGGAGACCTTGTCGATCTGCAGCGCATCCAGCGGCGCGATGTCGCCCCGGGCAATGCGGGCCGACTCGGCCAGGATGCTGCGCGTGCCCGCGGCGGTGTCGCCGCTGAGGTGGTCGGTCACCGCCTGTTCGCGATCCGGTGCATGGAATGCATACGGAAGACCGGCTTCGGACAGCGCGATGATCAGCGCGACCGCCTCGGTAATCTCGGTGCCGTCATTGACGCCGCAGCCGGACAGGACCACAGCAACGGGAAGCGGATTCGACATACAAGCTCCTGAATTTGAAAGGCGGAAACTGGCAGAGCCGATCAGGCTGACTGCCGTACCCTTCAGTGTATCAACCCGCCGGGCAGCGACCGGCGCCACTCATGCCATTGTGCCCAAAAATGCACGCAGTCAGATCGCCCGCTTGTCCAGCCACTTGCTGACCGCCACCGGCGCCCAGCCGGCCATGCGTTCCAGCAGCGCGTCCGGCGTCGCGGCGGACACCATCAGGTCGAGGTTCTGCTCGCGGGCGAAACCCTGTTCGACGGTATGCCGCATCATGGTCAGGAACGGGGTGTAGAAGCCGGCTACATCGAGCAGACCAACCGGCTTGTGATGCATGCCGAGCTGCGACCACGACAGCACTTCCAGCAGTTCCTCATAGGTGCCGTAGCCGCCCGGCATGGCGATAAAACCGTCGGACAGCTCGGCCATCATCGCCTTGCGTTCGTGCATCGACGCGACCACATGCAGCTCGCTGAGCCCCGGGTGGTCGAGTTCCTTCAGACGCAGGAATTCGGGAATCACGCCGATGACCTTGCCGCCGGCAGCCAGGGTGGCGTCGGCGACGGTGCCCATCAGGCCAACCTTGCCGCCGCCGTACACCAGCGTGATCCCGCGGCGGGCCAGCAACTGGCCCAGCGCGATGGCGCCCAGTTCATAGTCCGGCTTGTCGCCGAAGTTCGAACCACAAAATACGCAAATGCTTTTCATCATCCATCCAGCAAGGTTGTCGTGGCGGGACGGCCCCGCCCGGTCGAATCGTTACAGTACCGCAGTGGGATAGGCGCCAAGCACCTTGACGAAGGCCGCGCAGCGTCTCAGCTCGTTCAGGGCGGCGGTGACGTGGCTGTCGTCCGGGTGGCCTTCCATGTCGATGAAGAACACGTATTCCCACAGACCGGTGCGCGACGGCCGCGACTCGAATTTGGTCATGCTGACACCGGCCTGGGCAATCGGCGCCAGCAGGCTGTGCACTGCGCCCGGGCGGTTCTGTGCCGAGCAGACGATGCTGGTCTTGTCATGCCCGGTCGGCACGCATTCCTGATGGCCGAGCACCAGGAAGCGGGTGGTATTGTTCGGCTCGTCCTCGATGCTGCCGGCGATGCGGACCAGCTGGAAGCGTTCGGCGGCGGCCTCGCCGGCAATGGCGGCAACGGTGTCGTCCTCGGACGCGAGCCGGGCGGCTTCGGCATTGCTGGCCACCGACACGCGCTCGACATCGGGCAGGTGACGGTTCAGCCATTCATGGCACTGCGCCAGCGACTGGGCGTGCGAATACACCTTGCGCGGCGGCGGGGCGTCGGCGCGCTGGCGCAGCAGGTGGTGATGGATGCGCAGAATGACCTCGCCGCAGACTTTCAGCGGGCTGCTGACCATCAGGTCCAGCGTGCGGCCGACGGCGCCTTCGGTCGAGTTCTCGACCGGCGCGACCACGTAGTCACAGGTCCGCGATTCGACGGCGCGAAACGCCTCGTCGATCGATGCGCAGGCAATGGTGTGGGCAGCATGACCGAAATGCTTGACCGCCGCCGCCTGGGTGAAGGTACCTTCCGGGCCGAGAAAGGCGATCGACAGCGGTTTTTCCAGCGCAAGGCATTCGCTCATGATCTCGCGGAACAGGCGTGCCACCGACTCGCCGGGCAGCGGGCCCGGATTGCGTTCCTTGACCCGGCGCAGCACTTCGGCTTCGCGCTCGGGCCGGTAGATGATGCCGCCCCCCTTGATCTCGCCGATGGCGCGGGCGTGGCCGGCGCGCTGGTTCAGCAGTTCGAGGACTTGTGCGTCGATATCGTCGATCGCATGGCGGTGTTGCTTGAGCAATTCGTCTGACACATCAGGCTTTCAATATCAGGCATTCACCCTTGCCGAGCGCCAGCGTTTCGACCACGTAGCCGGGCGTGGCGGCGACCAGGTCGAGAAAGCCGGCACATTCGGCGGCGTGGGAAATGGCGTTGTCGACCACAATCAGACCGCCGCGGCGCAGCAGGCGCTGCAAGTGCGGCCAGTCACCGGCATAGCGGCTGCGGTCGGCGTCGAGGAACAGGAGGTCAAAGGCGTCGTCCGGTGCGGCGGCGATCCACGCCGAAGCGTCGACGCGGAACAGGGTGACGCAGTGGTCAAGCCCGGCGGCGGCCAGCTGGGCGCTGGCCGCGGTCTGCTTGTCGGCCTCGATGTCGAGGCTGATCACGCGGCCGTCGATATCGTCAGCCGCTGCGGCCAGCCACAGCGTCGAATAGCCGTTCGAGGTACCGACTTCGAGAATTCGGCGCGCATTGCCGAAGCGGACCAGCTGGTACAGGAAGCGCCCGGTGTCCGGCGTGATGTTCAGCCGGCGTTCGCGGCGCACGCCGGTGCCGGCGTCGTGCGCCACGCCTTCGTGGTACAGGCTGTCCAGCTGCCGCAGCAGGGATTCGGTCAGCATGTGCTGCGCTCAGCCGTTGTTGCGGGCGAAATCGTTCATGAAGCGCACCAGCGTCCGCACGCCTTCCAGCGGCATGGCGTTGTAGATCGACGCACGCATGCCGCCGACCGAACGGTGGCCCTTCAGCTGCACCAGACCGGCTGCGGCGGCGCTTTCGACAAACTGCGCTTCCAGTGCCTCGCTCGGCAGGCGGAACGGCACGTTCATCTGCGAGCGGTACGGCTTGTCGACCGGGCAGCGGTAGAAGCCGTTGCTGGCGTCGATGGCCTGGTACAGCAGCGCGGCCTTCTCGGCATTGCGCGCGGCAATGCCTTTCAGCCCGCCCTGCGCCTTCAGCCACTTGAACACCAGCCCGGCCATGTAGATGGCGTAGGTCGGCGGGGTGTTGTACATCGAGTCGGCATCGGCGTGAACCCGGTAGTCGAACATGGTCGGCGTGCCGGGACGGACATGGCCGAGCAGGTCTTCGCGGATGATGACCAGGGTCAGGCCGGCCGGGCCGACGTTCTTCTGCGCACCGGCGAAAATCAGGCCGAAGCGGCTGACGTCGACCGGACGGGACAGGAAGTCGCTGGACATGTCGCAAACCAGCGGCACGTCGGATTCGGGGATATACGGGAACTGCACGCCGCCGATGGTTTCATTGCTGACGTAATGCAGATAGGCGGCGCCGGGGTCACGCTTCCAGCCGGACTGCGGCGGGATGGTGGTGAACTGGCTGTCCTCGCCGCTGGCAGCGACGTTCACTTCGGCAAAGCGATGGGCTTCCTTCAGCGCCAGCTTGCCCCAGTGGCCGGTAACGACGAAGTCGATCGATTTCCGGTCGCCGAGCAGGTTCAGCGGCACCATCGAAAACTGGCTGTGGCCCCCGCCCTGCAGGAACAGCACCTTGTAGTTCGACGGGATGGCCAGCAGCTCGCGCAGATCGGCTTCGGCATCGGCGGCGATCGACATGAACTCGCGCCCGCGATGGCTCATTTCCATCACCGACATGCCGGAGCCATGCCAGTCGGTCATTTCGCGGGCGGCTTCGATCAGCACGTCCTGCGGCAGCACGGCGGGGCCGGCGGAAAAGTTGTAGATGCTCATGGGTCCTCTTCTCTCCCGCGATGACCTGCGCGGGACTCAGTGCAGGGAGCGTGCGGACATCGTTTGCGTGTCCTTCGCGCCGGTTGATTCTAGTTCAGCAGGAAGTGTGCGCGGGCCACGGCGACCGGCTTGTTTTCATCGTCCTGCCAGGCGGTGATCTGCATGTTGGCGATACGCTTGCCCTGACGGGTGAACTCGCAGCGGGCATGCAGCGTGTCCGGCTTGCCGGAACGCAGGTAATCGAGCGAAAAATCGATGGTCTTCGGCGGTTCGCCGGATTCGCGGACCCACATCAGCTGGATCAGCGCAGCGTTTTCCATGAAGCCGCCAATCACGCCGCCGTGCAGCGCCGGCAGGATCGGGTTGCCGATGCTGGCCTGGCGGAACGGCAGGGTGAACAGCAGGCGACCGTCGCTCTCCTCGGCAAACTCGACACCCAGCAGGCGCGCATACGGGATGCTGTCGATAATGCCGGCGAAATCGCCGGCATCGCGCAGCGCCTGGAAGCGTTGCATATAGGATTTCATGATGTCGTCCCCCCGCCAAGCACCGCCGGACTGGAGTCGCGCATGAAGGTCGCGACGCCATGGGCAATCGGGTCGGCCGGATCGCCCTGGTGGCACAGCGCGCGGGTAAAGGCGATCTGCCGGCCAAGCTTGTAGCACTCGGCACGGCAGAACACCGGCTGGCCCGGCGTGGCCGGGCGCAGGTAGTCGATGCGCAGGTCCAGCGTGGCGATGGCCTCGGGCTGGTCGAGCCGGGCAAACAGCGCCAGACCACTGGTGGTGTCGATCAGGCTGGTGATGGCGCCGCCGTGCAGCACACCGGTCACCGGGTTGCCGACCAGTTCGTCGCGCCAGTCGATGGCCAGCGTCGGCCGGCCCTCGTCGAGGCCGGCCGGCCGCATGCCGAGTGTCGCGCAATGCGGCATGCTGACGAACCAATTCTGCATCTGCTCGAACAGCGCCGGGCTCATCAGGCGCCCTCGCCTTCGCCGGTTTCACCTGCAGCCGGCTCGCCGTCCACGGCTTCAGCGCCGTCGATGGCGTCGTCGTCGACCGGCAGGTCCTCGTCGCTCTCGGCCACCTTTTCCAGGCTGATCAGGTGTTCACCCTCGTCGAGATTGATCAGGCGCACAC
Source organism: Microvirgula sp. AG722 (assembly GCF_003269145.1). Lineage (NCBI taxonomy): Bacteria > Pseudomonadati > Pseudomonadota > Betaproteobacteria > Neisseriales > Aquaspirillaceae > Microvirgula > Microvirgula sp. AG722. The sequence goes on along the minus strand of NZ_QLTJ01000021.1, from coordinate 31,860 downwards.
CCTGGGCGGTCCGGCCGGTTTCGCGGACTTCGGACACGCGGGTGCGGATCAGCACGCCGCCGGTCGTCATCAGCATCAGCTCGTCCTGCTCCTCGACCAGCGCCACGGCGACCAGCTTGCCATTGCGCTCGCCGGTATCGATGGCGATGACGCCCTGGGTGCCGCGCCGCGACTTGCGGTAGTCGCCGATCGGCGTGCGCTTGCCGTAGCCGTTGGCGGTGGCGGTCAGCACCTGCAGCGTTTCGTCGTTGCTGACCAGCATGCCGATCACCTGCTGGCCGTCGGCCAGGTCCATGCCGCGCACGCCACGGGCGGTACGGCCCATTGCGCGCACGTCGCCCTCGTCGAAGCGCACGGCCTTGCCGGCGTCGGAGAACAGCATGACCTGACTGCTGCCGCTGGTCACGGCGACACCGATCAGGTGGTCACCCTCGTCCAGGTCGACGGCGATGATGCCGGCGGTGCGCGGACGGGAGAAGTCGGACAGCGGCGTCTTCTTGACCGTGCCACGGCTGGTCGCCATGAACACGTATTCGCTGTCGCTGAAGGCCTTGACCGGCAGGATGGCATTGAGTTTCTCGCCATCGGCCAGCGGCAGCAGATTCACGATCGGCTTGCCGCGGCTGTTGCGGCTGCCCTGCGGCAGTTCGTAGACCTTGATCCAGTACATGCGACCAAAGCTCGAGAAACAGAGCAGGTAGTCGTGGGTATTGGCGACAAACAGGTTGTCGATGAAATCTTCTTCCTTGGTCCCGGCCGCCAGCTTGCCGCGACCGCCGCGGCGCTGGGCCTGGTAGTCGGCGACCGGCTGCGCCTTCATGTAGCCACCGTGCGACAGCGTGACCACCATGTCCTGCGGCGTGATCAGGTCTTCGATATTGATGTCGCCGCCGTACTGCTCGATTTCCGAGCGGCGGGCGTCGCCATACTGGGTCTTGATCTGGGCCAGTTCCTCGGCAATGATCTGGTTCACCCGTTCCGGACGCGACAGGATGTCCAGCAGGTCCATGATGGTGTCCATCACGTCGCGGTATTCGCTGACGATCTTGTCCTGTTCCAGCCCGGTCAGGCGCTGCAGGCGCAGTTCCAGAATGGCCTGGGCCTGGACTTCGGACAGGCGGTAGCCCTGCTTCTGCAGCCCGTACTCGGGCAGCAGTCCGTCCGGGCGTGCCTGGCTGACGTCGACGCGGGACAGCATGTCCTCGACCAGCGCCGAGTGCCATTCGCGCGCCATCAGCTCGCTCTTGGCCACCGGCGGCGTCGGCGCGGCCTTGATCAGGGCGATGATCTCGTCGACATTGGACAGCGCAACGGCCAGCCCTTCGAGGATATGGCCCCGCTCGCGTGCCTTGCGCAGTTCGAAGATCGTGCGCCGCGTCACCACTTCGCGGCGGTGGCGCAGGAACTCGTCGAGGATCTGCTTCAGGTTCAGCAGTCGCGGCTGGCCGTCGACCAGCGCGACCATGTTCATGCCGAAGCTGTCCTGCAACTGGGTCTGCTTGTACAGATTGTTGAGGACGATCTCCGGCATTTCGCCGCGCTTGAGCTCGATCACCACGCGCATGCCGGACTTGTCCGACTCGTCGCGCAGGTCGGAAATGCCTTCGATGGCCTTCTCGCGCACCAGCTCGCCGATCTTGATCAGCAGGTTGGCCTTGTTCACCTGGTACGGCAGTTCGTCGATGATCAGCGCCTGGCGGTCGCTGCCCTTGCCGATGTCCTCGACGTGGGTGCGGGCGCGGATCACCACACGGCCACGGCCGGTGCGGTAGCCTTCGCGCACGCCGGCCAGGCCGTAGATGATGCCGGCGGTCGGGAAGTCCGGCGCCGGGATGATGTCGATCAGCTCGTCGAGCGTGATCTCCGGGTTGCCGAGCAGCACCAGCAGACCGTCGATAACCTCGTTGAGGTTGTGCGGCGGAATGTTGGTGGCCATGCCGACGGCAATGCCGGAGCTGCCGTTGATCAGCAGGTTCGGCACCCGGGCCGGCAGCACCAGCGGTTCCTGTTCGCTGCCGTCGTAGTTCGGGCCGAAGTCGACGGTTTCCTTCTCGATATCGGCCAGCATTTCGTGCGCGATGCGCGACATGCGGATTTCGGTGTAACGCATGGCGGCCGCGTTGTCGCCGTCGATGGAACCGAAGTTGCCCTGACCATCCACAAGCGGATAGCGCAGCGAGAAATTCTGAGCCATCCGCACGATGGTGTCGTAAACGGCGCTGTCGCCGTGCGGGTGATACTTACCGATCACATCGCCGACGACACGGGCCGATTTCTTGTACGGACGGTTCCAGTCGTTGGACAGTTCGTGCATGGCAAAGAGCACGCGACGATGCACCGGCTTCAGGCCGTCCCGCACGTCGGGCAGTGCGCGGCCCACGATCACGCTCATTGCGTAATCGAGGTAGGAACGCCGCATTTCTTCTTCGAGACTGATGGGAATCGTCTCTTTGGCAAACAGTTGATCGGTCATGTGTTCGAGGCAATCGCTTGGCCGGAAAAATGGACCTGATTCTACCACGCGGCGCCTGTCCCATGGCGGCAAAGGCTAATATTCCCCCCTGCTGCTGCGGGGAATATCGTGCCGGAGAGCGGTGCCTGCCGGCAGCACATACATTATTGAATGCAAAAACGGAAACAGCCCGGCAAGCCGGGCTGTTCTTTTGTCTGCGCGTGCGGACCGGTTTCCGGGCCTCAGCGTGCGGCGATGCGGTATTTCTTTTCCAGCGACGACACGCCCCACGCCATCAGCATGGTCATGCCGAGGTACAGGAAGGAAATCGTCAGGTACGGTTCCCAGTAGCGCGAGTAGACGCCGGCCACGGTACGGGCGGCGAATGCCAGCTCGGCCAGACCGATGGCCGAAACCAGCGAACTGTCCTTCAGCAGCATGATCGCCTCGTTGCCGAGCGGCGGCAGCATGCGCCGGAACGCCTGCGGCACGATAACGAACTTCATCGCCTTGCCGTAGCTCATGCCGAGCGAACGGGCCGCTTCCATCTGCCCGCGGTCGATCGACTGGATGCCGGCACGGAAGATTTCGGTGATGTAGGCGCCGGCATTCAGCGTCAGCGCCAGCAGGCCGGAGAAGAACGCGCCGTAGTTCTGGCGGATTTCCCGGGCCAGGTCACCGCTGATGATCAGTCCGTCGACCGGATGGACCAGCGTCGGCATCAGTGCGAAGTGAATCAGCAGGATCTGCACGAACAGCGGCGTACCGCGGAAGAACGTGACATAGGCGGTAGCAGGCCATTTGACCAGAAAGCGCAGCAGGTATTTGCTCATGCCGTGGCGCGCTTCCGCCAGCCGCGCCATGCCCATGAACAGACCGATGAGCGTACCCAGCACCACGGAAATCAGCGTGATGACCAGCGTCATCTTCAGGCCGCTGATAAACAGCGGCGCGTATTCGGTAATCATTGCGAACCGGAAGTCCATCATTCCCCCTCTCCCGGAAAAACGGCGGCGCGCGGTAAACGCGCGCCGCAGGTATTGCATGTCTTCAGCGTGGTCCGCTTACTTGTTTTCGCCAAACCACTTGGCGTAGATCTTGTCGTAGGTGCCGTCGGCCTTGATCGCCTTCAGACCTTCGTTGATCTTGCCCAGCAGCTCGGCATTGCCCTTCTTCACGGCGACGCCGTAATACTCGGGGTGGAAGCTGTCCTTGTCCTCGACCGAGATCAGGCCCTTGTCGGCGTTGTTCTTCAGATAGTTGATGACGACGCCGTTGTCGGCGACCACGGCCTGCACGCCACCGCTTTCCAGTTCCTTCAGCGCCAGCGGGGTGCTTTCGAAGCGCTTGATGTCGGCACTGGTCTTGCCGAGCAGCTTCTGCACCAGTTCATCGCCGGTAGTGCCGGTCTGCACGGCCACCTTCATGCCCTTCAGGTCACCGAACTTGGCAACCTTGGCATCCTTGGCGACCACGATCAGCTGGCGTGCCTCGAAGTACGGCTCGGAGAAGTCCATCGACGCCTTGCGCTCGTCGGTAATGGTGATGGCGGAAACCAGCGCATCACGGTCACCGTTATTCAGGCTGGCGAAAATGCCTTCCCACGGCGTATTGATGAACTTGACCTTGATGCCCGCCTTGTCGGCAATGGCGGTGACCACGTCGATGTCGAAACCTTCGGCCTGCTTCTGGTCATTTTCAAATTCAAAAGGAGCATAGGCGGCATCAGTGCCAACCACATATTCCTTCACCTCGGCAGCCGGCGTAGTCGGCGCCTGGACATTGGCAGCTTCTTCCTTCTTGCCGCAGCCGGTCAGCACGAATGCCGACAGCAGCGCCCCGAGCACCAGGTTTCTTCTCGATAGTTTCATGCATTCTCTCCCTTGAGGGTAGTTGTTGCGGAACAGGCGCCCGCGCAGGGCGGTGTTCCATGCGTGGTAATATAACTGCCACTAACTGTATCGCTCAATATTTCGAATAAATATTTCTCAAACATTCCCTTTACCGCCTGCGGCCCTGACAAAAAATGCGTAAATTCATACAGTTCCTTATTGGCGGCCTGACGGCGCTGACCCTCTGTTCGGCCCACGCCGAAGACGTTCCCCTGCCCGGCGACTACATGCCAGCTCCGGTCAAGGCCGGCAAGGCCCGTCCGGCGACCGCCGCCAAGCCGGCTCGCGCCGCCGACAACACCTCGCGCGGCAGCCGTGCCGAGCGCCCGGCCAAGGCTTCGCGCCACACGGCCAGGGCAGACAAGAAGCGCCGCGACAGCGCCGTTTCCGCCCGGACATCGCGGCACAAGGCCAGTGCGAAGCACGCCCAGGCAAAGCCGGTTTCCGCCCGGCACGCCGGCAAGAAGAAAACCGCCACGGCAACAACCGCCTCGGCCCGGCACGGCAAGCACGCCACGGTCGACAAGCGCAAGGCCGCCCGTCCCGCCAGCAAAAGCAAGATCCATGCCGAAAAGGGCAAGAAACAGGCCGTCCACGCCAGCGCCCGGCCGGATTCGCACAAGAAGGCGGTGCGCGGCAGCAAGGCGTCGGCAAACAGGAAAGCCGTGGCAAACCACAAGGCCGGCAGCAGCAAGCGCAACAGGCAGACCGCGCACGCGGGCAAGACTGGCAGCAAGGCCAGTGGCAAGGCCGTGAACCGGAAAAGTGCCGCCAGCAAGAAAGCGGCGCCGCACAAGGCAGTGACGCACAAGGAGCAAAAGAAGCAGAAAACACAGAAGACCGGACACGGTCGCTGATATCAGCCGGCCCGATCGCAAAAAAGCCCTGGCGGGGAAACCGCCAGGGCTTTTTTTCCTGCTGCCGCGATCAGCGCTTCAGCCGTGCGAAGGCATCGGCCATGGCCGAGTTGCCGGCGGCGGCCGGCTTGTCGTCGCGGCGACGCTTCTGCTGGCCACCGGTGGCCACAGCGGCAGCCCTGCCCGCTCCGGCACGCGGCGCATCCAGCGGATCGTCGAGGCGCATGGTCAGCGCGATGCGCTTGCGCGGAGCGTCGACTTCGACCACCTTGACCTTGACCACATCGCCGGCCTTGACCACCGTGCGCGGATCGGCGACGTATTTCTTCGACAGCGCCGAGATATGGACCAGTCCGTCCTGGTGGACGCCGATATCGACAAAGGCACCGAAGTTGGCCACATTGGTGACCACACCTTCCAGCACCATGCCCGGCTGCAGATCGCGGATATCCTCGACCCCGTCGGCAAAGGCCGCCGTTCTGAATTCCGGACGCGGGTCGCGCCCCGGCTTGTCGAGTTCACCGAGGATGTCCATCACCGTCGGCAGGCCGAAACGCTCATCGGTGTAATCGGTCGCCTTCAGCGTTTTCAGGAAACCGCTGTCGCCGATCATCGATTTCACCTCGCGACCGGAGCGGGCCACGATCTTCTCCACCACCGGATAGGCTTCCGGGTGGACCGACGAAGCATCGAGCGGGTTGACGCCGCCCATCACCCGCAGGAAGCCGGCCGCCTGCTCGAAGGTCTTGTCGCCGAGGCGCGGCACGGCCTTCAGCGCGGTACGGCTGTCAAAGGCGCCGTGCGCATCGCGATGGGCGACGATGTTCGCCGCCAGGGTGGCATTCAGGCCCGAGACCCGGGTCAGCAGCGCTGCCGACGCCATATTGACGTCGACACCGACCGCATTCACGCAATCCTCGACCACGGCATCCAGCGCACGAGCCAGCTGGCTCTGGTTGACGTCATGCTGGTACTGGCCGACGCCGATCGACTTCGGGTCGATCTTGACCAGTTCCGCCAGCGGGTCCTGCAGCCGGCGGGCGATCGACACCGCGCCGCGCAGGCTGACGTCGAGATCGGGAAACTCCCGCGCCGCCAGTTCGCTGGCCGAATAGACCGAGGCACCGGCTTCGCTGACCACGATCCGGGTCATGCCGAGTTCCGGGTGCAGGCGGATCAGGTCTGCCGCCAGCCGGTCGGTTTCGCGGCTGGCGGTACCGTTGCCGATGGCGATCAGGTCGACCTTGTGCCGGGCGCACAGTGCACCCAGCGTCGCCAGCGAGCGGTCCCAGTCGCGGCGCGGTTCGTGCGGATAGATGGTCGCGGTGTCGAGCAGCTTGCCAGTGGCGTCGACCACCGCCACCTTGACCCCGGTGCGCAGGCCGGGGTCCAGCCCCAGTGTGGCGCGCGGGCCGGCCGGTGCGGCCAGCAGCAGGTCGTGCAGGTTGCGGGCGAACACCTGGATCGCCTCTTCTTCCGCCGCCTCGCGCACCCGACCGAACAGCTCCAGTTCCAGCGACAGGAAAATTTTGGCCCGCCAGCACAGGCGCACGCTGTCGAGCAGCCACTTGTCGGCCGGCCGGCCCTGATCGGTCAGGCCGAAACGGGCAGCGATGCGCTGCTCGTATTCGCTGCGCTGGGTCAGCGGCGTGTCTTCCGGCTGATAGCGCAGCGCCAGGGTCAGGCATTCTTCATTGCGACCGCGCAGCAGTGCCAGCGCCCGGTGCGACGGCAGGCTGCGCAGCGGTTCCTCATGGGCGAAATAGTCGGCGAACTTGGCGCCGGCACTTTCCTTGCCCGGCACGACCCGCGCGACGACTTCACCTTCGCGCCACAGCTTGTCGCGCAGCTCGCCCAGCAACTGCGCATCTTCGGCAAAGCGTTCGATCAGGATCGCCCGCGCCCCGTCCAGCGCCGCCTTGATGTCGGCCACGCCGTTGTCGGCATTGACGAAGCCGGCCGCCACGGCTTCCGGCGTCTGCGACGGGTCGGCCAGCAGCGTCTCCGCCAGCGGCGCCAGTCCGGCTTCGCGCGCAATCTGTGCCTTGGTACGCCGCTTGGGCTTGTACGGCAGGTACAGGTCTTCCAGCGTGGTCTTGTCGCCGGCAGCGTAGAGCGCGCTTTCCACTTCGGGGCTCAGCTTGCCCTGTTCGGCGATCGACTTGACGATGGTGTCGCGCCGGTCATCCAGCTCGCGCAGATAGCGCAGGCGCTCGTCGAGCAGGCGCAGCTGGGTGTCGTCGAGACCCCCGGTGGCTTCCTTGCGGTAGCGGGCGACAAACGGCACGGTCGCGCCGCCGTCGAACAGCTCGATGGTGGCGGACACTTGCGCCAGGCGGACGTTGAGTTCTTCGGCCAGGCGTTGGGCAATCGGTTTCAGCATCGTGACAATCAGTGGGTAGGGTCGGTTTCGATGGAGCGCGGACTTTAGAGCCGGTGCGCGCAGGATGCAAGGCGGTCACGCCAACGGGTGCAGTTGGCGGTCTGCCGCCAGCCTCAGGCCGACGCGGCCGACATGACGGTCGTTCATGGCCCGGATGGTCAGACACAACCGGCCGATGCGGATACGGTCGCCAACGACCCGCACGCAGGCATAACGACGGGCAAACAGGGCATCCAGCGTCAGATCAGCCTCATCCGCCGGCGGCGTTTCACCATACAGTCCGGCGACATCGCCGAGCCGTGCGCTGCCATCGAGTACGAAGTCACCGAAGAAGCGCCGCTCGCACAGCGGCCCGTCCTGCTCCGGCTGCGGCAGGAAAACGCGCGACAGCGCCTCGCCCTCTCCGGCCGGCGCCAGCACCAGCACGTCGTCACCGGCAGCGAAGCGGGTGCTGGCATCCGGCACGATCAGCTGACCGTGGCGCGACAGCGCCAGACAATGCGCTGCAGCGCCGGGCAAGGCCCCGGCCAGCACCGTGCCGACCGGTTCGCCAATGGCTGCCGCGTCGGGATGCACGCTCAGTGTCAGCCAGTCGGCCGTCGGCGTCAGCGCCAGCAGCGGCGCACGGGCCTGGGGCAGCGGGTCCGGCTCGGGCACCACCACGCCCAGCTTGCGCGCCATCCAGCCGAGCGACGAGCCCTGCACCAGCAGCGACACCAGCACCACGGCAAAGGTCACGCCGAACAGCGGCGCCGAGGCCGGCACGCCGGCCATCATCGGAAAAATGGCGATCACGATCGGTACCGCGCCACGCAGGCCGACCCAGCTGACAAACAGCACTTCGTGGCGCGGAAAGCGGAACGGACGCAGGCAGAGCATGACCGCCACCGGTCGCGCCACCAGCATCAGGAACACGGCGACGGCAAAGGCCTGCGGCAGGTCGCCCACCATCTTCGACGGCGTGACCAGCAGGCCGAGCATCAGGAACATGACCGCCTGGGCGAACCAGGCCAGGCCATCCATGACCGGCAGCATGATCGGCGAGGCCGGTGTCGGCCGGTTGCCAATGACCACACCGGCCAGGTAGATCGCCAGAAAGCCGCTGCCGCCCATCTTGTTCGCCAGCGCAAACAGCGAAATCCCGCCGGCAGCCAGCAGCAGGGCATACAGGCCGTCCGCCAGCCGCAACCGGGCGAACAGCCGCGACAGCAGCCAGCCGCCGCCGAGTCCGGCCAGCGCGCCGACGCCAAACTGGGTGACAAAGGTCAGCAGCAGCGTCAGCGGCCCGCCGTCGGCCCGGCCGGACATCCAGCCGACCAGCATCAGCACCAGCAGCACCGCCATCGGGTCATTGGCGCCGGACTCGATCTCCAGTGTCGAGCCGACCCGGTCGTTCAGCCGGATGCCGCCGGAGCGCAGCAGCGCGAACACGGCGGCGGCATCGGTCGAGCCGATGATGGCACCCAGCAGCAGGCCATGGGCGAGATCGATGCCCATCAGCAGCATGGCGAACACGCCGACCAGCCCGGCCGACACCAGTACGCCGACGGTGGCCAGAGACAGCGCCGGCTTCAGGCCGGTGCGGAACGACTTGATCGAGGTCTGCAGGCCGCCGTTGAGCAGGATGATGGCCAGCGCGAGGTTGCCGATAAAGAAACTTGCGCCGTAATTGTCGAAGCGGATGCCGCCGGGGCCGTCCTCGCCGGCCAGCATGCCGACCACCAGGAACACCAGCAGCAATGGCACGCCGAAACGCGCCGACACCAGGCTGGCCAGCACGCTGAGAAACAGCAGGCCGCCACCCAGCAACAGCAGGGTATTGATTGCCTCCACGCGATGGGGAGTCCTATGTATGGGGAGATTTTACTGCTCAGACAGGCTTGTCGCAGTCTTCAGTGGCGACTTCTGCAATGGGAGGGCCGGCCGCGATGCGCGGCCGGCTGTGCGTCAGACCGCGGGCAGTTCCCCGCCCTCGACCCATTCACGGGCCGACTCGGCGCTGTCGAAATACATCACGTCGGTGTCACCGCTGAGCAGGCCGGCAATATGCGCCGCCAGCTTGATCCAGTTGTCCTTGACCACCACGGCGATGCGGCCAAAATGCTTTTCGTGCGCGCGGACGAAGCGCAGTTCCTCGACGGCCATGTCGATGGTGAAGTCGACCACTTCACTCATGTCGATCAGGACATTGGGTTTGGCCTGGCTGTTGAAACGGTCGAGCAGCGCAGCTTCGAGGCTTTTGAAATCGGCCAGGGTGAATTCGTTGTACAACGCGACATCAAGGCCGAAATCCTGCGGGCGGATCGAGATCATGCGTGCCTCCTTCGGCTGGGGTGGTTTTCTTCTATCGTAGCGCAGCGGGGGGCTTCCTATAAAGCACCCGCTCAGCGTCTGGCCGCAATCAGCCCGCTGACGACGATCAGCACGATCGCCGCCACGGCCGGCAGGTCGAGCCGGTCACCGAACAGCAGGGCGCCGGCCAGCGCGGTAAAGGCCACGGTGCAATAGGCGAGCGCGGAGGCGACCAGCTTGTCGCCCTGCGAATAGGCACGGGTCATCGCCAGCTGCGCCAGCGTGGCCGTGATGCCCATGCCAAGCAGCGGCCAGACCGATTCGGCCGTCGGCAGCCGGAATCCGCCGCTCAGCAGCAGCCAGACGCCGCCGCAGACGGTGGACAGTCCGGTAAACCAGAACACGGTGCGCCAGTCCGGCTCGCCAAGCTGGCCGAGTTCGCGCACGTGCAGATAGGCAAAGGCGGCCATCAGGCCGGAACCGAGGCCGATCATCCCCGACTGCCATTGACCGGCGCCGATCGACGGCCGCAGCAGCAGTGCCACGCCGACCAGTCCCAGCCCCAGCGACAGCAGCAGCTTTGGCGTCAGCCGTTCGCCGAGCATCAGCACCGACAGCAGGGCAAGAAAAATCGACGACGAATAATTGAGGGTGACCGCGGTCGAGATCGACAGCTCGGTCATGGCCGAGAAATAGCAGACCAGCGACACATAGCCGAACAGCCCGCGCTTGACCTGGACCCACCAGTTCGGCGTCAGCAGGGACTGCCGGCGCACACCGGCGACGGCGCCCAGCGACACCATGCCGAACAGCGTTCGCCAGAACACCAGTTCGACCGCGCCATGATGGACGGCGCCGAGCTTGACGCAGGAGGCCATCAGCGCAAAGAAGAAGGCGGCAACCAGCATCCAGGCCGCGCCAAGCTGGCCGGTTTTCAGCCGCGTGGCCCAGTCCGGCGGCAGGCCGGTCAGGGACGAGGAAATTCGGGTCAAGGGCATGGACCGGACAATACCATGCCCGCCCGTGAACCGGCAGCGCGCCGGCCGGAAATCAGCAGCCCGGCTGGCGCCACTCGGCGGTCGGCCACAGCGGGATGCCGCCCCGCGGCGTGAAGCGGCCTTCGACCCGGATCCACTTCGGCTGCAGCAGGGTGACCAGATCGTTGCAGATGCGGCAGACGCAGGCTTCGTGGAACTCGCCATGCATGCGGAAGGAACCGAGATACAGCTTCAGCGACTTCGATTCGACGCACCACGCGCCCGGGATCATGTCGATGACAAGGGTGGCGAAGTCCGGCTGGCCGGTGACCGGGCACAGGCTGGTGAATTCCGGGCAGGTGATGTTCAGGCTGCCGGTCACGCCGTGCGGGTTGATCGTCGCTTCGGCATACGGGTTCGGGAAGCGCTCCAGCAGCGCGGCGTCCGGCTGGTCGTAGCGGTAGTCGGTGCGCTGGCTGCCCAGGGCATTCAGTTTGTCGTGCAGGTTCATCGGGGAAACTCCTGGATGGGCAAGCGGCCTCCGCTTCAGCGGATGCCGGTGATCTTGTGGGTCTGGACCGACAGCCGCCAGCGGGGATCGGTCAGGCAGGCGGCAATCGCCGCCCGGGTGTGTTCCGTGCGTGCCGGGCCGTCCATCGGCTGCAGCCACGCGTGGGTAAAGCCGTCGGTGGCGACCGTGTCCGGCAGCAGGGCCGGTTGCGGGTAGACCAGCTTGATCTCGTCGCCACGGCGCTGTACCCAGTCGGTGTCGGCCTTCGGGCTGACGCACAGCCAGTCGATGCCGTCGGGGGCCGGCAGCGTGCCGTTGGTTTCGACGCCGATTTCGAAGCCGAGCCGGTGCAGTGCCGTGATCAGGGCAGCGTCCAGTTGCAGCAGTGGCTCGCCGCCGGTGAATACCACATACGGTGTGCCGCCCTGCCCGCGCCAGCCGGCACGGATATGTGCGGCCAGCGCCCCGGCATCGGCGAACTTGCCGCCGTCCGGACCGGTGCCGACAAAGTCGGTATCGCAGAAACGGCAGATGGCGCGATCACGATCCACCTCGCGCCCGCTCCACAGATTGCAGCCGGAGAAACGGCAGAACACTGCCGCTCGGCCGGCCTGCGCGCCTTCACCCTGCAGGGTGTAGAACACTTCCTTGACCGTGTAGTTCATGCCCCCTCCCCGGCCAGCCGGCACTCGGCGCCATCGTGGTCGTTTTCCAGCACGTCGACCCGGCACAGCTCCGGCACCCCGGCGGCGAATTGCGCGGCAATCCAGCCGGCAATGCCGGCGCAGTCGGTGGCGCCGATGCCCGGCAGCTGGTCGAGCGGATGGTGGTCGAGCCGGGCATAGCACGGTTTGAAGCGCGCCTTGACCTCGCCAAAGTCGCGCACCCAGCCCCGGGCGTCGACCTGGCCGGCCAGATGCAGCCGTACCAGATAGCTGTGACCGGTATAGCGGCCGTGACCGTCGAACGGCACCGCCGCCTCGAAGCGCATTTCCTTCCAGATCCGGAAACGGTGGCCATCGTAGCGGCTGCCGGCAGTGGCGGTCTCGAAGACGTCGACGGCACGCAGGCCGGGCACGACCGCGCCCAGTCGCTGCCACAGCCAGGCGGCGAGGTTCTCGCTGGTCGGGTTGTCCAGTCCGGGCAAGGCATTCAGGTATGCATGGTTGAGCTGCGCATGCAGCGGCGCCCAGGCCGCCTGCAGCGCGGCGATGTCCTGTCGGTCGGCATCGGCCAGCAGCCGCACGCCGAAGCCGTGGCCGTGCAGGCGACCGCACTGGTGGCCGGCCGGCACGTGCGGCAGCTGGTGGGCCGCCTCGAAGCCGCTTTTCAGCCAGACCCGCCGCGTCCCGTCAGCATCGCGCTCGACACCCCGGTCGGGCGCGCTGCGCAGAACCAGATCGGCCGCCATCGGCAGGCGCGCGGCGATCCAGTCGGCCAGCGCCGCATCGTCCGGCGACGGCAGCACCTGGTTCAGGTCGCGGTAATCGAGCGCCTGCGTCACCTCATGCAACCGGGCGCGCAGGGAAGCCAGCCCGGTTGCGGCGTGGGCACTGACCGTGAAGCTGTGACCATGCGCCTCGTCCGACGCCAGCCGGCGCGCGGACTCGAAGCCGGCCGCAGCACAATGCACGATACGCATGTCAGCCTCCCGTCCGGACGAGCAGCGGGTCGGCGACGCCGGCTTCGGCAAAGCCGCGGGCGCGCAACTGGCAGGCAGCACACTGGCCGCATGGCGGCACCTGGCCTTCATAGCAGGTATGGCTGTGGGCCAGCGCATCGAACGCGCCGACCGACTGTGCCAGGCGCACGGTATCGGCCTTGCTGAGGAACATCAGCGGCGCGTGCAGCTGCAGCCGGGCGTCCATGCCCAGGTTGATCGCCAGTTCCAGTGCCTTGAGCGTGTTCTCGCGGCAGTCGGGGTAGCCGGAATAGTCGGTCTGTGCGACACCGGTCACGATATGGCCCAGTTGATGCTGGTAGGCATAGGCGGCGGCGAAGGTCAGGAAAATCAGGTTGCGACCGGGCACAAAGGTATTCGGCAGCGCGTCGCCGGCAGCTGCCTCGGGCGCGATGTCGTCGGTCAGCGCATTGCCGCCGAGCGCGCTGAAGGTGTCGATCGGCAGCACGGTCTGGCGCACGCCGGCCAGCGTGGCGATGGTGCGGGCAGACGCCAGTTCGACCCGATGGCGCTGGCCATAGTCGAACGTGACGGCTTCCACATGGGAAAAACGGGCAAGCGCCCAGTACAGGCAGGTGGTCGAGTCCTGGCCGCCGGAAAGCACGACGAGTGCCCGGCCGGCATCGACGGATGCGGTCATGATATGTCCCTTCGAAGAACAGTCGAAGTTGGCGGAACCACTGGGGTTCCCGGTGTGCCACCGCTCGGTCTCGCGGCGCACGAAGGGACGGATTGTATCGCAGACGCGCTCAGCGCGGCAGCGCCGACAGGCTCAGACAGCTTTTTTCCAGCTGGGCGCGATAGAGGGCGAAATCGGTTTCCGCCGCCTGGCAGCGGGCAACCAGCAGCGTCTTGCCATCCACCGGCAGGTAGGCCAGCAGATAGCGGTTGACCAGCCACGCACCGCTGCGATCGTAGCTGCCGTCGCGGTATTCAACCAGCGTCAGTTCGGTATGGTTGGGGCGCGGATAGGTCCGGATGCGGAGCGGTGCGGTCAGTTCCTTGCCGCGGCGGCGGATCTCGCGCTCCAGCTTGCGTGCCCCGGGATGGCGACGGCGCTCGACCTCGATGCGCGCCCGGCCGCGGTCGGCGTCGGTGCGCCGCGACGGAATCCAGGCCCGCGAACGGTCCGGGGCCGACAGCTCGCGGTAGGTCAGTTTCCAGCGCGGCGGCAGGTCGATGCTGAAACCGAGCTCACGGTCGCGGACCACGCCCGCGCCGGCGGCCGACGGCAGCAGGCAGAGCAGCAGCAATGCCCGGGCCAGCCAGCCGCTCCGCGAACAGGCCGTGTCAGCCGGCAAGGGCCTGCCCCATCTGCCGCCGGTAGAACTCGTGGAAATGCTGCATGCCGTCCTCGGTCGGCGACTGGTACGGACCGACCTCACTGTCGCCGCGCAGCCACAGCGCGCGACGGCCTTCGTGCATCCGGTAGCAGATTTCGTCATCCTCGACCGCGGTTTCGAAGTAGGCCTTCTGCTCGGCTTCGATAAAGTCCGGCTCGAACCAGAGGATGTCTTCCGGGTAGTAGAACTCGGTAATGACCGTGGTCTTGTCGACGCCGCGCGGAATGGCCACGCTGACTACCAGCACGTGCGGATACCACTCGACCATGATGTTCGGATAGTAGGTCAGCCAGATGGCGCCGAAATCGGGCTGGCGGTCGGCATGGCGCTGCCGTACCTGCTGATGCCAGTCGTCATAGACCTGGCTGCCGGCACGCGCCAGCCGGTTCTTCACCCCGACCGTCTGCACGTGATACTGCTCGCCCCACTCCCACTTCAGGTCGGCGCAATCGACAAAATTGCCAAGCCCCGGGTGGAACGGATCGACGTGGTAGTCCTCCGAATACACTTCAATGAAGGTTTTCCAGTTGAAGTCGTATTCGGTCACATGGGCGCTGTGGAAGCCGTACTGGTCGAACGACAGATGACGGGCAACACCGAGTGTCGCCAGATCGCGGGCGACATCGCGGCGGCCATCGAACAGCAGGCCGTTCCAGCAGGTCAGCTCGACCTGCTCCAGCTTCAGACAGGGCGTTTCGGCAAAGTGCGGCGCCCCGAGCAACCGGCCCTGGTTGTCGTAGGTCCAGCCGTGGATATTGCAGGTGATGTGGTCGGTATTGCCGCGCCCCTTCAGCATCAGCGCCTGACGGTGGCGGCAGACATTGGACAGCAGGCGGACACCATCGGCATTGCGCTTGAGCATTCTGCCGTGCCCCATCCATTCCAGCGTGTGATAGTCGCCGACATTCGGCACCATCAGCTCGTGGCCATAGTAGACCGGCGCATCGCGGAACAGCAGCTGTTGCTCCAGTTCATGGAATGCCGGATCAAAATAAGTATGGATGGGCAATTGCGCGCAGGACGCGCCCAGCAGTTGGGCCTGAGCCAGATCAGACATTCTTCCCACTCCTTGGGATGCAAGAGTAAGACCAGCCGAATCCCGCCAAAACGAGTTTACGGATACGGTGCTAAAAACCGCGCAACTGCCGGGAAAACCCCGGCAGGATACGGGCCGGGGAATGTACCCGGCCCCTCCCCCCGGGGCAAGTGCTTTTTACCGGACGGACGGCCGGTAAATCGCGTTTATTTAAATGCTTAGCCTCACTCAGTCATCGGCCCGCTCATGGTGCATCGCGCAGGCCGGTCGCAGGATGCGGATGTCGCGGATCTGCGCCAGCTCGCCCAGCGCGGCCTTCAGCCGGGCCAGCAATTGCTCGCAGGCAGCCGGGTCCGGCGCGGTCAGGCGATCGTCGAGCACAATATCCAGATCCAGCCAGCCTCCCAGATAATGCAGCTGGATCTCGAAACCGCCGGCCTCGCTGTCACCCAGGCTGTCGCGCAGTCGCTGCATCACGGCCTCGCGGAAAGGCAGGTCGTAAGCATTGCGCTCGCCTTCGTCATCCTCGGGATCGATATGCACCAGCACATCCAGCGCGCGGTGATGCTGCAGCACGCGGCGCCGTGCCGTCGCGGCGATATAGTGCCCTTCGGATACGCTGATACGACCATCAACCAGCAAGTGGGCATCGACCAGCGCGTAGTCGCCCATGTGCCGGGTCCGCAGATCATGCACATTGCGCACCCCCGGCGTGGCCGCCAGCGTCTGCCGGATCTCGTCCACTTCATGGTCTGACAGGCCACGGTCCATCAGGTCGGACAGCGCCGACCAGGCGAACTTCCAGCCGGAACGGCCGATCATGAAGCCGACCAGCGCCGCCGCCAGCGGATCGAGGAAACGGTAGCCCATCAGGTTGCCGCCAATGCCGACCGCCACCACCAGCGAGCTGGCCGCGTCCGAGCGGGCATGCCAGGCATTGGCCACCAGCATGCTCGACTTGACCGACTCGGCCACGCGCAGCATGTAGCGAAACAGCCCTTCCTTGCACAGCAGCGTCAGCAGTGCGACCCACAGCGCGACCGGGTGGACGGTCGGAATCAGCTCGGGATTGGTCATTTTCATGCCGGCAGACCACAGCATGCCGATGCCGACGATCAGCAGCAGCAGACCGAGCAGCATTGAGGCAGCCGTCTCGAAACGGGCGTGGCCGTACGGGTGGTTGGCATCGGCCGCCTCATGGCTGACGCGGTTTGCCGCCAGCACGACAAAATCGGCCAGCAGATCGGACAGCGAGTGAAAGCCGTCAGCGATCAGCGACTGGGAATGGGCGAAGAAGCCCAGCACGATCTGCAGCGTCGACAGCACGACATTGACCACCACGCTGACCAGGGTCGAGCGCTTGGCAGCGGCATGGCGGTCAGCGGGGCTGACGCCGGCTTGTGCAGGAGTACTCATCGGTTTCAGATACGGAAGGAAGACAGATCGCGCGATTGTCGCACAGCGATACGACCGCGCGCTGACAGGCTATTTGCGCTGGTTGACCATGATCACGCCGCCGACCACCAGCAAGGCCCCCGCGATCTGCCAGCCGGACATCGCGTCGCCGAGCACCAGCCAGCCCAGCACCAGGGTGATGGCCGGCCCGAGGGTCGACACCATGGCCATGCGGCTGGCGCCGATATGGGTCATGGCAATATTCATCCATACCACCGGCAGCACAGTACTGATGACGGCCATGGCCAGGCCATAGCCATAGACCGGCCACGGCTGCAGCAAGGCCTGCGGGTCGCGGGTGACCAGAAAGTGGATCACGATGCCGGCGGTGGAGAACAGACAGCCCCAGGCCGCCATCCGCACCGAGCCGATGCGCTTGACCAGTTCACCGGCGCCGGTCAGGTAGACGGCATAGCTGACCGCACTGGCCAGCACCCAGGCCACGCCGAGCCAGATCGCGTCACCACTGAACGCATGGCGCAGGTCATGAGCCACCGCCAGGCCGATGCCGCCGTAGCACAGCGCCAGCGCCAGCCATTCGCGCCGGCCGATCCTGCGACCGAAACAGAGCACCGCCAGCAGCAGCACGAAGGTCGGGTACAGGTACAGCACCAGCCGCTCCAGCGCCGACGAGATGTATTGCAGTCCGAGAAAGTCGAACAGGCTGGACAGGTAGTAGCCACAGCCGCCGAGCAGAACCAGCGCCAGCCAGGTACGGAGCGAATAGCTGCGGGCGGCGCGCAGCGCACCCGGGGTCAGCACCATCAGCAGGAAAAACGGCAGCGCAAACAGCATGCGCAGGGTCAGCAGGGTCAGCGGATCGACCTGGTACTGGTAGGCAAGCTTGATGAAAATGGCTTTGGCGGAAAAGCCGGCGGCGGCCAGCACGGCCAGCACAATACCGCGACTGACGGCCGACGGCGGGCGACGGCATGGACATTCTGTTGCATGTTCTCGCCCAGGATGGTCTATGGTTTTGACATTATCCCGGCGTGGCGGCTGCCGCGACCACTGCCGGCTGACGATGCCGCCATCGCGGCCGGCGATGGCAGCGGCGGCATGACCCGCCTTGATGTCATGCCGATCACCGGCTACCCTCGAAAAACCGCAAACAAATCAGCGGGATCGGTCAGCCGGCGACCGGCTGCCACCCTCCGTCAATGCAAACAGTCAGGAGTCTGAACATGACGACAAGCAGGACAGCGATCGTGCTGTGGACCTCCTTCTGCGTGGCGTTTCTGGCCACCGTGGCGTTCTATACCGCCTTCGATCCGATGGAAATGCACCGCCATGGCGAACCGCTGTTCCATTCGCCGCTGGCCGGGTATTCGATCAGTTTCTTCATTGTCTGGGCGTTCGCCGCCCTGTGTGCCGCGGTGGCCGTCTACTTCACCCGGCCGAAGGAAGAAGTCAATGGCTACTGTCCGGTGCACACCGGGCCGGCTGCCGAGGTGCAGCCCGAATCCGATCTGCAGTAGCCGGCACAAAAAAGAACGGGCGGACCTTGCGGCCGCCCGTTCCGGCGTTCACTTCCGGTCAGGCGCGCACGTCGATATTCTGACCCAGATGGGCCGGATTGACCGAACGGCTTTGCTGCACGGTAGACTCGACCAGCGTATTGATGGTGTCCTTGGTGATGTCGCGTTGCTTCTTGATCGCGAAAACAGCCGACTGGTCCAGTACGTTGGCACTGCTTGTCGATTGAACATTGTCCACGGTGATACTCCTTTCCGGCTGTATAAGCCTCTCCGTCTTATCGACCGGCGACAGACAGAGTTGAATGCCGTGGCCGGCATGGCCCATGACATCCGACTCTCATGGTAAGACCAGTCCGCCGGCAACGCCACCGGAAAGCGCCTGACGGACCCTCATAGCGGCTTGCTATCGGGGTTTGCAGGAATATCAATTCGCCCCGCCCCGGACCCGGTGATAGCCTTCGCGGCAATCCTCCGCCGCGGCGCCCGGCGCGCCGCCTGCGGCAAACCTGATAAAATACCCTGTTCCCCCTAGCACGGAAGACCGACATGAGCACATCCCGCCACAGCCCTCTGTTGATTCTGGGTTCCGGCCCCGCCGGCTACACCGCCGCCGTCTATGCCGCCCGCGCCAACCTGGCCCCGGTCATGATTACCGGCATGGCCCAGGGCGGCCAGCTGATGACCACGACCGATGTCGACAACTGGCCGGCCGACGCCAATGGCGTGCAGGGTCCGGAACTGATGCAGCGCTTCCAGCAGCACGCCGAGCGCTTCAACACCGAAATCCTGTTCGACCAGATCCATACCGTCGACTTCTCCGCCCGCATGCAGGACCCGGCCAGCCCGCTGCGCCTGGTCGGCGATGCCGGCGAATACACGTGTGATGCGCTGATCATCGCCACCGGCGCTTCGGCCCAGTATCTCGGCCTCGAAAGCGAGTCCAGTTTCATGGGTCGGGGCGTGTCCGGCTGCGCGACCTGCGACGGCTTCTTCTTCAAGAAGCAGCGCGTTGCCGTGATCGGCGGCGGCAATACCGCCGTCGAAGAAGCGCTGTACCTGTCCAATATCGCGGCGCATGTCACGCTGGTGCACCGCCGCAACGAATTCCGCGCCGAGAAGATCCTGCTCGGCAAGCTGGAAGAGCGCGTCAGGGAAGGCAAGATCACGCTGCAACTCGACAGCGTGCTGGACGAAGTGCTCGGCGACGACAGTGGCGTCACCGGCATGCGCGTCAAGTCGACCACGGACGGCTCGACCACGGACATCGCGGTTGCCGGCGTCTTTATCGCCATCGGCCACAAACCGAACACCGAGATTTTCAAGGGTCAGCTGGAAATGGACGCCACCGGCTATCTGATCACCCGCGGCGGTCGCGATGGCAATGCCACGGCGACCAGCGTGCCGGGCGTGTTCGCCGCCGGCGATGTGCAGGATCACATCTACCGCCAGGCGGTCACCAGTGCAGCGTCGGGCTGCCAGGCCGCACTCGATGCCGAGCGTTACCTCGACAAGTAAGGATCGCTGCAGCATGAACGCCGCATGAGCCGCAAGCCGCTCAAGGCGCAGCTCAAGGCCCTGAAGCCGGCGCTGGTCATCTCCCGACCCGTGCCGGCTTTGCCGTTGCCGCCGCCGTCCCCGTCGTTTTCGTGGTTGATGCGCGATGTGCAGCCGCTCGCGCCGGACAACCGCGTCCACCCGGCACGCGTGCCGCCCTCGCCGCATCCGCAGCCGCGCCAGACCGGCATGGTCCGTCCGCCGGAGGCGGATCATTTCGCCAGCTGGTTTGACGAGGACCGCGCCCAGGCCGATTTCACCCGCGACGGCGTCCCGCGCGACGTGCTGAAGAAAATCCGCGCCCGCCACTGGCCGCTGGCCGGCCGGCTCGACCTGCACGGACTGGACCGCGATGCGGCCGAGGCCCGGCTGCTGCTGTTCCTGCACCGCTCGGTGCACGACGGTGCCCGTCTGGTTGCGGTCATCCATGGTCAGGGTTTCGGCTCGGTGGCCGGGCAGCCGGTGCTGCGGCCGATGGTGCGCGCCACGCTGGGACGCCATCCCGATGTGCTCGCCTACTGTCCGGCGCCGCCCGAGGGCGGCGGCGACGGTGCCATCTTCGTGCTGCTGCGCCGGCAGCATCCGGCCGGCTGAGCGGCCGCCGGGTCGTCAAGCGCCCCCCGTTGCCTTACCATGGCAGGCAACAGTTTCAATCCGCCCGGTTCCGGCCGGGCCAGAAGGGTAGCCATGTCCATCCGCGCTTTTGCTCTTGATCTGGACGGCACGCTGGTCGATTCGATCCCCGACCTGTCCGCCGCCGCCAACCAGGTTCGCCGCCATTTCCATCTGCCGCCGCTGGCGGAAGACCGCATCCGCAGCCACGTCGGCGACGGCGTGGCCACGCTGGTCCACCGGGCGCTGACCGATCTGCGCGATGGCAGCGTGCCGCTCGAACAGCACGCCGAGGCGATGAACGTGTTCCTCGCCTGGTATGGCGACCATATCGACGTGCACACCCGGGTCTATCCCGGCGTGCTCGATGCGCTGCAGCAGATGCGCGACAACGGCTACGCCATTGCGCTGGTCACCAACAAGTCGATCGCCCTGGCGGAAAAGCTGACAACCCGGCTCGAACTCGCGCCGTGGTTCGCGCTTCAGGTCGGCGGCGACTCGCTGCCGGAAAAGAAACCGTCCGCACAGCCGCTGCACCATGTGGCCCACACGCTGGGCATCCAGACGCGGGAAATCGCCATGGTCGGCGATTCGATCAATGACGTGCTGTGCGCGCGCAATGCCGGCAGCCTGGCGATCTCGGTCAGCTACGGCTACGAAGACGTCAGCAGCTACGCGGCAGACTACATCGCCGCCACGCTTGCCGATGCGGTCGAATTCGTTAAGAATCGGCACTGATCACGACTCACCCCGTTTGCATGACATGAAATTCCTGCCCAATCCGGCGAGCTGGCGATGGCAAGCCTGAATTGATGTTCCGGCCGCCACCCCTCCCTGTTGACTGCCTTACCCTGATTGGGCTTCCCTCATGACGCAAGACGATTTCGCGCGCTATGCCGCCGAAGGTTACAACCGCATTCCGGTCACGCTGGAATTGTTCGCCGACCTCGACACCCCGCTGTCGGTCTATCTGAAACTCGCCAATGCGCCGTACACCTACCTGCTGGAATCAGTGGTCGGTGGCGAGCGCTTCGGCCGCTACTCGTTTATCGGCCTGCCGTCTTCGACCCGGTTGCGGGTGATTGGCACCCGGGTGCAGGTCGAACATGGCGACCGGGTGGTCGAGAGCCAGGATGGCGATCCGCTCGGCTTTATCGAAGCTTTCCAGCAACGCTTCCGCACCCCGCCGCAAGCGGCCCTGCCCCGCTTTACCGGCGGTCTGGTCGGTTACTTCGGCTATGAAACCATCAAGCTGATCGAGAAAAAACTGGCCGCACGCCCGGCCAAGCCGGACCCGATCGGTGCGCCGGACATCCTGCTGATGCAGTCAGAGGAACTGGCCGTAGTCGACAACCTGTCCGGCAAGCTGTACCTGGTCGTGTATGCCGACCCGGCGGTGCCGAATGCCTGGCAGAAAGCGCAGGCCCGGCTCGCGCAGCTGCGCGCCCGGCTGCGCGAACCGGTCCCGTTGCCGCTGTCGACGCCGTCGCAGCGGACCGAGGCACAATCGGAAATGGGCGAGGCGGCCTTCAAGCAGGCCGTCGAGGACATCAAGCGCTATATCGTCGATGGCGACGTGATGCAGGTGGTGCCGAGCCAGCGCATGATCATGCCGTTTGCGGACAGCCCGCTGGCGCTGTACCGCGCGCTGCGCAGCCTGAACCCGTCGCCGTACATGTTCCTGTACCACTTCGACGATTTTCACGTGGTCGGCAGTTCGCCGGAGATTCTGGTCCGCCAGGAAAACCGCACTGTGACCGTGCGCCCGCTCGCCGGCACCCGGCCGCGCGGCGCCACCCGCGAGCTGGACGAACAGCTGGCGGAAGAGCTGCTGGCGGACCCGAAGGAAATCGCCGAGCACGTGATGCTGATCGACCTTGGCCGCAACGACATCGGCCGCGTGACCGAGATCGGCTCGGTCAGGGTGACCGACCAGATGGTGATCGAGCGCTATTCGCACGTGATGCATATCGTGTCCAGCGTCGAGGGTCGCCTGCGCGAGGACATGAGCAATCTGGACGTACTGAAGGCCACCTTCCCGGCCGGCACCCTGTCCGGCGCGCCCAAGGTGCGGGCGATGGAAATCATCGACGAGTTCGAACCGACCCGGCGCGGCATCTATGCCGGCGCGGTCGGCTATCTGGGCTTCAATGGCGACATGGACCTTGCCATCGCCATCCGCACCGCGGTGATCAAGGACCAGACGCTGTACGTGCAGGCCGGCGCCGGCATCGTCGCCGACTCGGTGCCGGAAAGCGAATGGGCCGAAACCCGCAACAAGGCCCGGGCAGTGTTGCGCGCGGCCGAACTGGTGCAGGCCGGACTCGACAGCTGAACCGGCGACCCTCCCCGTTTCCCTGCAAATATGGCTACCGGCTGTCGAATGGCCGGTAGCCATCCATTGCGGCACGGCGCAAAGCCCCCTATGACGAATACGTGCCTTCCATTCTGAGGGCATAATTTCAAGGAGGCCTTATATGTCGACTCAGCAGAAAATCATTCAGTGGCAA
This sequence comes from Microvirgula sp. AG722, assembly GCF_003269145.1. NCBI lineage: Bacteria > Pseudomonadati > Pseudomonadota > Betaproteobacteria > Neisseriales > Aquaspirillaceae > Microvirgula > Microvirgula sp. AG722. The sequence goes on along the minus strand of NZ_QLTJ01000021.1, from coordinate 8,827 downwards.
CTCAATACCAGCTTCGCCATCGGTGTGCCTGACCAGATTAGTGGCTCCCCGCTGGTACTCAGCAAGATCAGCGGCGGCCGCAATGCCATCTGGGATGTCGATCTGGCCAAGAACGTTATCCTGCTGACCGCCAGTGGCAACACACTGGCCATCGACTTTGCCAATGGCCAGGCCGGCAACCAGGTGCCGCTGGTGCTGTCGCCGTACAACGGCACCCCGACCCCGACCCAGCAATGGAGCTTCCTGATAAAGGGTGGCTATATCACTTCCCTGGCCAATACGTCGCTGGTCATTGACGTGAAGAGCCGGGTGGCTACCGACGGCCAGCCGATCTGGGGATATACCTTCAATGGCTCCCCGGCCCAGCAATGGAAGGCCTACGATCCGTTCGCCGCTCTGGCACTGATCGAAAACGAGGCAGCCGAACCTGCTTGATCCCGTCAAGGAAATCTTGATCCCGTTAAGGGAACAGGGAATAAGGAAGCAGCCAGCGGCCCGGGTTAACCGGGCCGCTGTCACGTCTTTTGCCTTATCCGGCGACTAGAATGACGACTGATACGTCGTCATGATTCCCCGGTCATTCATGCCGTCACTGTGGCTGGCATAGGCGCTGACACTGAGCAGGCTCCGGTCCTTGCTGCGATGACTGATGCTGAGGCGCCCGTCGTAGCCGAAACGGCTGCGCGGATTTCCCGGCAAGGCCACGCGGGTGTCGACGTCGTCGGCCCAGTGGGCGCTGCGCCCGCTGTCCTGCCGGTACAGCTGCGGCCGCGCCAGCGCTTCGGCATCGATCCGCCACCCCCGTCCCTCGCGGGCCTCGGCGCCACGGAAGGCAAGGCGAACCCCCAGCACGCCATCCAGCGCCTTGTCGCTCTGCGCTGACAGTCGCAGCAGATCGCCGGAACCGGCACGCGCATTCAGTGCCATCTCCCGATCATGACGCAGCGCCAGCCCGAACAACGGCTCGACCTTCATGCCGGTGCCCACCGCGTAAGGCAGCGCCACGGCAATCTGACCGGCCAGCTGATCGCGGCGAGGCTCGCTGCCCGGTTCGTATTGCTGGCCGGACTGGTGCCGCGCGTAGTGGAATTCGCTTTCCAGCTTCAGCCCGGCATCCAGGGTCTGCACGTGACGCAGGCCGGCGAACTGGCTGACGCCATTACTGCTGCCCGCCTGCAGCCGGGCAATGCCATAACGCGTGGTCAACTGCGCGTCGTCACCAAGGGTGAAACGCTGCTGCATGACCACCATGCCATAGCTGGCATCGCCGATGCGCGTGCCCGGCTGGCCGCGGCTGACCAGATTGATGCCGAAGCCGGAGCCATCTTCGGCCACATTGTCCGCTACGCGTCCGAAGTGCTTGCCGAGCATCCGGGTCGGTCGCAGTGATTTGTCCAGATAATTGCCAGTCGACAACGCCGACTTCACGCGCCGGATCGGTGGCCCCTTTTTCGTGCTGGAGATCGGTATGCCGCTGGACAGCCGGGACACACCGGTCGCGCGGCGCTCTCCCTGTATCGACGGTCCCTTCTTCGTGCTGGAGATCGGTATGCCGCTGGACAGGCGGGGATAGGAAGGCAGTGATGACGATGGCCGGCCATTGCCGGCATCGGTCACCGGGCGTTGCCCGGCGGGCTGCGCCAGGCCGGACAGGGCGTCATCGATCATGCCGGCGGGAATACCGGCAGCGGCAAGCTGCTGCCGCTGATTGTCGGCAGTGCGCTGGCGGTAGTCATTGCTGGCTTCCGCGATCGGCACCGCACCAACGGCCATGGCACCGCTGACGCGGAACAAGGCGGCGATGCAACGCCGGGACCAATGACGCCGGGACTGTGTGTGAACAGTATGAGGAAGGGATTGCATGAGGATCTCCTGCTCGCTGGTCGGTAGTGACCAGTTCGCAGTCTAGCCATTTGAATCCCGCCATATCGATGGCATAAAGCTTAAATTGACGTACGAAAATACCCTCGAATTACGGAAAAATCTGCAATTTTTCCATTATTCTTTTAGTGGTGATCGAGTACAGACAGGATATTACCCTCGGCATCCAGAATAAAAGTCTGGTCGTAATCGAGCATTTTGCCGGCCGAATTCCACACCCGGTACTTGTGCTCAACCATGTAGGTCCCATCGCTGCGCTGGACAATGCTGGACCAGCTGCCGCCACGGTATTCGCCGGCGGTAGGATATTTCTGCTTCAGGTAAGCTTCTACTTGGCGCACGCTGCCGGATTCCGGGTCCCGGAACACGACATCCGGACGCGCCAGCGGGCCTTCCTGCGGATAGTGTCCGCCGGACCGCCAGACAAAGACGCAGATCAGGGCAACGATGATGACTGCGCCAGCGATGATCCAGCTCTTTCTGCTTTCCATGCCGGTCTCCTTTGTAGTCTGCCCGCCAGCGGGCAGTGATGTGTCTTGGCACTCATAAGCATATAGGGGTTTTTTGATTGAAAGGTCAAGACGCCGACCTTATTCACTTGATGTGACTGACACATTTAACGTCATTGTCATGGCATGGGCAATCAATGCCATAATCAGGCATGCCCTTCTCCACGTTTCGGCTGGTTTCAAATCTGCTCAGTCCGGTCGTCCTGCTCGCCGGGCTGGCCGGATTGTGCGAATGGCTGGTTCATCTCGATCTGATGCCGGTCACGCACCACCCCGCCCTGCTTCCCGCCTACGATCTGCTCAAGGCCGTGGTGCTGCGCTTCCTGGCTGCCTGCCTGGCGCTGGCGGCCGTGGTGCTGTTCGGGCGCGGCGTGTGGCGGCTGCACGGCTGGCGCCACGGACGGGGCGAGCGCTGTCCCGACTGCAGCGGTCCCTGCGTGCTGTGCCATGGGAGGCATGGCCTGCGCTGGCGATGCCTGGCTTGCGGAGCACGACGCGATATCCATTACTGAACAGGCACCATGCACGATCGGGGCATGGTGCCTGCCTGCTGCCGGCTCAGCGGATGATGGCGCGGGTTTCCCACTTGTTGTTCTTTACCTCGGAAATGGTCACCGGCGCCTGCTTCAGGTCGCCATGGCTGTCAAAGGTGAAGTCGGCCGTCACGCCGCGGTAGCTGATTTTTGCCAGCACCGGCAGATATCTGGCCGGATCGGTCGAGTTGGCCTGCTTCATCGCCTCGGCGACCAGCATCACGCCATCGTAGAATTGCGGGCCGAGCAGTACTACGTCCTGTTTGAAACGCGCCTTGTAGCGCTGCTCGAAGACCTTGCCGGCCGGTCGCGATGCCAGTGTGCTCCCGGGCACGGCGGAAAATTCACCTGCGGCGTCGGCACCAGCCAGTTCGATGAATTTGGGCGTATTCAGCATGTCGCCCCCCATCAGCCGCGCATTGATGCCGAGCCGCTTCATCTGCCTGACCATCGGGGCAGCCTGCGCATCGGCGCCGCCATAGAAAATGACGTCCGGTTTCAGCGGCTTGATGGCGGTCAGGATCGCGGCGAAATCGGCCGCCTTGTCGTTGGTGTATTCACGCCGCGCCACCTTGCCGCCATTGGCCTGCACCGCCTTGATGAATTCATCGGCGATGCCCTGACCATAGGCGGTGCGGTCATCGATGGCGACGATGCTTTTCGCTTTCAGTTCCTTGACGGCAAAGTGACCGAGCGCCGAACCGACCTGTCCATCGCTGCCGACCAGCCGGAATGCGGTCTTCAGTCCCTGACGGGTATACGGCACGGCGGTCGATACTGACAGTTGCGGAATGCCGGCATCGCTGTAGATCTTCGAGGCCGGAATCGACACCCCGGAATTGAAGTGACCGATCACCGCCTTGACGTCGGCGTCGACCAGGCGCTGCGCCACCTGGGTGCCGATGCGCGGGTCGGCCTGGTCGTCCTCGGTGACCAGCTGGAACGATATCTTCTGGCCGCCGATGACCAGACCCTTGCCGTTCAGGTCGTCTATCGCCATCTTGCTGGCGTTTTCATTGTCCTTGCCATAGTGTGCCTGCGGGCCGGACAGCGGCGACGCAAACCCGATCCTGACGATCTGGTCGGCCGCGGCATGACCCGCACACAGGGCCAGCAGGGTACACAGCGCCAGCCGTCGGGGCAGTACTCGATGCGATCTCATGCGTGCTTCTCCTTGTGATGGTGACTCGACCCGTTATCGTTGTTTCCCTGCCGGTCGGGCCCCCGGCGGGATATCAGAACGGCTTGCGTCAAGAAATGCGCGGCGCCAGCGCCGATTCAGAACCGCGTGGCCGCATAGGGCGCCAGGTCGATGCCGCTGTCGCGCCCGGCCAGCAGGTCGGCCAGCAGACGACCGGTGGTCGCCGCCAGCGTCAGGCCCAGATGACCATGTCCGGTCGCGAACAGCAACCGGTCCACGCCGGGTGCGGCACTGATAATCGGCAGCGTATCCGGCAGCGACGGCCGGTTGCCCATCCACTGGCTCATGTCAGCGGTCGAGAACGGCGGCAGGATGCGGCGCGCCTTGTCGATCAGCACCCGGGCGCGCGCCCAGTTCTCCGGCGCGTCACGGCTGGCCAGTTCGACCGTACCGGCCAGCCGGATCGCACCGTCTCCCATCGGCAGGATGACAAAGCCCTCGCCGGCCGGCTGCAGAAAATGGTTCAGCTCGATGCCGGCCTGCGGCAGCGTGACGTGATAGCCGCGTTCGCTCTCCAGCGGCACCCGCAGGCCCAGCTGGCGGGTAAAGCGGTCGCTGTCGATGCCGGCGGCAATGACCACCGCATCAGCAGCGATCCGCTGGCCATCGTCCAGCACCACACCCCGCACCCGCCCGTGTTCGTGATCGACCCGGTCGACCGTTGCCTGCACGGAGCGGGCTCCGCGCGCCAGCGCCGCCGCATGCAGGCCGGTAGCAAAACGGTACGGGTCGTCGACATGAGACCAGGCCGGTACCCTGACTGCCTGATGCCAGGGCGCGGACAGCCCGGGCTCAAGCTGTGCCAGTTCCTTGTCGGCCACTTCGATGCAGCGGATGCCGAAACTGCGCCGGCTGCGCCAGGCGACCGCGTCGGCATCCCGCGCCCGCAGCGACGGATACAGGGTCAGCGAACCCCGCCGTCGCCACATCGGCGTCAGTCCGGCTGCCGCAATCAGCGGCGCATAGTCGGCATCGACCCGGCCCAGCAGCGCGGCCATGGCCCGGGTCAGGGTACGGACCCGGGCCGGGTGGCCGGCCCGGACAAACCGCCACAGCCACGGCGCCAGTGTCGGCAGATGGCGCCAGCGCACAGCCAGCGGCCCGCACGGATCCAGCAGCCAGCCCGGCACCTGGCGGATGATGCCCGGCGACGACAGGGGAATGATGTCGCTGACGGCAAAGGCGCCAGCATTGCCATATGACGCCCCGCGCGCCGGCAGGTGACGTTCGAGCAGCGTCACCTGCCAGCCGTCATCCAGCAGCGCATGCGCGGCGCCGATACCGACAATGCCGGCGCCGACGATGATGACCTGCCCGCGAGTCCCGGTCGGCGCGTTCATCAGGCAAGCTCGAAGCCAAAGGCGTACGGATCGTCCGCCGGATCGAGCACGATGCGGTTGTAGCCGGTGACCCTGGCCCAGCCCTCGATGCTCGGCACGATGGCCGCGTGCGGCCCCACTTCGGTCAGTTGCTCGACCCGGGCAACAAACTGGCTGCCAATGATGCTTTCATGCACGAACGGCCGCGCCGGGTCCTGCCAGCCTCGGGCAACCCGCTGCGCCAGCCGGGCCGAGGTACCGGTCCCGCATGGTGAGCGGTCGATGGCCGAAGCGCCGTACAGCACGGCATTGCGTGCATCCGATCCTGCCATGCGCGGCGCACCGGTCCACAGCACGTGGCGCACGCCGCGGATGGTCGGATGCAGCGGATGGACGATGTCCGGATGATCGCGATCGATCAGCTCGCGCAGCGTGCGACCGTATTCGATCAGCTGCGCCGGCGAGTAGTCGGCCATGTCGCGGAAATTGGGCTGGCTGTCGACAATTGGATAGAAATTGCCGCCATAGGCGATATCCACCGTCAGCGGGCCCAGTGCCGGATGCTCGACGGGCACGTCGCGCCGGAACAGGAAGGACGGCACATTGGTGATGCGGACCGAGGTCACCTTGTCCCCGCTCCGGGTATAGCGTGCCCGCACCGGACCGGCCGGCGTATCCAGCATCAGCTCGCCCGCCGTGCGCGGCGTCACCAGATCGTGTTCGATCGCCATCGTCACCACACCGATGGTGCCATGGCCGCACATCGGCAGGCAGCCACTGGTTTCGATAAACAGCACGGCGATATCGCAGTCATCCCGCGTCGACGGATACAGGAAAGCACCCGACATCTGCCCGTGCCCGCGCGGCTCGAACATCAGCCCGGTGCGAATCCGGTCGAAACGGGCCAGGAAGTCCTCGCGCCGCGCGGCCTGGGTGTCACCGTTCAGCACGGGTGCACCATCGGTCACCAGACGGACCGGGTTGCCGCAGGTATGCCCGTCGATACATTCGAAAACCATCCGGTCCATGCGTCGCATCCTTGTCGGGTATGTCTTCGTATTTGTATACAAAATACTGTCAAACAGTGCAACCGGCTTTTTTTCCCGTAGCCGACGACCTCTGCCGCACGGGATTTCGCGCGAAAACTGATGGATTTCTTGCCATTCTGCCCCGGAAAAAGCGGCCCTGCGCCTGAGCGCCCCCATGCGATGACAATCCGGCTGATTATTTTTGAATATTGTATACAATTTATGGAGCGCCCGACTCTGGCCGCGGCGCCCCCTGACCCCGCCAGCCCCTCTACAGGAGAAACCCATGCAAAAAGCGATCCACTGGTCCGGCGTGTTTCCCGCCGTCACGACCCAATTCACCGCGGACGGCGAGCTGGATGCCGCCGCGATGCAGAAACTGTACGACTGGCAGATCCGTTGTGGCGCCGACGGGCTGGTCATGGTCGGGTCGCTGGGGGAAAACTCGACACTGAGTTCTGCAGAAAAACTCGATGTCCTGCAGATCGCCCTGGAAACGGCCGACGGCAGGGTGCCGGTGCTGGTCACCGTGGCCGAGAACAGCACGCGTGACGCCTGCCGCTTTGCCGCCGACGCCCAGCAGCGGGGTGCGCACGGACTGATGGTGCTGCCGGGCATGCGCTATCTGTCCGACCGGCACGAAACGCTGGTGCACTACCGTGCCGTGGCGGCGGCCAGCGACCTGCCGGTCATGATCTACAACAACCCGCTCGCCTACGGGGTCGACATCAGGCCAGACATGCTGGCCGAGCTGGCCGACGAGCCGAAATTCCAGGCGATCAAGGAGTCCAGCGGCGACGTGCGCCGCGTGACCGACATTTTCAACGCCGTCGGCGACCGCTATGCCGTCTTCACCGGCGTCGATGACCTGGCGCTGGAAAGCCTGGCGGCCGGCGTGCAGGGCTGGGTGGCCGGGCTGGTCTGCGCGTTTCCGCAGGAAACCGTGGCCATCTACAGGCTGATGCGCGCCGGCCGTCTGGCCGAGGCGCTGGCCCTGTACCGCTGGTTTGCCCCCCTGCTGCATCTCGACGTATCGACCAAGCTGGTGCAGAACATCAAGCTGGCCGAACTTGCGGTCGGCTACGGGACCGGCCATGTGCGTGCGCCGCGGCTGCCACTGACCGGTGACGAACGGGTCCGGGTGCAGGCCGTCATCGACGACGCACTGGCCTGCCGCCCGGTCATGCCGCTGCACTGACCCGCGCTGGACGCTGCAGGCGGCAACCGCTATCGTGCGCTTGCCGCCTGTCCCCTTTCCTTTCCGACTGCCCTCAAAACCGCCATGACCGCCCCCGACCTGCGTGTTTCGCGCCAGACCCTGACCTCCGCCGTGACCGAGGCATTGCGCAACCGCATCCTGACCGGAGACCTGACCGGTGGCACCCAGCTGCGCCAGGAGGCCCTGTCGCAGGAGTTCGGCGTCAGCCGCGTGCCGGTGCGGGAAGCCCTGCGGCAACTGGAAGCCGAAGGGCTGGTCCGGATTTTCGATCATCGCGGCGCGGTGGTGACCGAGCTGTCGCTGGATGATGTACGCGAACTGCTCGATATCCGTGCTCTGGTCGAAAGCGACCTGCTGCTGCGCGCCGTGCCGCGCCAGTGTGCCGCCGATATCGACGAAGCGGCCGCCGCGCTGGCCGAATTCGAGACGGCTCTGGCACGACACGACATTGCCCACTGGGGCACGCTGAATGCCCGTTTTCATATCGCGCTGTATCGTGCTGCCGGACGACCGCAGACCATGGCCCTGGTCGAGTCACTGCACAACCGCACCGATCGCTATACGCGAATGCAGATTCTGCTGACCAATTTTGCAGACCGGGCCCAGGCCGAACACACCCATCTGCTGGCGCTGTGCCGCAGCAAGGATGCCATCGGTGCCGCAGCCTTCCTGCGTCAGCATGTACTGAATGCAGCCGACTCTCTTGACGACTGGTTTGCCCGCCGCGACGGGACCCGGACCGCGCTAAGCGCACGCTAACCGTCTGGCGGCTGGCGGGTGAAACTTGAGACCTGCTTCTTATAGTGTGAACCAGAGGGGCGGAATGTGTGAGCCCGGCATCTGTACCGGGCCCATGCCGATGCAGCCGGAGACGCTCCGCCCCTTCTTCACTCCCTCGCAACAAGGTGCACTTGCCATGGCCACCGCTACGCTCCCTGACGCAGGCACTGCCAGCCGCTGCCAGGCTACCCCGACCGTCACCGTCCACGACAATCGTCTCCTTGCCGTTCGCGTCATTCGCTACCACCGCACTGACGACGAAGCCGCCGACGAGCGTATCGAGCGCCACACCTTCTCGCACACCGGCTTCCCGCTCGACAGCAGTGATGCCCGACTGGCCGACAGCGGCCAGTCGGC
>NZ_QLTJ01000020.1:0-53732 GCF_003269145.1 Microvirgula sp. AG722 | reverse complement strand
GCGCGCCGCCTGACCCTGGCACAGCAGTACCGGGAAGCGGCCAGGTGGGGGCCGGGCGGCGACTACCGGCGGGTGGTCACGGCACTGACGGCCGCAGCCGGGGGCAACGTCAGCGGGGGGGCCGCGCAGATGCTGCAGGGGGCGACGGTCAACTACCTGCAGGGACTGGCGGCGGAGAAGGTCAAGGAGATCGCCGACAAGCTGGACAGCGAAACGGCCCGTGCCGCGTTGCAGGGACTGGTGGCCTGCGCAGGAGCCGCCGCTCAGGGTGGCAGTTGTGGCGCAGGAGCCAGCGGCGCCGCGGCCAGCGTGGTGTTGAACAATTTACTGGATGGCCTGAACGGCAAGGCGGTTGGCAGCCTGACGGCGGAAGAAAAAGAAGCCCGATCCAAGCTCATCAGCAGCATTGTGGCCGGCACGGCGGCTGCCACGGGAGGCGAGACGGCTGCCGCCACCATCGCGGCAAAGCTGGAGACGGAAAACAATGCGCTGGCGCCACCGTTTCTCTTGCCGGGGATCCCGGGCAAGCCTCAGGTCACACCGCTACCGGGCTTGCCCGGGTACGACAAAACCGAGCAGGACCTCGGGCTGGAACCAAGAGGGTTTGCTGAGCAGCTTGCCGAGCTGATGGGCAAGGGGCTTGAGGGAATTCCGCTGACGCAAGCAGGATGGGCGCAGTACCTTATTGAAAACCTCGGCGGCGCTGTCAGGGTCTATGATCCGAACAGCTATTCTAATGAAGGGGGAAAAACGGGGTTAGGATCAGTAATAGATCCTAAAAAATTCGATTACTTGTTTGGTAATTCATCCAGTAATGATCACAATGCGAATCGCTCTAAGCAGCTTGCCGCTGAAATGGAGCGGCTAGGCCTCAGCAATAATGCACGCGGGCAGGAGATTCTTGCTGATCATTTCAAAATGGTATCTCAGGGGAAAGGCAATATTATAAATTCATTTACTAATAAGTATGGCAGTTTTGAAGTTAGGGATTCATTGCTTATTGGCTCTTCTGGCAAGGCCGTAAAATTAGAGACAACTTTTCAGAAAATGCCAGATGGGTCGAGGCGTTTTATTACAACGATTCCGCGTAGGTGAGAGAGCAGATAATGTTTATTGAAAATTATCCAGATGAAATTGACATGTTGTCATTTTTTGAGGGGGAAGCTATTATCTTCGATAAAGACGATCAAAATTACGTATATGAATTTACCGGAGAAAATGGAGTTGGTTTGATGTTTTCATTTAGTGTCTCTGAAGGGTGGATCCAAACTAAATTAAAATTAAATGGAATTGAAGTTTCTAGAAGCATAAGCGAGGGGTTTAAAGAATTTAAAATTAAGCATGATAAATTGAGTGAATATTTGTATGCTGAGGCAGTTTTCTCTGATTTGGTAACGACAGTTGAGATTTATTTAAAGCCATCTATAGTCGTAACATGGGGCTCGTTAATTAGATGATTTTATTGGCTAAGTAAGCTGCCGGTATAGGTGAACTGATTTTCACTCGAATTTTTACCCCACGGTAAACTGGAATTTCTAACCTGTCGCGAGCACTTACCCACAGAAGCGGCAGCATGAAGAAGTCACGGTTCACGGAAGAGCAGATCGCGTTTGCCTTGCGCCAGGCAGAGACTGGCACGAGGGTTGAAGAGATCTGCCGGAAGATGGGGATTTCTGATGCCACGTACTATACGTGGCGCAAGAAGTTCGGCGGATTTGGGGTCTCCGAACTCCGCCGGCTGCGGCAGTTGCGAGCGGCGGGCCTGCTCATTGATTCAATTGAATCGAAAGACCTATCGTTATCGACCTGGTAGCGACCGCAATGGGCCGTTGAGGCAACGCATTCGGGAGATTGCGGAGGTCCGTGTACGGTACGGCTACCGGCGCATTCAGGTGCGACTGCGACTGGAAGGTTGGCAGGTCAATCACAAACGTACCCACCGACTGTACGGAACTGAACCTGCGCAACTGGCGACCTCGGCGTAGCAAAAGTGCACGACATCGAGAGCACAGCCCTGTGCCCACAGCGCCGAACCAAGTCTGGTGCATGGATTTCGTAGCAGATCAGTTGTTCAACGGGAGCCGGTTGCGCTTTCTGACGATAGTTGATGTGTACACACGCGAGTGCCTGGCAATCCGCGCTGGTAGCTGAATTGAAGGCGGTCATCGTTGATCTGCCCAGTTACGGCTATCGCCGCACCTGGAGTGTGCTGCGGCGCCAGCGCGATCAGCAAGCCTTGCCAAGGGTGAACCGGAAGCGGGTCTACCGGGTCATGCGCGAGCATGGCCTGTTGCTGGTGCGGCGGATCAAGCAGCCCGGGCAGACACGCCGGCACGAAGGCCGTGTGGCCGTGACAGCCAGCGACACGCGCTGGTGTTCGGAGGGCTTCGAGTTCAATGCCGACAACGGCGAGAAACTGCGGGTCACGTTTGCACTGGACTGCTGTGATCGGGAAGCACTGAGCTGGGTCGCCAGTCGGCGTGGATATAGTGGTGACGACGTACGCGACGTGATGCTGGCAGCCGTCGAGCACCGTTTCAGCCTGGAACGACCTCCGTATGCCGTGCAATGGCTGAGTGACAACGGCAGTGCCTACACGGCGGAAGAGACCCGCCGCTTTGCCCGGGAGATCGGACTGGAGCCGGTGACGACCCCGGTATGCAGTCCGCAGAGCAACGGGATGGCGGAGAGCTTCGTCCGGACGATGAAGCGTGATTACATCGCCTTCATGCCAAAGCCGGACTGGAAAACCGCACTGGCGAACCTGGCACAGGCCTTCGAGCACTACAACGAGTACCACCCGCACAGTGCGCTGGGCTACCGGTCCCCCCGGGAGTTCCGACGGCTGGCGATTCCTTCAACCTGAGGCGGGAACGGGTGTCCTGAGGTACGGGGGCAAGTCCATGAAATATGATTTCAGAAGAACGGTATAAATTTATTGTCACCCATGCACGCGGTATGGCACTGGATGTGATCTGGTTGTATTTAGAGGACGATAGTTGCTCTTATTCTGATAGGCAAAATAAATTTTTGTGGATTTTGAAAAGAATGCTTGACGCCAGAATAATTTCTTTGGCTAAGAATGGATCTATCTTAGATAAGCCTGCAGATGCAATCATTAATGATTTTAAAAAATCTTTTCCAGAACAAGATGAAGATGTAAATAATGGCATGTGGTTTTTTCTAGATAGTTGCCCAACCGGCATTGGCTGGAACATGCCAGATGGTTCGATAGATTGGGCTTAATTGAGCATCTTTCGAGCAAAAACCAGCATTTAATTAATGGAAGAATGCGCTGGCGTTACGGTCTCTCTTGTCGGGATACGACAAGACCGAGCGGGAGTTCGGGCTGGGGCCAAGGGGGCTGAGCAGCTTGTCGAGCTGGGCAAGGGGCTTGAGGGGATTCCGCTGACGCCTGCAGGATGGGTGCAGTACCTTATTGAAAACCTCGGCGGCGCTGTCAGGGCCTATGACCCGAATAGCTATTCCAAATAACCTATTTCAGGTGAATCAACAAGCATTTCTCAGCAGCAGCTAGACAGAAAATTCAAACATGCTGCTGATTTTGGTGTGGTAACTACAAAGAAAAATCCTAGCACACTTGGTCAATTTGGAGCAGCTATCGAATCTCATTTAAATTCTAAACACACGGAGCCTCATGGGATTTATGGATTTTTAAAATACTCAAAGGTATTTTTTAATCCAAAAACAAATAATGTTGTAGTGCTGGACAGTACAGGTAAATTTGTTACAGGATTCAAATTGGATCCTAATGCGCCACAATTTGAAAATTATATGAAAAATGGAATTCTACGATGAGTGCTACCCTTTTAGATTTAGCTAAGTCTTTTGTTGATGGGGAAATATCTGCCTCTGACTTCTCTGATATATATATTAATTTATGGAGGATTGAGAGAGATAGTGGAATCATTCTGAATGATGAACCTCACCTAAGTGAGTGCTTATCTAGCATATTTTGCGCTGCTGATATGTACTGCGCAGATGATGAAACCCGTGAGGTATACGAATTTAACGATGGCCAACTAAAAAATGAAATTTTGTCAATCATTGACAGATGCTTGTGACTCTTTGTCCCCTTCCTGACCTGATCTTCATCCGGATTATTATCCCACGGTAGACTGGAATTTCTAACCTGTCGCGAGCACTTATCCACAGGAGCGATTTCATAAAGCAGTTGAGTATGGGGAATCGCAAAGTGTAAAAATTGTCTTTACAATGGTGAGGTAATATGGAAAAGAAAAAATGGGCCAATGCACTTTGGAACGGTGATTTTTTTTGTATTGAGACATATTCGGGGCTGGGCTTGCTAGGAAGAGATTATGCAGGCGCGCAATGTTTGCTTTCGGCAGAGGCTACTGATAAAGAATTGGGCATTGCGCTACTTGTGGCACTTTCAAAAAGCCGTGAATTGACGCTAGAGGAATATGGAATTTTTTTGATTATAAAAAACGGAAAATTGAACACGAAAAGTGGGTAATGTTGTTAAAAGAAAAATATAAATATAAAACGAAAAAAACCTTATTCAGAATTATGCGAACTTGTGTGGTTGAGAATGATGAAATGACCATAAAAATAAATCCTACATGGCATGCACAGCTAGAGGCGTGGAGCGGAACCGGAATAAAAGAAAGCGACAAAGTCATTATCCCGTCAAACAGCTCTGAGGCAGAAATTGGCGCTGCACTCCGGCTGGCATTCAGTCGCTGTAGATAAGGGGGACAGCCATAAGCTACATGCCCTCTGTGAAAAAGGACTTCGCACGTGCTTCCCTGAACGACTGCTCAAGCCCCGGCAGGCTGGTCGCGACGTGTGCCTGTCGGTGGATGAGCCAATCTGGATTGGCCGGGTCCGGCCCGATTGCCATCGGCCAGTGCGCCGGGACTGCCACCGGCCTGGCACTACCAGCAGGCCAGTAACCTGAGTCAGTCGCTACCGATGGTGGTGGTCGCAGCAGGTCCGGAAGTACTGGCCGGCATGCCCGGTAATCGCCCGCCGTACCACCGTCGCAGGGATGAGTCAGCCTCCTTTGCGCGGCTTTTGACCCCGATCAAGCCTTTCTGTCTTACCCGTGTCATGGACAAAAAATCAACATATAGTGCAAACCTGACTTAAAACACTAGATGTTGTGATGACTGACACGACGCTTATCAATCCGTTGAGTACGCTCGACGAATACCTCAGCCGCGCCGACTGGCGCGTCTCCGCCAACGCGAACCAGGGCTACAGCCTCGGCGGCATGATCCTGAACGCGGCCGGCAAGCTGACTGCCAACTACTGGCTGGATGGCATCTACACGGCGGAGATTGCCCGGGCGCACCGCGACGCGGACTTCCACCTGCACGATCTTGACGTGCTGGCCGGCTATTGCGCCGGGTGGTCGTTGCGCCAGTTGCTGCATGAAGGGTTCAACGGCGTACCGGGACGGATCGAGGCAGGGGCGCCGAAGCACCTGTCGTCGGCGCTCGGTCAGATGGTGAACTTCCTTGGCACGCTGCAGAACGAATGGGCCGGTGCGCAGGCGTTCTCCAGTGTCGACACCTATCTGGCGCCGTTCGTTCGCCGCGACGGGCTCGACGACCGTGCCATCGAGCAGGCGATGCAGGAGTTCGTCTACAACCTCAATGTGCCGTCGCGCTGGGGCACGCAGACGCCGTTTACCAACCTGACCTTCGACTGGACCTGCCCAGTGGACCTGCGCGAGCAGATTCCGGTCATCGCCGGCGAGGAAATGCCTTTCAGCTATGGCGACTGTCAGCCGGAAATGGACCGCATCAATCGCGTGTTCCTCGATGTGATGTCGCAGGGTGACGTGCATGGCCGCGCGTTCACTTTTCCGATTCCGACCTACAACATCACTCCGGACTTCGACTGGGATAGCGACAACGCCGACCGCTTGTTCGCGATGACCGCCAAGTATGGCCTGCCGTACTTCCAGAACTTCCTGAACTCGGATCTGGAACCGCAGATGGTGCGTTCGATGTGCTGCCGGCTGCAGCTCGACCTGCGCGAACTGCTGAAGCGCGGCAATGGTCTGTTCGGCAGCGCCGAGCAGACCGGTTCGCTCGGCGTGGTGACGCTGAACTGCGCCCGGCTCGGTTATCGCTTCGCCGGTGATCGCGATGCCCTGTTCGCTGCCACCGACCGGCTGCTGGAACTGGCGCGCGACAGCCTGGAGATCAAGCGCGAGAAAGTTCAGGGCTGGATGGATGCCGGGCTGTACCCGTATTCGCGTCGCTACCTCGGCACGCTGCGCAATCACTTCTCGACGGTGGGGGTGAACGGCATCAACGAGATGGTGCGCAACTTCAGCGGCGGCGCCTGGGATATCGCCAGCGAGGACGGACTGCAGCTGGCAGTGGATCTGCTCGACCATATTCGTGCTGCCATGGTCCGCTTCCAGGAAGAAACCGGCCATCTGTACAACCTCGAAGCCACGCCGGCGGAAGGCACGACCTACCGCTTTGCCCGCGAGGACCGCAAGCGCTTCCCGGACATCCTGCAGGCCGGCACGGCCGACAAGCCGTACTACACCAATTCCAGCCAGTTGCCGGCCGGTTATACCGACGATCCGTTCGCGGCACTGGCGCATCAGGAGCCGCTGCAGCGCCGCTATACCGGCGGCACGGTCCTGCACCTGTACATGACCGAGGCGATCAGCTCGGCTGATGCATGCAAGCGGCTGGTGCGGCGTTCGCTGGAGCGCTTCCGCCTGCCGTACCTGACGGTCACGCCGACCTTCTCGGTCTGCCCGGTGCACGGCTACCTCAGCGGCCATCACGAATACTGCCCCAAGTGCGACGCCGAGAAGCTGGCCAGCCGCGCGGCGGGCCAATGCGGGTGTGCGGCCTGAACGCCGCCATTCCGTCCACTTCCATCCGAGGAGAGAAATCCATGACTCAGCACGACCAACAATCGACCCGTTCCACGCTGGCGCCGGAAGAGCGCACCCGCTGCGAAGTGTGGACCCGGGTAATGGGCTATTTCCGCCCGGTGTCGGCGTTCAATGTCGGCAAGCAGGGCGAGTTCGAAGAACGTGTCCACTTCGATGAATCCCGTACCCGTCATTGAGCGGCAGGCGACAGCGGTGACCGGCGGCCTGCCGGTCGCCGGTGTCGAACCGTTTTCCACTTGCGACTGGCCCGGGCGGCTGGTCGCGACCGTATTCGTCGCCGGTTGCCCGTGGCGCTGCGGCTATTGCCACAATGCCGGCATCCAGTCGCGCGATGCCGGTACGCTGGACTGGGACACGGTGCGCCGGCGGCTGGCGCCACGCGCCGGTTTTCTTGATGGTGTGGTGTTCTCCGGTGGCGAACCGACGCTGGCGCCGCAGCTGCCGGACTGGATGGACGAGATGCGGGCGCTGGGTTTCGGCATTGGCCTGCATACGGCCGGCATTTATCCGGACCGGCTGGCGCAGGTGGCGAAACGGGCCGACTGGATCGGTCTGGACGTCAAGGCGGCGCCGGGTGGCATCGACGCCGTGACCCGGGTGCCAGGCAGTGAAGCGCGGGTGTGGCGTGCGCTGGACATTGTCCAGGCCAGCGGCACCCCGTTCGAGTGCCGGACCACGCTCGACCCGGGCTGCATGAATGCCGAAGATCTGTACCGGCTGGCCGACACGCTGGCGGCACGCGGCATCCGGCAAGTAGCCCTGCAACTGGGCCGGCAGGCCGACGGACTGCCGCTGTCCGATCCTGCGCGCTGGCCCGGTGCCGCAGTGCTCGACTACTGGCGCGAGCGCTTTGTGTCTTTCAGTTGGCGCGAGGCATGAGCGGCAGGCCGAGTGCTGCCCGCGCATTGGCGCTGGTGGCCTCGGCCACCTGTTCGCTGTCGAGCTGGCGCAGGCTGGCGAGTTCGCTGGCGTAGCGGGCGACATCGGCTGGTTCGCTGCGGGCGGCCCAGGCTGGCGGGATGTCCGGTGCATCGGTTTCCAGTACCAGCGCGTCGAGTGGCAGCGTGGCCGCCAGCCGGCGGATGCGCAGGGAACCGGAATAGGTCATCGCGCCGCCAAAGCCGAGTTTCAGTCCCTGACGCAGATAGGCGCGTGCCTGCTCCTCACTGCCATTGAAAGCGTGGGCGATGCCGCGCTCGATGCCAAAGCGGCGCAGATACTTCAATACCCGGTCGGCGGAGCGTCGCACATGCAGCAGCACCGGCAGGTCGTGTTTTTTCGCCAGCCGCAATTGCTCGGCAAACAGGCGTTCCTGTCGCGTCGGGTCGATCTGCTCCAGATAGAAATCCAGGCCGATTTCGCCGACCGCTACCGGTTTCTCGCGCGTCAGCCACTCGTCCAGCTGTTCCAGGTCGCTGTCCAGATGCTGATCGGTGTAGATCGGATGCAGACCGAACGCCGGCAGACAGCCGTAGCGGTCGCGCATGTCGCGGGTGGTGGCGAAGTTGGCAACCGTGACGGCCGGCACCACGATATCGGTCACGCCGGTCCTGCGCGCGGCGTCGACCAGTGCGTCCCGCTCGCGGTCGAATTCGGGCGCGTCGAGATGGCAGTGGGTATCGATCAGCATCATGGGCACAGTGTAGGGCTGCAGGGCGGCTGCCGCGATGATTTCCGCTGCCGGATCAGGGGCGGGACGCGATTTGCAGCAGGGTGACGGCGGTATTGTCGGCGCTGGCGCGGCGGTCCGCCGTCGGTGCAGCGCTCTGCACGGCGATCAGGCGCGGGCCGTCGGCAGTCTCGAGCCAGATGGGCGAGCCGCTGTCGCCGGACAGGGTGTCGCAGCGATGGGACAGGGTATTGTCGTCGTTCAGTGCAGTGACCCGGCAGTCGCGGTGGGTGTACAGCTGTTCGCGGTGGTCGTAGGCATAGCCGGCCTGCTCGACGCGGTTGTCACGGCGGGTCAGCGCATCGCGCAGTGCGTCACGATCGCCGTCGAAAGCCGGCATGGGGGCGATGTCGGCGCGGCCCCGCAATCTGGTGACGCGGACCAGCGCAATATCGAAGGGTGCTGCCCGGGTGCGGATGAACAGGCGTTCGCCGACCTGATGCACGCCGTGGCGAAAGCCCGGTGGCACCTGCATGCCGGTGGCGCGGTAGATGGCCTGGCCACGGCCGTCGCGGTAGCCGGCCATAAAGCTGACCGGCCGGTCGACGCGGCCGGGCTCGGTCGCAAAGCAGTGGGCGGCCGTGGCGACCAGGTCCGGCGCGATCAGCGTGGCCGAGCAGCGGGCGCCGCTCTGCATCTCCAGTTTGCCGATGGCCGCGTACGGCGCGACGCTGTTGTCGTCGACGGCCACGCGGTCGTCGTGGCCGAACAGCAACTGGCGCCGCTGTGCCGCGCTGTCCGCACCGGCGACCATGGGCAGCAGGGCCAGGCAGAGCGCGAGTACGCGCAACAGCACGGACATCAGTGCAGGATCTTGGGGCTGGAGTGGGCGACCGGGCCGGCCACGCGGTTCTGCGCGCTGTGGTCGGCCTTGATGTCGGGACGCTTGCTCATGTACGGAATGGCGGAGGACGACGGGACCGGCTTGCGCGAGCCGGGCTTCTTCAGGGTTTTCTTTTCCACCTTGACGTCGGCGACCTGGACGAACGGGTCCGGCGCAGACGCGGCGGCCAGCGCGACGGCACCGGCGCTACAGCAGGCCGCCAGCAGGAGGACACACAGTTTGTTCATGAACGTCTCCCGTCAAAGGCCGCCGGCCGGCGACATGCCGGCAGGATCAGAGCGTTCATTATTTTTTTTATGTCATCCGCTGTACAGAAGGTGATTTTTTTGGTTTGTAACGCGGTGTAGATAAACGCTTTTTACATCATTGGGTTAGCGGTGTCGGCCAGACCAGCGTCAGCCGGGCGCCGCCCAGCGGCGCATCGCCGACCCGGACTTCGCCGCGATGCCAGCGCATGATCCGCTGCACGATGGCCAGGCCCAGCCCGTAGCCGCCGGTCTTGCGACTGCGCGACACGTCGAGGCGGGTAAACGGCTGCAGTACCTGGTCGCGGCTTTCGGCCGGGATGCCGGGGCCGTCGTCATCGACGTGGATGGTCATCTGCTGGTCGCGCCACAGTGCGCTGATGGCGACCTGGCCGCCGCCATGCCGGCGGGCGTTGACGATCAGGTTGGCGACGGCGCGGCCAAGGTAGTACGGGTCGCCGAGCACCGCCTGGTCGTCCTGCAGGTTGCAGCTCAGCGTCGGCGGCGTGTCGCCCCAGTCGAAGCCGGCCAGCATCTCGTCCAGCCACGGG
This sequence comes from Microvirgula sp. AG722, assembly GCF_003269145.1. Classification (NCBI taxonomy): domain Bacteria; kingdom Pseudomonadati; phylum Pseudomonadota; class Betaproteobacteria; order Neisseriales; family Aquaspirillaceae; genus Microvirgula; species Microvirgula sp. AG722. The sequence goes on along the minus strand of NZ_QLTJ01000020.1, from coordinate 43,510 downwards.
CGGATGACGATCGGCTGGGTGTTCAGCTCCAGCTCCGGCCGTTCCAGATTGCCGAGCAGCAGCAGTTCTTCGGTCATGTCGGTCAGATTGTCGAGGTCGCGACCGATCTGCTCGATGACCTTCTCGGCGCCGGTGGCCTCGGCGGTGACGCCCCGCAGCATTTCCAGCCGGTAGCGCAGACGGGCGATCGGCGTGCGCAGGTCGTGCGATACGGCATTGATCATCACCTTGCGGCCGGCGATCAGCTCCTCGATATTGCTTGCCATGCCGTTGACGGTATTGCCGAGATCGGCCAGCGCCGAGGTGTCCGGCAGCACCGCGCGCGCGGCGAAGTCGCCGCTGCCGAGACGGCGCGACACCTGGGTCAGCTCACGCGCATGCCGCCACAGCGGCCTGATCCACAGGAAGGTCGGCACGCCGAGTGTCAGGCACAGGCTGAGAATGGCGAACACGTCGATCCACTGCAGGGTGCCGACATAGTGCAGGTAGCTGACCGGTCCCATCGCCACCAGGTATTCGCTGTGCGGGATGCGCTGCAGGAACAGATTGCTGTCCTCGAGCCGGATGATGCTGCCTTCACGCAGCGCCTTCTGGTTTTCCGGCGACAGCACGTAGGCATCCAGCGCCTCGATCTCGACCGGTAGCGGGATGCGGTTGCGGATATTGTTCAGCGCATCCTCCCACTCCGATTCCGGGTAGTCGGACAGCTCGCGCTCGATCAGGTACAGCGAGGTCTCGAAGATGTCGATCAGGTAGCGCTGGGTCGTGCCGCGCACCTCGTTCTTGTAGATCGCGCCGATGACCAGCACCGAAATCAGGAAACTGACGACAACCGTAATGTAGAAGCGGAAGAACAGCTTGCGCATGGCGGGGGCTTCAGCGCCAGACGTCGTTGGCGAACAGATAGCCCTTGTGGCGGATGGTCTTGATCTTGCGCGGATCGGCCGTGTCGTCGCCAAGCTTCTTGCGCAGCCGCGAAATGGCCACGTCGATCGAACGGTCCAGACCGTCGTAGCGCACGCCGCGCAGCGTCATCAGCAGGTCGTCGCGGGTCAGCACCTCGCCGGCATGGCTGGCCAGCTCCCACAGCAGGTCGAAGTCGCCGGTCGACAGCGGGATCGGTTCGTTCAGGAAACGCACGCTGCGGTTCATGTGGTCGATCTGCAGCGTGCCGAAGTCGAGAATCTTGTCGGCCTTCTTGCCGGCCGGGCCCGGTTCCGGCGCCGCGTGCGACTGGCGCAGGTGGGCACGGATGCGGGCCAGCAGCACCGAAGGCGGCGTGGTCTTCAGCACATAGTCGTTGGCACCGAGCTCGAAGCCGAGAATCTGGTTCATGTCGCTGTTCAGCGAAGTCAGCATCACGATCGGACCCTGATAGTCGACCCGCAGCTCGCGACACAACGTCAGCCCGTCCTTGCCCGGCAGCATGATGTCGAGCAGCACCAGGTCCGGCGGGTCGGCCAGAATGGCCTCCAGCGCAGTGTCGCCACGGTCGATGACCGCGATGTCGAATCCGTAACTTCTGAGGTAGTCGCCGATCAGTTCGGCGAGTTCGGCGTCGTCTTCAACAAAAGTGATGCGAGGGTTCACGGCGAGGTCCCTGATTTTGTCTGTCAGCATGGGGGGAATTGTAACGGGTTGGCCCGTCCGGCGCGCAGACGGCGACAAACTCCGTGGAGATTCCGTCGCCGCCGGCAGCGGACGCCGCCGAGGTGGCCGCCGTTACAGCAGGGTAATGGCCATCGCCGTGGCCTCGCCGCCGCCGATGCACAGGCTGGCGATGCCGCGCTTCAGTCCGCGCTGGCGCAGCGCATGGATCAGGGTGACGACAATACGGGCACCGGAGGCGCCGACCGGGTGGCCGAGTGCGCAGGCGCCGCCATTGACGTTGACCTTGTCGGCCGGCAGGTCCAGCTCGGTGATGGCCGCCAGTGTGACCACGGCAAAGGCTTCATTGATCTCGTACAGATCGACATCGGCCTGACGCCAGCCGGTGCGTTCGAACAGCGCGCGCATCGCACCGACCGGGGCGGTGGTGAACCACGACGGTGCGTGGGCGAAACTGGTGTGGCCGTCGATGCGGGCGATCGGCTTCAGCCCGCGACGGGCGGCTTCGCTTTCACGCATCAGCACCAGCGCGGCGGCGCCATCGGAAATCGAGCTGGCATTGGCGGCCGTGACCGTACCGTCCGCGGCAAAGGCCGGTTTCAGCGTCGGAATGCGGTCGAGGCGGGCGGCCAGCGGCTGCTCGTCGGTGTCGATTACCTGGTTGCCGCCGCGCTGCGGCACGTCGACCGGCACGATCTCGTCGCGGAAGGCACCTTCGCGGATGGCTTCCTGCGCCCGCAGCAGCGAGCGGATGGCAAAGGTGTCCTGCTGCTCGCGGGTAAAGCCGTAATGCGCGGCGCAGCGTTCGGCGAACACTCCCATCAGCGTGCCTTTCTCGTACACGTCTTCCAGCCCGTCCAGGAACATGTGGTCCTTGACCTCGCCATGCCCCATGCGCAGGCCGGTGCGTGCTTTCGGCAGCAGATACGGCGCATTGGACATGCTTTCCATGCCGCCGGCGGCCACGACCCGGGCACTGCCGGCGAGCAGGGCATCGTGCGCCTGCATCAGGGTTTTCATGCCGGAGCCGCACATCTTGTTCACCGTGGTGCACGGCGTGTGCTCGGACAGCCCGGCGCCGAGCGCGGCCTGGCGGGCCGGTGCCTGGCCGAGCCCGGCCGGCAGCACGCAGCCCATCAGCAACTCGTCGACGTCATCGGCACCGATGCCGGCACGGGTGATGGCCGCGCGCAGGGCGGCGGCACCGAGGGTCGGGGCAGCGACCGGGGCCAGGTGGCCCTGAAAGCCGCCGATCGGGGTACGGACGGCGGAAACGATGACGACAGGATCCTGTTGCTGCATTTTGCTGCTCCTTTGCATTGTTGTCTTTTACGTTAACGTAATATAACGGCGGGAAAAAAGGCGCGCCAGCGCCGCGCGCGGGCACCCGTATCCGTCACGGCTGTGGCGAATCGGCATCAGCGGATTTTTTTTCCAGCAGGCGTTCGCACTGCGCCTTCAGTCCCTGGACTTCGCGCATGACGACGTTGATATCCTCGATCTGCTGCATCAGGCGCTGCTCGCGCAGGTCGAGAATGCGCATGAATTCGAGCAGTTGCGGTGCATCGTCACGTGCGGCGTCATACAGCTCGAACAGCTCGCGGACTTCGTTCAGGGTCAGCCCGATGCGCTTTCCGCGCAGGGTCAGCAGCAAACGGATGCGGTCGCGACGCGAGTAGATCCGGTGCTGGCCGCGTCGTTCCGGCGCAATCAGTCCCTGTTCTTCGTAATGGCGAATGGTGCGGGTGGTGACGTCGAATTCCCGTGCCAGTTCGCTGATGGTGTAAGTTTTATCGTTGCCGCTCATTCAGGCGCTCCTGGCTATCGGGGCATTTTATCGCGATGACGCCATCCATGCTGTGCTGCAACGTAAGCGTCGGCTGGTGGCGGGCTCGTCAGTCCATGGCAGGACGGAAACCGGGTCAACGTTTCTGCTGCCATGTTGACGTTAACGTAAACTGGATATTAGTGTGTGCGCTCGAGCGGAGGGAAGCAAACAATGGAAATTCGACAGGTTGGCGTGATTGGTGCCGGGCAGATGGGCGGCGGCATCGCCCAGGTGTGTGCGCAGGCCGGACTGGCGGTACGGCTGTGCGATATCGATCCTGCGCAGCAGGCGCGTGCGATGGCGCAGATGCGCCGTTCGCTGGACAAGCTGGCGGCCGGTCAGGCCGGTCTGGAGCCGGACGCGGTGCTGGCGCGGGTGGCGACGGTGTCCGGTCCCGGGGCGCTGGCCGGCTGCGAGCTGGTCGTGGAGGCGGCCAGCGAACAACTGGCGCTGAAACTGCGGCTGCTGGGCGAGGCGGCCGCGGCGGTCGGGCCCGATGCCATCATCGCCTCCAATACCTCGTCGATTTCGCTGACCCGGCTGGCGGCGGCGGTGCCCTCACCGCAGCGGGTGATCGGCATGCATTTCATGAACCCGGTGCCGCTGATGCCACTGGTGGAAATCATCCGCGCCGAGCAGACCGATGACGCGACCCATCGGGCGATCGAGGCGCTGACGACCCGGCTCGGCAAGACGCCGGTGACGGTCGGCGATGCACCGGGGTTCGTCTCCAACCGGGTGCTGATGCCGATGATCAACGAGGCGGCGTTCTGCGTGCATGACGGCGTGGCCGACCCGGCGGCGGTCGATGCGGTGATGACGCTGGGCATGCGTCATCCGCTGGGACCGCTGGCGCTGGCCGACCTGATCGGCCTGGATACCTGCGTGGCGATTCTCGATGTGCTGTACAGCGAATTCCGCGACAGCAAATACCGGGTCTGCCCGCTGCTGGCGCGCTATGTCGCCGCCGGCCGCCTCGGCCGCAAGAGCGGTCGCGGTTTCTACGACTACACCGACCGGTCCTGAGCCGGTCCTGACCGCAAGGGCGCGCCAAAGACGCCCGCACCAAGGAGAGACAGATGGATTTTGCCCTGAGCGATGAGCAGCGCGCGTTCCAGGCTGCAGCCCGTGACTTTGCCCGTGCCGAACTGGCCCCGCATGCCGCACGCTGGGATGCCGACGCACATTTCCCGCTCGACGTGATCCGCAAGGCCGGCGAACTCGGCTTCTGCGGTCTGTACACGCCGGTCGAATACGGTGGCCTCGGCGCCGGCCGGCTGGACGCGGCGATCGTGTTCGAGGAACTGGCATGGGGCTGCACGTCGACGGCCGCCTACCTGACCATCCACAACATGGTGAGCTGGATGATCGCCAGTTTTGCCCGCCCCGAAGTCGCCGCGCGCTGGGCGCCGCGCATGACCAGTGGCGAGCTGCTCGGCAGCTACTGCCTGACCGAGCCGAATGCGGGTTCCGATGCGGCCTCGCTGACGACCCGTGCCGAACGCACGGCGGACGGCTATCGGCTCAGCGGCAGCAAGATGTTCATTTCCGGCGCCGGCAGCACCGATGTGCTGGTGGTGATGGCCCGCACCGGCGGCGCCGGCGCGCGCGGCGTTTCGGCGTTCCTGGTGCCGGCCGACAGCCCGGGCATCGGCTACGGCAAGCTGGAGCACAAGATGGGCTGGAACAGCCAGCCGACCCGTGCCGTGACCTTCGACGCGGTCGACATCCCGCTTGAGTACCGGCTCGGCGACGAAGGCGAGGGCTTCCGCTTTGCCATGAAGGGGCTGGATGGCGGCCGGGTCAATATCGCCACCTGCTCGGTCGGCACTGCCCAGGCCGCGCTGGACCGGGCGCGCGAGTATGTGCAGGCGCGGCGGCAGTTCGGCCAGCCGCTGGCCACCTTCCAGGCGCTGCAGTTCAAACTGGCCGACATGCAGACCGGACTGGTGGCCGCGCGGCAGATGGTGCGGCTGGCGGCGTGGAAACTGGACAGCGCGGCGGCGGATGCCGGCGTGTATTGCGCCATGGCCAAACGCTACGCGACAGATGCCTGCTTCCAGGTGGCCGACGAGGCGCTGCAGCTGCATGGCGGCTATGGTTATCTGCGCGAGTTCCCGCTGGAGCGCCATGTGCGTGACCTGCGTGTGCACCGCATTCTCGAAGGCAGCAACGAAGTCATGCGCGTGATCGTGTCGCGCGCGCTGCTCAATGATCCGACCGGGGAGATCCGTTGATGAATTACACCCATCTGCAGCTGGAAAAACGCGGCCATGTCGCCATCGTCCGCATGAGCAATCCGCCGGCCAATACCTGGACCCGTGACAGTCTGGCGGCGCTGGAAACGCTGGTGGCCGACCTGAATGCCGATCCCGACGTCCGCGCGCTGGTGCTGACCGGCGACGGAGAGCGGTTCTTTTCCGCCGGTGCCGACCTGAAGCTGTTCGCCGACGGCGACCTTGGCACCGCCGCCGACATGGCGCTGCGCTTTGGCCGCGCCTTCACCGCCCTCGCGCATTTCCGTGGTGTCAGCATCGCCGCCATCAACGGCTACGCCATGGGCGGCGGGCTGGAGGTCGCGCTGGCCTGTGACCTGCGCGTGGCCGAAAGCCAGGCGGTCATGGCACTGCCGGAAGCCAGCGTCGGCCTGCTGCCGTGCGCTGGCGGCACCCAGTTGCTGCCGCATCTGGTCGGCGAGGGCTGGGCCAAGCGCATGGTGCTGCTCGGCGAGCGGGTCGATGCGGCACAGGCCGAGCGCATCGGTCTGGTCGAGGCGGTGGTGCCGACCGGGCAGGCGCTGGGCACGGCGCTGGAGATGGCCGGGCGGGTCGAACGCCAGAGCCCGTCCAGCGTCGCCGCCTGCAAGACCCTGCTGCAGGCGGCGCGAACCGCGCCGCCGGAAACCAATCTGCCGCTGGAGCGCGAGCTGTTCATCCATCTGTTCTCGACCGAGGATCAGCGCGAAGGCGTTCGCGCGTTTCTGGACAAACGCGATCCGGTATGGAAAAACCGCTGACTGAAGGAGAAACCATGACCACAAAAACCGATCCTGATTCCTGCGTGATTTTCCATGAACACCGCGCGGCCAACGGCCGGGTGATCGCCCAGGCGACGCTGAACAGCGAACGCACGCTGAATGCGCTGACGCTGGACATGATCCGGCTGCTGCACGCGCAGCTGACGCGCTGGCGCGACGATCCTGCGGTGGTGCTGGTGCTGCTGACCGGCAGCGGCGAGCGCGCGTTCTGCGCTGGCGGTGACGTGCGTGCGCTGGCGCAGGCCCTGTCCCGCGACCCGGCGTCGGCCGGTCCGTTTGCGACGACCTATTTTCATGACGAGTACGCACTCGACTATGCAATACACGGCTATCCAAAACCGATTCTGGTCTGGGGCAGCGGCATCGTCATGGGCGGCGGTCTGGGGCTGATGGCCGGCGCCAGCCATCGCGTCGTAACGGAAACCTCGCGCATCGCCATGCCGGAAATCAGTATCGGCCTGTTCCCGGATGTCGGCGGCAGCTGGTTCCTGAACCGCATGCCTGGCCGCATCGGGCTGTTCCTCGGCCTGACCGGGGCGCCGCTGAATGCCGCCGACGCGCAGTTCGTCGGCCTGGCCGATTTTGCCCTGCGTTCGACCGAGCTGCCGGCGCTGAGCGATGCCCTGCTGTCGACGGACTGGAGCGGCGAGACCGGGCAGGATGGCGCCCGGCTGTCGGCCTTGCTGCGCGAGCGGGCTGCCCTCGCCGCCGAGGCCATGCCGGCCGGTCGGGTCCACGCCCATTATGACCGCATCCAGGAACTGACCGATGCCGACAGCCTGAGTGATGTGGCGGCCCGCTTCCGGACGGCTTCCGATGACATCGACCCGTGGATCCGGGATGCGGTGCGTACCTTTGCCGCCGGCTGCCCGACCACGGCCGGGCTGGTGTGGGAGATCCGCCGGCGCGCCCGGCATCTGGGCCTGGCCGATGTGTTCCGGCTGGAACTGATCCTTGCGGTGCAGTGCTGCCTGCGCGGCGAGTTCGTCGAAGGAGTGCGGGCGCGGCTGATCGACAAGGACAATGCACCGCGCTGGAAACCGGCCGATCTCGCCGGCCTGGATGCGGACTGGATCGACGGCTTCTTTGTGCCGCCGTGGCAGGTGCATCCGCTGGCGTCGCTCTAGCACCTGCTGCTGTCCCGGGCCGGTCAGGCCCGGACCGGCGGCCGGTACCAGGCCGAGGCGGTTTCGAGCAGCGCGGCATTGATGCGCTCGACCTGGCGCAGCAGCTTGATGTTCAGCCACACATAGCCGACCGCCTCGAAACCGGCGTCGCTGGCGCCGGCCGGCAGCGCGGTGACCTCGGCCTGCGGCGCGTAGCCGATGCGCGTCAGCCGGTCGAGCCGGTCGAATTTCAGTGCATGGGCCGTGGTGCGCATCAGCGCCTGGGCCCGGCGCTGGTTATGTTCCACCTGCTTGCGCATCGACGCGAACTCGGCATGGCGGCTCGGGTTGCGGCAGACCTCGACCATCAGTTCCAGCAGGCCGAGCATATTGCGCTGGGTGCGCTGGATGCGGTCCAGCTCGGCAACCGTCAGTGACACTTCGCCGGCCACGGCACTCATCAGCCCGCGCTGGGCGATCAGCCGCTTGTTGAGCCGGTCGAAGGTTTCCTGCACCGTGGCCTCGTCCGGCAGGTCCAGCACGGCGACCCGGCCGTAGAGTGCCGCGCAGTCGCGCAGATTGTCGGCCAGCAGGTATTTCCAGTGATTGACCGCCCGCTGCGGCAGCAGACGGGCGAACATCAGCGCAATCATGCCGCCAAGCTGCACGTTCAGCGCGCGCCACAGCGCGGTCTCGAACGAGTTGTCGCCATGCCCGGCGACGATGGTCAGCGTGACCCCCGCAATCAGCGCGATATAGCCGAGCTTGCCGATGGCCAGGTAGCCGCTGGCGGCCGCGCAGGCACCCATCCACAGATAGCAGGCCAGCGGCGAACGGCCGTACAGATAAATGGCAACGATGCCGGCCAGGGCGCCGCCAACGGTACCGATGCCGCGCTGGCGCGCCTTCTGGTACACGCTGCCTAGATGTGGCAGCGAGCCCATGACAATCAGCAGGGTGACCGACATCCAGGCGCCGTCCGGCACCTTGAACACGACCGACAGGGCGACGGTGACCAGATAGCCGAGCGCGACCCGCAAAGCGTGCAGGGCCGGATAGTGCTGGTGGATCGAATAGGGCGACAGCAGGCGCTGGACGCGGCGGAAGACGGAATGCACGGGATATATATCAGTAAATACTTATGCGTATGGTAGACGGGGTGACGGGGAAAAGGAAAGGCAAGAATCAGACCTGTCCCCGCCCCGGTGTGCCGATATCGGCTATCAAGAAAGCATGGCGGGTGTACATGACGGCCATGCGTGTACTCAATGGGTAAATCATGTTCAGAAATACTGAATCAATGGCGCGGATTATTTCGCTATTTCCGTGACGGCCAGATGGCTACCATTCAATGGTCAACCTTCCGTTGTTATGGGTTTTCACCGGAACGGGGCCGGTAAATATTGCCTCGGTCGATCAAAGGAGCCGAATCATGAATGCTGTCGTCAACCGCAGCCGCGAAGTGGAACGCCTGCAGGCCGGCATGCCGACCTCCGACGGTGCCGGGGTGCGGCTGCTGCGGGTGCTGACCCAGGAACTGCAGCGCCGGCTCGACCCGTTCCTGATGCTGGACGAATTCCGCTCCGACAACCCGGACGACTATATCGCCGGCTTTCCCGACCACCCGCACCGCGGTTTTCAGACCGTGACCTATATGCTCGATGGCCGCATGCGCCATCGCGACAGCCACGGCAACGAAGGCCTGCTCGGCCCGGGCGGCGTGCAGTGGATGAATGCCGGCCGCGGACTGGTGCACTCGGAACTGCCGGAGCAGGCGGACGGGCTGATGCACGGCTTCCAGCTGTGGATCAACCTGCCGGCGGCCCGCAAGATGAGCGAGCCGGGCTACCGTGATATCCCGGCGTCGGCGATCCCGCAGACGACAACGGCCGGCGGCGTGACGATCAAGGTCATTGCCGGCGAGGCCGATGGCCTGCGTGGCGCGGTGCAGGAGGCCGATACCGAGCCGCTGTATCTCGACCTCGAACTGCCGGCCGGCGCGACCCATTCGCTGCCGCTGCCGCCGTCGCACAATGCCTTCGTGTATGTGTACGCCGGTGAAGCGACGATTGGCGGGCGAACCGTCGGCGAACAGCGGCTGGCCGTGCTCGGCAATGACCCCGCCGCCGATGGCGTGACGCTGTCGACGGTCAGTGGCGCCCGCGTGCTGGTGCTGGCCGGCCGGCCACTGGGCGAACCGATCGCGCAGTGGGGCCCGTTCGTGATGAACAGCCGTGGCGAGGTCGAACAGGCCATCGACGATTTCCGCAACGGCCGTTTCTGATCCTTTCAACGCGTTATCCCGCAGGAGTCCAGCATGACCCAGATCCGCTCGCGCATTGCTTCCAGGATCCGCGACATCGGTTTTCCGGTGCGCCGCCTGTTGCCGGCCTTCGAGGCCCGTTCGGTCGGCCCGTTCGTGTTTCTCGACCATATGGGCCCGGCCGGGTTCGCCCGCACCGGCACTGAGGGCGATGTGCGGCCGCACCCGCATATCGGTCTGGCCACGGTCACCTATCTGTTCTCCGGCGCCTTCATGCATCGCGACAGTCTTGGCACGCTGCAGCGCATCGAACCGGGCGCGATCAACTGGATGACCGCCGGTCGCGGCGTGGTGCATTCGGAGCGCATCCCGGCCGATGTCCGCGCCCGGGGCGAAGCGGTAGAAGGCATTCAGATGTGGGTCGCCCTGCCGCAGGCGCATGAGGACGATGCGCCGGGCTTCTGGCATCACCCGGCCGGGACGTTGCCGACGCTGACTTTGCCCGGCGTGGCACTGCGGGTGCTGGTCGGCGATGCGTTCGGGCTGACATCGCCGGTCAGGACCTATGACCGCACGCTGTTCGTGGCGGCCGAGCTTGAGGCCGACGCGACGTTCACGCTGCCGGCCGGGCACCCGGAACGTGCCGTCTACGTGGTCTCCGGCTGTGCGACGGTCGGCGGCGAACGGGTCGAGGCCGGCACGCTGGTGGTGCTGGAACCCGGCACCGACGTGCCGGTCCGGGCCGACACGGCCGCGCGGCTGATGCTGGTCGGCGGCGATCCGCTCGACGGGCCGCGCTATATGTGGTGGAACTTCGTGTCCAGCTCCAGGGCGCGCATCGAACAGGCGAAGGCCGACTGGAAGGCGGACCGCTTCGAACCGGTGCCGGGCGAGAGCGAATGGATACCGCTGCCGGAAAAATAAGCAGCCATCATGCGCGTTTTAAAACCAATAGAATCAGCGATGTAACGCAGAATGACGGCATAGTCTGTCCACATCGGAAAAGTAGAAACATTAAATTGGATTAATCGCCGGTGGCGGTCGACACTGCAGATCTCCGTCGCCCGACCGTCCTTCCCGCAGCCCCGGACGACGTGCACGGCTTTCGCCGGACAGGCTGCTGTTCCGCCAGCGGTCTGCCCATGTTGCAATCTGAGGCCGTTGCCAAGACGGCCAGGAGATCCTCTGATGGCACGACTACCCCTGACAACCGGTGCCGGCGCACCGGTGGCTGACAACAACAATGTGATGACTGCCGGTCCGCGAGGACCGATGTTGCTGCAGGATGTCTGGTTCCTGGAAAAACTGGCCCATTTCGATCGTGAAGTCATCCCCGAGCGACGCATGCACGCCAAGGGGTCGGCTGCCTACGGCACCTTTACCGTCACCCATGACATCAGCCGCTATACCCGGGCCAGGCTGTTCTCGCAGGTCGGCAAGCAGACCGACCTGTTCGTGCGTTTCTCGACCGTGGCCGGCGAGCGCGGTGCGGCGGATGCCGAGCGCGACATTCGCGGTTTCGCGATGAAGTTCTACACCGAGGAAGGCAACTGGGACCTGGTCGGCAACAACACCCCGGTGTTCTACCTGCGCGATCCGCTGAAGTTCCCCGACCTCAATCATGTGGTCAAGCGCGACCCGCGCACCAATCTGCGCAATGCGACTTTCAAGTGGGATTTCTTCTCGCTGCTGCCGGAATCGCTGCACCAGCTGACGATCGACTTCAGCGACCGCGGCCTGCCGCGTTCGTACCGGCACATGCATGGCTTCGGCAGCCATACCTTCAGCTTCATCAACGCGCAGAACGAGCGCTTCTGGGTCAAGTTCCACTTCAAGACCCAGCAGGGTATCGCCTGTCTGGGCAGCGCCGAGGCCGAGGCGATCATTGCCCGCGACCGTGAAAGCTCGCAGCGCGACCTGTACGACGCGATCGAACGCGGCGACTTTCCGCGCTGGAAACTGTTCGTGCAGATCATGCCGGAGCAGGAAGCGGGCTCGTACCGGATCAATCCGTTCGACCTGACCAAGGTCTGGCCGCATGGCGACTACCCGCTGATCGAGGTCGGCGAGTTCGAACTGAACCGCAACCCGGACAACTACTTCGCCGAAGTCGAGCAGTCGGCATTCAACCCGGGCCATGTCGTGCCGGGCATCGGCTTCTCGCCGGACAAGATGCTGCAGGGCCGGCTGTTCTCGTATGGCGATGCCCACCGCTACCGGCTCGGCGTCAATCACCAGCAGATCCCGGTCAACGCGCCGCGCTGTCCGTTCCATACCTACCACCGCGACGGCGCGATGCGCGTCGATGGCAACAATGGCGACAGGCGCGTCAGCTATGAGCCGAACAGCTTCGACCAATGGCAGGAACAGCCGGACTTCGCCGAACCGCCGTTGACGCTGGAAGGCGCGGCCGACCACTGGAACCATCGCGTCGACGAGGACTACTACTCGCAGCCGGGCGCGCTGTTCCGGCTGCTCGATGCGGCCCAGCAGCAACGGCTGTTCGACAATATCGCTGACGACATGCGCGAGGTGCCGGAAGCGATCCAGCGCCGCCAGATCGCCCATTTCTCCAAAGCCGACCCGGCCTATGGCGCCGGCGTGGCGAAGGCGCTGGGGCTGACGCTGTAACGCTATCCGCCATGCCGGGACCAGAAACCGCCGCGCCTTGCGCGGCGGTTTCTGTCGTCCGGCTGGCCGGACTGATAGGCTGGCGTCTTTAGATCTCGGGGATGGCCGGGTGGAAAGCCTGTACGTTGCGCTGGTGCTGTTCTCGGCCCTGCTGCATGCCAGCTGGAATGCGCTGCTGCACCAGAGTCGGGACAAGCTGTGGCAGACCGGCATGATGGCGGTGCCGTGCGGGCTGGCCGGGCTGGCCGGCGTGCTGCTGCTGCCGGCGCCGGCAGCGGCCAGCTGGCCGTATATCGGTGCGTCGGCGCTGCTGGAGCTCGGTTATTCGCTGGCGCTGATCCGTGCCTACCGCAGCGGCGACTTCGGCCGGGTGTATCCGGTAGCGCGCGGCATGTCGCCGCTGCTGGTCACGCTCGGCGCCTGGGCCTTTGGCGGCGAGCGGCCGGGGCTGGTCGTGGCTGGCGGCATCCTGATGGTGTCGGCCGGCATCGTGTCGCTGGCCTATCGCCGCCGTGGGCTGGCCGCCAGCGGCGGGATGGGCGCGGCGGTGCTGACCGGCTGCTTTATCGCCTCCTATACCGTGGTTGACGGCATCGGCGTGCGGCTGGCCGGCGATCCGTTCGCGTATATCGCCTGGGTCTACCTGCTGTTCAACCTGCCGCTGCTGGCGCTGGTGCTTCGCGCCGGCGGCGATCCGCGCCCGCGTCTGGCCGACCGTCGCGCCGTGCTGACCGGCATGCTCGGCGGCGTGGTGTCGCTGTGTGCGTACGGGCTGGTGATTTCGGCGCTGCGCGTGCTGCCGATGGGCCAGGTGTCGGCGCTGCGCGAACTGAGCAGCCTGTTCGGCGTGCTGCTTGGCTGGCTGTGGCTGGGCGAGAAGCCGACGCCGCTGCGTGTCGCCGCCTGCGTGCTGATGGTGGGCGGGGTGCTGATGTTGCGGATGTAGTTGCCCGCCGGCCCCGGCTCGCGGCACAGTGGGCGATCTTTTCCCGGAGTGATTCACCGATGACATCGAGCCTGGTCAGTGACTACCTGCGGCGCAATGCGCTGGATCTGTCCGTCGACGCGATCGTCGCCAGTATCGGCACCCTGCGCGCCGCGCTGGCGGTACCGGTGGTGGTCGACGACGAAGACGCGCTGTACCGTTACCGGGTACCGGAAGTGTCGGCCGATGGTGCCTGTTCGCTGTTCGACCAGCTGGCGGCACAGCCGTACGACCTGGCTGGCGTGCTCGGCGGCCGTGATGCGGCCAGAACCCGCTTGCTGCAACGCCTGAACCGGCTGGTGCAGACCGTCAACGCGCAGGTGGGTGCCGACTGGCTTGGCATCTATCGCCGGCTGCCGGTCGCCGCTGGCGAGGCGCTGGTCAAACTGGCCTGTGTCGGGCTGCCGAGCCGGGCCGAGTTCCCGCTCGACGCGGCATTTGCCGCCCACAGCAACAACAGCACGGTCGGCCTGTCCGGACGGGGCATGGTCATCGATGACGTGGCCATCCACGCGGCCGGCGGCGGCAGCTACTACGTGTGCGATCCGAAGGTGCGCGCCGAAGCCTGCCTGCCGGTGTATGCCGCTGACGGTACGGTGGCCGGCATTATCGACGCCGAGGCGGCGCCGGCCGGTTTCTTTACCCCGGCGCGGCAGGTCGTGCTGGTGGCACTGTGCGTGCTGCTGTCGGCCGAGTTCGCCTGAACCGCCTCAGCAACAGGCCAGCGAGTCGCCGGTGGCGTGCGCCAGCGGCAGCGCGAACGCGGCCGGTTGCGGGTGGCGGGCGTGGGCGAGCACGCCGCCGACCAGGATGATGGCCGGGCTGGCCAGCCCGGCGTCGAGCGCATCGGTCAGCGTCGCCAGCGAGCCACACCATTGCCGCTCGTCGACGCGGCTGGCGTTCATCACTACGGCGGCCGGCGTGTCGGCCGGCTTGCCGGCGCGGCACAGGGCATCGCGGATGTCGGCCAGCCGGCTCATGCCCATGTAGATCACCAGCGTGGTGCCGCTGGCACACAGCGCCGGCCAGTCCGGGCCACCGTCGTCGGCGGTGTGCGCGGTGACAAATGTCACGCCATGACCGAAATCGCGGTGGGTCAGACCGACGCCGAGCGATTGTGCCGCCGCCATGCCGCTGGTCAGCCCGTTGACGATCTCGACCTCGATGCCGTGCGCGGCCAGATAGGCGAGCTCCTCGCCGCCACGGCCGAACAGGGTCGGGTCGCCGCCCTTGACCCGGGCGACCGAGCGGCCGGCCAGCGCATGGGCCAGCGCGCGTTCGTTGATGTCGGCCTGGCGCATCGAACAGCGCCCGCCGCGCTTGCCGACGTATTCGAGCACGGCGTCGGGACGCGCATGCTGGTGGATCTCCTCGCCGACCAGATCATCGATCAGCCAGACATCGACCTGGCCCAGCACGCGGGCGGCGCGCAGGGTCAGCAGATCGGCGCTGCCGGGGCCGGCGCCGACCAGCCAGACCTTGCCCGGTTGGGTTGCTCTTTCCATGTGCGGACTCCTCAGTGACTGGTTCCCGACGAACGGGTGGTCTTGTTGAATACATTGTATTTGCCGATCGGCTTGTCCATCGGCAAGCGCTTGATCTCTCGGAAAGTCGCCGCATCGTAAACCACCAGCGCGCCATCGCGCTCCATCACGCTGACCAGCGCGTATTTGCCGTCACGGGTGAACTCCACATGCGCGGCCGTACGGCCGGGGCTCGGTGTCACGCTGCCGACCACGGCCAGGCTCTGCTTGTCGATGATCTGCAGGGTATCGCGGCGCGGACTCATCATCGCGTCGGTCCACGCATACGGCGTGCGTTCGTGGCTGCGGATAAAGAACCCCGGACCATTGGTGGCGATTTCGCCGACCGTCTGCCAGTTCTGCATGTCGATCACGCTGATGCGGCCGTCCTTCAGGTTTGGCGACGCCATCACGTCATGGCCGTCGCGCTGCCAGGTAATGCCGCTGCCGAGGTGCGGCATGCCGCTCAGCGCGAGATCGGCGACCTTGCGGCCGGCGTCGAGGTCGATGACCTGGCCGCGTCCGCTGCGCGAGGCGCCGAGGATGTGGCGGTAGGACTGGTCGAAGAAAAAGTCGTCGAGCACGTCGTCGAAGGCGATCCGGCGCGGCGCAAGCTGCGGGGCGGTGCCGGCCCGTCCGTTGCGGTACGGTATTTCCCAGACCTCGGCCAGATCCTTCAGCGCCACGATGAAGCTGCCGCGCGGCGCGGCGTCATAGACCGCCGATACCCGCGACGGCGCACCGTCAGTGCCGCGCACCGTCAGGCTGCGGCGCAGTTCCAGCGTTCTGGCGTCGAGCAGGACCAGCGTGTTCGGCAGATAGTTGCCGACCAGCACCCAGCGTCCGTCGTCACTGACCGCCAGATTGCGGGTGTTGAGACCGGCGCGGATCTCGGCCACGGTCTTCAGGTTCCACAGGTCGTACTTGCTGATCCAGCCGTCGCGGCTGGCAAAGTACACATAGCGGCCGTCGCGGCTGTACTTGGGACCGCCATGCAGGGCGAAGCGGCTCTGGAAGCGATGGATCGGCTCCAGCGTGTCGCCGTCGAGCACGGTGACGTGATGGCTGCCGGCCTCGACCACCAGGAACAGATTGGCTGGATCGGCGCGGAATTGCGGCCGGTCCGGCAGGCTGCCGGGCCGGACATGGACGATACGCGACGCGCGGATGTCGCTGTCGCGCCAGTGCGGCGGCGACGGCGGATCGCTGCGCAGGAAGGTGGCCAGCGCATCGATATCGGCCGCCGACAGCGTGGCGGCGAAGCCGGCCATCTGCGTGGCCGGGCGGCCGTCACGGATGGTGGCCAGCAGCTCGGCCGGTTTCAGCCGTTCCAGGCTTTGCGGCAACAGCGCCGGCCCCATGGCGCCGAGGCGATCGGTGCCGTGGCAGCTTGCGCACTGCTGCCGGTACAGGGCCGGCGCATCGGGCGGGGCGGCCGTCGCCAGGGTGGCGACGGCCAGCGAACAGCAGGCGAGCAGCAGGCGCAGTGTCATGCCGTCACCTCGCATCGCAGCGGCCGGGTTTCGGCATCGCTCAGATAGCAGCCGGGATCCTCCGCCCACGGGTTGCCACTGACGGCGAAGGCGCGCACCCGGGTATTGCCATTGCAGATCTCGCGGTGCGCACAGCCCGCGCAGCGGCCCTCCAGCGGTCGCGGCCGCGATTTCAGCCCGTCCATCAGCGGATGGCTGCGGTCGGCCCAGATCTCGCCGAACGGCCGTTCGCGCACATTGCCCAGCCCGACCTGCCACCACATGGTGTCCGGATGGACGTTGCCGAGATTGTCGATATTGGCGACGCCGATGCCGGTGGCGTTGCCGCCCCACTGCAGCAGCCGGGCGCGCAGGTCGTCGACGCGGTGCGGGAAGCGCCGGGCGACCCAGTGCAGCAGGTAGACGCCGTCGGCATCGTTGTTGCCGGTCACGAAATCGCCGGCGCGTTCCTGCCGCGCGCGCGACCAGACATGGGCGAACAGCCAGTCCATCGCCTGACGGGTGGCGACGTGGCGGGCATCCTGGCGCTGGTGCTTGCGACCGCGTCCGGCGTAGTTGAAGTGGGACAGGTAGAACTTGTCCAGCCCCTCGTCCTCGGTCAGGGCGACCAGCGCCGGCAGATCGGCGGCATTGGATTCGGTCAGGGTCATGCGCACGCCGACGCGCAGGCCGGCGTCGCGGGCGATGCGGATACCGGCCAGGGCGTCGTCGAAGGCACCGGCACGCTGGCGGAACACGTCGTGCACCGGCTTCAGTCCGTCGAGGCTGACGCCGTAGTAGTCGACGCCGCAATCGGCCAGTTCGCGGGCGATGGCAGGGTCGAGCAGGGTACCGTTGCTGGACACCGACACATGCAGGCCGAGCGCCTTGGCCCGGCGGGCGATAGCGAACAGGTCCGGCCGCAGCAGCGGCTCGCCGCCGGACAGGATCACCGCCGGCACGCCGGCGGCATGCAACTGGTCGAGGACGGTGAATACCTCGGCCGTGGACAGCTCACCGGCAAAGTCGGTGTCGGCCGAGGTCGAATAGCAGTGCTTGCAGGTCAGGTTGCAGCGGCGGATCAGGTTCCAGATCACCACCGGGCCGCGCGGCCGCCGCGGGGTGGCAATGGGACCGTTGTCGCGCAGTGCTTCCATGAATCGGGACAGACGGAACATGACATTACTCCCCGGTCAGGCGCAGGCCGGTTTTTTTCAGGATTCGGGTCGAATAGAGCACATCGCGTCCATGGCAGGCGGCGCCGAGTACGGCGGCGATGCGATCGCCGAGGGCCGCCGCTTCGACGCGGTCGTGGGCATGGACCATGGCGAACAGGTTGTACGGCCAGTCCGGCAGACGGCGCGGGCGCAGGTAGCAGTGGCTGACGAAGGGCAGCCGGGCCACTTCCGCGCCGAGTGCATCGGCCTCTGCGTCGTCGACGTTCCAGACCGTCATGCCATTGGCGAGATAGCCGAGCGCATAGTGGTTCGGTACCGCGGCGATGCGCCGCAGCAGGCCGTCTTCGCGCATGGCTGCCAGCCGGGCGATGATATCGGCCTCGGTGGTGCCGAGCGCGCTGGCGAGGGCAAGGTAGGGTTCCGGCACCAGCGGCAACCCCGACTGCGTGGCGCGTATCAGCGCCCGGTCCAGCGGGTCGAGCATGTCGTTTCCCTTGCGTGGCATTGTGCTGACAGCATAAAAATGACCGGGGGGCCGGCGCCTTAACGCAGATCAATGGCGGCGGTCGGGCCCGGTCCGGATCTCAGGCTTCCAGCCGCAGATGGACGATGAATTCGCGCTGTTTCGGGAACGGCAGCACCGGCACGCCGGCCGCGGCAGCGATCCGGGCCAGGGTATCGTCCAGTGTGCCGGCGAACTCGATGGCAACCACGAACCACAGGTTCAGGTGGTGTTCGCGCGCGTAATTGTGCGCAACTTCCGGGAACGCGTTGATGGCGTCGACAATGGCGTCGAACCGTTCTGCCGGTGCATGACACGCGCACAGCACGAAACGGCCGCCGGCGCGCTCGATCTGGAACAGCGGGCCGAAGCGGGTCAGCACGCCGCGCGCCAGCAGCGCATCGAGCCGCGCCAGCAGCGTGTCTTCGTCCAGCCCCAGTGCGGCTGCCGCTGCCGCATACGGGCGTGAAACCAGCGGAAAACCGTCCTGCAGCCGGTTGATGATCAGGCGGTCGGTGTCGTCGAGCGGCATCAGGCTGGCGTCGTTGTGTCGCATGGGGACTCCTCGCAGGCATAGCGTGCGCCGCGCTGGCGGTAGCAGGTGGTGCTGGGCAGCACCAACCGGGGATGGGGGGCCAGACCGGCATGGCGGACCACGCCGGCGATATCGTCCGCCATTGCCTGGCTGGAACGGGCGTGGATCATGGCGAACAGGTTGTACGGCCAGCCGGGCCGGCGCGGTCGCCGGTAGCACAGGTTTACCGCCGGGTGGGCGGCGAGGCGCTTGCCGATGGCGTCGACGTCGGTGTCCGGTACGTCCCAGACGCACATGGCATTGCTGCGGTAGCCGAATTCGCGGTGGCGCAGCACCACGCCGAAGCGACGGATCACGCCGCTGTCGCACCAGGTGCGCAGCCGTTCGCCAACCTGCCCGGGACTCAGGCCGGCCATGGCCGCCAGTGCCTCGTATGGCTGCGCCACCAGTGGCAGGCCGCGCTCCAGCGCGGCGATCAGCCGCCAGTCCGCTGCATCGAGTACCGGTCGCGCCACCGGTGTCCGGGGCGTTCGCTGCCGTTGCGGGCCGTCGAGGGCGAAACCGAGATCGATGTGGTACTCGCGCTCCAGCGGCAGGTCGAGCGGCGGGAGACCGGTCGCGATGGCAATATCGTCCAGCGCGGCATCGAGCTGCCCCCGGTCGCGGCCGGTCAGCACGAACCACAGGTTGCAGGCATGACCATGGCGGGCATAGTTGTGGTTGACCAGCGGACAGGCATTGACCCGCGCGGCCATCTCGTCCAGTGCATCGGGCGGCACGGCCAGCGCGGCCAGTGTGCTGGCGCCGATCACGTTCGGCGCGAATACCGCGCCGATGCGGCTGATGCGGCCGGACTGCAGCCCGGCCGCCAGCCGGGCCAGCAGGTCCGCCTCGTCGAGACCACAGGCCGCGGCGGCGACATGATACGGGCGGGACTGCAGCGGAAAATCGCGCTGCAGCGTGTCGAACAGGGCGCGATCATCGGACATGGGCGCTACATGCCGAAGCGGTAGGCGCGCGGGGTGAAGAACACGCCGCTCGGGTTGTCGGCCGGCAGCGAGGCGACCGGGGTCAGCGTGTCGGTACGGTAGACCTCGACCCGATTGTCGTCGCGGCACGAGAACCAGATTTCCTCGCCCTTCGGCGTGAACTCCATGTGCAGCACGCCCCGGCACGGTTTCAGCGTGCGGACCACACGCCGGCTCCGGGTATCGATGACCTGCAGGGTGTCATTGTCGGGGAAGGCGAAATTGACCCAGACCTGGCGGCCGTCCGGACGCGCCATGACGAAGACCGGCTGGCCGGCGACCGCGACGCGGGCGTTTTCCTTCCAGCCGTCGCGGGTGTCGGCGACCAGCACTTCATGGCGGCCGATGGCCGGCAGCCAGGCTTCGCCCTGGGCGATGGCCCAGCCGCGCAGGTGCGGCATCTTGTACACCGGCAGCGGCGTTTCTCCCCGGCCATAGCCGGACATGACCTTGCGTACCGCCGGCGGGTCCTGCCACAGATCGACCCGGGCCAGCCCGTCCTCGCCGTACAGGCCGGCCAGATAATGGCGCCCGTCCGGCGTGACCAGTGCATCGTACGGCTGCTTGCCGGCGGCGAGTTTGTCCACTTTCGGGTGCGCGGGGTCGCTGGCGTCGATCAGCCAGATCTCTCCCGACTCGAACAGGCTGGCGGCGAAGCGCTGGCCGGGCAGGTCGACCAGACCGACCACCTTCGAGCGGCGGCCGTCCGCGCCGATGGCCGGGATGTCCGCCAGCGGCTTCAGCGTGGCGGCATCGAACAGGCGGATGCCGCCCGGTTCGTAGTTCTGCGCGGCCACGATGCGGCCATCCTGGCTGATGGCGCCGCCAATGGAATTGCCGGCCTGCACCACGCGATGGGTGATGCGGGCCGACAGCAGATCGATGCGCGTCAGACCGCCATCACGGCCGAACACATACGCATAGCGGGTGTCGCGCGAGAACACTACCGACGCGTGCGACAGGTCGCCCAGCCCGCTGACGGTGGCCAGGCGCTGATGCTGCGTGGTATCGACAATCTGGGCGCGGCCGGTCGCCCGTTCGATGATCAGGCCCAGGTCGCCGGTACCGCGTGCGGCCGGGGCGGTGCTGCAACCGGCCAGTGCGCTCAGGCAGGCCAGCGCAAGCGCGGGAATCAGGGCACGGCGAGAGGATCGCCGCGCTGCAATCGTTCGATCAGCCATACGGCCTCGTCTTCAGTCAGAAACGGTCGCCACGGCGGCATTGCCGTGCCGGGACGCCCGTCAAGCAGCGTGGCCACCAGACCCGACGCCGGCTTGTCCGCCAGGGCGGCGGCGGTCAGCGGCGAGCCGAGCCCGCCCTGGCGCGTCATGCCGTGGCAGGCGCCGCAGTCGTCGCGCAGCCAGTGCGCGAGCTGGCGCTGGCGCTGTGGCGAGGGCGGGTCGGTGGCGAAGGCCGGTGCCGAGACCAGCATGGCGAACAGCGCCATGCCGGCGAGCCGGCACCGGTTTACAGCGACAGGATCCATTTGGCCAGCGTCCTGGCATCGCCTTCGGACACATTGTTGGCCGGCATCGGGATCGGACCCCACTTGCCGCTGCTGCCCTTGATGATCGACTGCACCATCTGGGCTTCCATGTTCTTGCCCTTGTATTTTGTGGCGATGTCCTTGTACGCCGGACCGACCAGTTTCTTGTCGACGGTGTGGCAAGACATGCAGTTCTTGCTCTTGGCCAGGGCTTCGTTGGCCTGGGCGGCGCCGCTGACGAGCAGGGCGCCGAAGGCGAAAGCGGTCACGATAAGGTTGTGCATGGTGGAACTCCGGTTGGCGGACAAAAACAGGCGGGCAGGGAAGGGCTCCCTGCCCGCCATCGGATCAATACACGTCGTGCTGGGTATTGTGGACGTTGAACTTGCCGGTCGGCGTGATCAGCTTCGGATCCTTGATCACGGCCTTCAGCTTGCGGGTCTTGTCATCGACCACGACCAGTGCGGACTCCTGGTCCTTGGTGCCCCAGACCGAGAACCACACTTCGTCGCCGGCCTGGTTGTACTCGGCCTGCACCACGCGCTTGGCACCGGCGCCCTTCAACTGGGCCCACTCGACGATCGGCAGTACTTCATAGCCGCTCTGCAGCTTGCTGATATCGAACACGGCCACCGACTGGTTCAGCTTCGCGTCCGGGTTCAGCGGGGTGTCGACCCACAGGTTCTTCGACTTCGGATTGGTCTTGATGAACAGCGAACCGCCACCCTGGCCCTTCAGCGTCTCGACCACCTTCCAGGCACTGGCCTTGTGCTTGACCGGATCGGTACCGATCAGGCTGATCGTGTCGTCGCCGAGATGGCTGGTGGCCCAGACCGGACCGAATTTCGGATGGACGAAGTTCGCGCCGCGACCCGGGTGCGGCGTCTTGCCGACGTCGACCAGTGCGGCCAGCTTGTCTTCCTTGGTATCGACCACGGCGACCTTGTTCGACGCGTTGGCGGCAACCAGGAAGTAGCGGCCGGTGGAGTCGAAACCGCCGTCATGCAGGAACTTGGCCGAGTCGATGGTGGTGGTTTTCAGGTTCTTCAGGTCGGTGTAGTCGACCATCATGATCTTGCCGGTTTCCTTGGCATTGACCACGAACTCGGGGCGGTAGTGGCTGGCGGCGATGGAGGCCACGCGCGGCTCGGGGTGATATTCGCCATCGACCGTCATCCCGCGGGTCGACACGATTTTCAGCGGCTTCAGCGTGCTGCCTTCCATGATGACGTACTGCGGCGGCCAGTAGGTGCCGGCGATCGCGTACTTGTCTTCGTAGCCCTTGAACTTGGAGGTTTCGACCGAACGCGCTTCCAGGCCGACCTTGACTTCCGCAACCCGGTCAGGCACCGGCATCCACAGGTCGATCAGGTCGATCTTGGCGTCGCGGCCGATCACGAACAGGTAGCGTCCCGAGGCCGACATGCGCGAAATGTGGACGGCGTAGCCGGTCTTGATGATGTTGATGATCTTCTTGCTGTCGCCGTCGATCAGCGCAACCTCACCCGCGTCGCGCAGGGTGACCGAGAACAGGTTGTCGAGGTTCAGCTTGTTCATCTTCCGGGTCGGACGCTTGCTGACCGGAACGAGTTCCTTGTAGCTCTTCTCCATGTCCGCCAGCGAGTACTCCGGCGGTGTCGGCGGTTCCTGCTGGACGTAGCGCGCCATCAGGTCGACTTCCTCGTCGGTGAAGTCGCCGGACGTGCCCCAGTTCGGCATGCCGGCCGGGCTGCCGTACTTGATGAAGGTCTTCAGATACTCGCTGCCGCGCTCCAGGGTGATGTCCGGTGTCAGCGGCTTGCCGGTAGCGCCCTTGCGCAGCACGCCGTGACAGCCGGCGCAGCGTTCGAAATAGATCTGCCTGGCCTTGGTGAATTCGGCCTCGGTCATCTTCGGTGCTTTGGGATTGGCATTCTTGTGCAGGCCGTCGTCGGCGGCGTAAGCCTGCCCGACCACCAGTGGCAGCAGCGCCAGCGCCGGGAGAATCCAGCGGGGGAACCGTCTCGCTTTCATGGTTCTTCTTTCTGTTGCAGGTTGGAGAAAGAGGGGAAAACCGTGACCTGGAATGGCGCCGGCCGGGCTGGCGTCATGTCCATGGGGTGCGAGGGCATGACAGTCATTCCATTGACGATGACATGCTGATGGACAAGCGGAAAATGCTCATTGATTCGCGTCAAGGTGCCGGCATGACGCCGGGCGGGCAGTGACGGAAGGCGGGAAGGCGGATTGCCGCCGGCCGGGTGGCCGGCGGCAGGAGGAATCAGGCGTCCGGGGCGGCCTTGTGGGTGACCACCGTGCACTGGTACACGCCGCCGAAGAAGGTGCGCTTGTTCCAGTCGAAACGGTCGGCATGGGTCGCGTAATGGCTGAGTTCGTGCTTCCACACCGCGTTGGCGAACGGTTCCAGCCAGGCGTTGACCACCTTCAGGATCCAGCGGATCGGCTGCCACATCGACGGCCGGTGGTAGTCGACGAACACCGCCTTGCCACCGACCGGCACCCGCGCCAGCATGTGGTCGACGATTTCGCGCTTCTTGTCTTCCGGCACTTCATGCAGCAAAAAGAAGCTGCAGATCAGGTCATATTCACCATGTCCGTCGAAATGGGCGGCGTCGGCACGATACACTTGCGCCCATGGCCGGCCGGCCAGCTTGCGTTCGGCGTGCTCGACCTGTGCCGGCGTGATGTCGGTCAGGTGGAAGCTGCCCTGCGGACCGACCTTGTCGGCGACGCGGGTCACCAGATCGCCGTAGACATGGGCGACCTGCCAGACGCGCATGCCGGGGCGGATCTCGTTCAGATAGGCCCGCATCAGGCGCTGGTCGTTGCCGAACAGCAGGACGCGAACCACAAGGTTGTGGTCGAGCCGATCGACCTGGACCGGATTGACATAGGCCCAGTCATAGACGTCGACCATGTAATCGGGCACACCTTCGTAATAGGGGTCGACCACGTCATTGGTCAGTGGGGCGGCGCTAGTCTGAGTGTCCATCCTGATGTAATGCCTCGTGGAAAATCTTAGGCTAGTTGAGGCGATCCGGAATTTTATTGAGATGGATCATGTAAATCAGCAATCACTTATGCAGTATATCGACGAAAGATATTCGATTTCCCGATGCGCGCTGGCCAGCGATGCGGCACAGTGACGCGTTTTCAACATTGACGAGTGGTGAGCGAACGAATTATGGACATCCGCTGGATCGAGGATTTCCTGAGTGTGGCGTCTTCCCGCAGCTTTTCACGCGCGGCGGAGGAACGGCACATCTCGCAGCCGTCGCTCAGTCGTCACATTCAGGCGCTGGAACACTGGGTCGGCGTACCGCTGATCGAGCGTCGCGGCCTGCCACTGACGCTGACGCCGGAAGGCGTGCTGTTCCGTGACAATGCCGAGCACTTCCTGCGCCGGCTGCTGGAGACGCGCAGCATGCTGCGCGGCGAGGTCAATCCGGACGCACATTCATTGAGGGTCATTGCCGGGCATTCACTGTCGGTGAATTTCGTGCCGTCGTGGCTGCAGACGGTACGGCAGGACTACAGCGACATCAGCGTGCGGGCGGTGACCGCCAGCATCAACAAGGCGATCAAGGCCCTGTCGGACGGCTCGGCCGACCTGCTGCTGTGCTATCACCATACCGAGCTGCCGGTGCTGCTGGACGAGACGCGCTACGCGTTCCTGCCGCTGGGCGACACCGTACTGTTGCCGGTGTCGGCGCCGGGCCTCGACGGTCGGCCGCGTTACGCGCTGCCGGGGACCCGTCAGGTGCCGGTACCGCTGATCTCGTTTGCGACCGGCGCCTACCTGCGTCGCGCCGTGCAGTACCTGCTGGACCACGCCGGCCAGCCGTATGCCCTGCTGCGACGCTATGAGTCGGACATGTCCGACCAGGCCAAGGAGCTGGTGCTGCAGGGGCTGGGCATGGCCTGGCTGCCGGAAATGGTGGTCAGCCAGGAACTGGCCGAGGGCCGGCTGGTCCGCGCTGGCGGCCAGCGCTGGCAATTGCCGCTCGGCATCCGCCTGTATTGCGACCTGAACAATCGCAAGCCGGCGCTGGTGCGGCTGTGGCAGCACCTGAGCGGTCGCGACCTGCCGGACTGAGTCCGCGCCCCCCGTGTGGCCCGACCGGACGCAGGATTCGGGGGCTGCATGGGCACTTATTCATTCCACGCATACCCGGCATCTGAATACGCATCGCCGGACGCGTTTCCGTCTGCATCATGACGCATGACGCCGGATGGGCCGGCGCGCAGCGAGTGAGGGTGGAATGAATTCGGTTGACAAGAGGGTCGGGCAGCGCCGCTTCGGCATCGTCGGCGGGGTCGGTGCGCTGGCAGGCGCCGACGTGCTGTTCAAGCTGGTCCAGCGCGCGGCGCGCCAGGGCGAGGCCCAGCCTGACGTGCTGCTGGAGCAGCAGCCATTGAGCGAAGGCGACGCCGTGGCCCGGGGCGAGGCCGATCCGCGCGAGAGCAAGTTCTACGTATTCAACATCGTCCGGCACTTCGAGAGCCAGGGTGTCGACCGGGTGCTGTTGCCGTCGTTCATCTGCCATACCTTCCTCGACGACATCCAGGCCGAAACCGCGCTGCCGATCGTCAACCTGATGACGGCAGTCACCGACCATCTCGAACGCGAGCTGCCGGCCGGCACGCCGCTTGGCGTGCTGACCTGCGACTACGTGCGCCGTGCCGGCCTGCTCGAAAGCCATCTCGGCGCGCGCCATCCGCTGCATTACCCGTCCGCCGACGCCCAGGCCGGGCTGATGGAGGCGATCTACGGCCCGCGCGGGCTCAAGGCCGGCTACCTCGACGATGCCGCGCTGGAAGCCGTGATGCAGGCCTGCCGCAGTCTGCAGGCTGACGGGGTCGGGGTCATCCTCGCCGCCTCGACCGAAGTGGCGCTGCTGGCCGAACGACTGGCCGCCCGCGGCATCCGGCTGATCGACAGCAACCGGGTCTATGCTGACCATGCGCTGGAGCGCGATGCCGTGCCGGCCGGTGAGCCGGTCAAGGTCGGTATCGTCGGCGGCGTCGGACCGGCGGCGACGGTGGATTTCATGGACAAGCTGGTCAGGCTGACACGGGCGCAGCGCGACCAGGAACACGTGCGGCTGCTGGTCGAACACAATCCGCAGATTCCGGACCGGACCGCGCACATCCTCGGCCGCGGGCCGGACCCGTCGATCGCGCTGTATGCCGCCTGCAAGCGGCTGGAGGCCGGCGGTGCGGCGATGATCGCCATTCCGTGCAATACCGCGCATGCCTACCTTGGCGACCTGCAGCCGCATCTGTCGATCCCGGTCATCAGCATGCCGGACGTGACCATGGCACGGATTGCCGAACGCTACCCGCACTGTCCGCCGGTCGGGCTGCTGGCCACCAGCGGCACGATGAGCAGCGGCGTCTACCGCCGGGCGGCCGAGCGCGCCGGCCTGACGCTGATCGTGCCGGACGACGCCCATCAGGCGCAGGTGATGAATGCCATCTACGGCGACAAGGGGGTCAAGGCCGGCTTTGTCGACGGCGAGTGCCGCGCCGACCTGCTGGCCGCTGCCCGCCATCTGGCCGATCGCGGCGCCGAAGTGCTGATCCTCGGCTGCACCGAACTGCCACTGATCGTGCCGGGCGAGGACGTCCTGAACCTTGGCGGTCGCGAGGTCGGTCTGGTCGACCCGACCCGGGAACTGGCGCGTCGTTGCGTCGAACTGGCGCAGGGGGCGTGACCGGGGAAGACCGACTGTCGCCTTGCCGCAACCGCAAGCCGTCCCCTTTTTGACGGCTTGCCGGGCCGGCTGGTGCCATTGTCGTCGGGCATGACCCGGTTCGGGCAACGCCTGAAGCCATGCCGGCCCGCTATGGACTCAGGAGAAAATGATCATGATGCGCAATGACATGCCCGCCGGGACCGACAAGGTATTGATGGATCCGGGATTCACGGATGCTGAAAAACGGTCCGCAAAAGCCCTGCTGGCGGCCAGGTTCAACAATCTGGTCAATCAGCGTGGTCTGACACAGGCCGTTGTTCACAAGGCGTTGACCGCCGCCGGCATCGGGAAGCGATCCCCCGTTTTCATTTGAAAATGATTCAAATGGCGGCCTGATTATCGGCATGCGGCTCGCCGGGCAGAATGGCACGGCCTCTTCCACCGAGTCCGGAGCCCTGCCGCCATGCCTACCGCTTCCCCGTTGTTCACCCCGACCGTCATTGCCGGTCACGCCGTGCCGCACCGCGTGGTCATGGCACCGATGACCCGCTGCCGCAGCACCCAGCCCGGCGATGTGCCCAATGCGCTGAATGCGCGCTACTACGCCCAGCGCGCATCGGCTGCGCTGATCGTGACCGAGGCGACGCAGATCTCGCCGCAAGGCAAGGGTTACTCGTTCACGCCCGGTATCCACAGTGACGCGCAGGTGGCCGGCTGGCGTCTGGTGACCGATGCCGTCCATGCCGCCGGCGGGCGGATCTTCCTGCAGCTCTGGCATGTGGGACGCATGTCCCACCCGGATTTCCACCATGGTGAATTGCCGGTTGCGCCGTCGGCCGTGCCGTTCGACGGCCAGGTGTGGAGGGCTGATCCGCAGACCGGGATCGGCGCCATGGTCGCCTGCCCGACGCCGCGCGCGCTGGAGCGGGATGAAATCCGCGGCATCGTCGACGACTTTCGCCGCGCGGCGCGACGGGCGCTGGACGCCGGCTTCGACGGTGTCGAGATCCATGGCGCCAACGGCTATCTGCTCGACCAGTTCCTGCGCACGACCTCGAACACCCGCACCGATGAATACGGCGGCTCGCGTGACAAGCGGTTGCGCTTTCTGCGGGAAGTGGTCGATGCCGTGGCCGGGGAAATCGGTGCCGCACGCACTGCCATCCGCCTGGCGCCGTTCCTGACCGCGCGCGGGATGGCCTGCCCGGACATTCTGCCGACCCTGCTGGAGGCGGCCACTTATCTGCAGGCGCGCGGCATTGCCTATCTGCACCTGGTCGAAGCCGACTGGGACGATGCGCCGCCGTTTACCGAGACGTTCCGCCAGGACATTCGTGCCCGCTTCAGCCGGCCGATCATCGTGGCCGGCAAATACGACCGTGCCCGCGCCGAGTGGGTGATCGGCAACGGTTATGCCGACCTGGTCGCCTTCGGCCGCGCCTTTATTGCCAACCCGGACCTGCCGCGCCGGCTGGCCGACGGCCTGCCGCTGGCTTCATTCGACGGCAACACGCTGTTTGGCGGCGATGCCCGTGGCTACAGCGACTACCCGGCCGCCGCCTGACTTTCCCCTTACCCTGCAAAGGACACTGCCATGACCCTGTTCCCTTCCTCTTCCGCACGCTGGCTGCTGCCGCTGCTGTTGTCCGCCGCGACCCTGACTGCCAGCGCACAGGACCTCCCGCTGCTGCTGCCACGCGTCGTCGTTGCCGCCAGCGGGCAGGCGACGGCTGACTCGCCGCAGGCGCTGGCCGCCCGCCGCTACGGCAGCTTCTGGAATACTGGCGATGAAGCGCTGGCCCGCGCCGCGCTGGCGCCTGACTTTACCGACCGCACCCTGCCACCGGGCCGGGCGCAAGGGCTGGCTGGGCCGCTGGCCGCCTCCCGCTTCATGCGCACGGCCATACCGGACATGCGCTGCGAGATCGAACAGATGGTGGTCGCCGGCGACCGGGTGGTGGTCCATCTGCGCTTCCGTGGCCATTTCAGCGGCCAGTTCGGCCAGTTGCAGGGGCGGGGCCAGGCGGTCGACTTCATCGCCACCGACATCTACCGGGTGGCGGACGGACGTATCGCCGAAAACTGGCATATCGAGGACAATCTGACCCTGATGAAACAGCTTGGCGTCGTTGGCGCCTGACCTGACCCCTACCTGGAGAATCCGGCATGAACCTTTCTGATATCGCCAAGACCCGCTACACCACCAAGGCCTTCGATCCGGCACGCCGCATTCCGCAGCCGAAGATCGACGAACTGCTGACCCTGCTGCGTCACAGCCCGTCGTCGGTCAACTCGCAACCGTGGCACTTTGTCGTGGCTGACAGTGCCGAAGGCAAGGCGCGCATCGCCCGCGGCGTGCATGACGATTTCGTCTACAACGAGCCCAAGGTGCTGAACGCGTCGCATGTGATCGTGCTGTGCGCGCGCACGGCCATGACCGACGACCATCTGGCACGCGTGCTGGAACAGGAGGCCGCCGACGGCCGCTTCCCGAGCCCGGAGGCCCGGGAAGGCCAGCGCAACGGTCGCCTCGGCTACGTGAACCTGCACCGCTACGACCAGAAAGACCTGCAGCACTGGATGGAAAAGCAGACCTATCTGGCACTCGGCACCCTGCTGCTCGGTGCCGCCGCGCTCGGCATCGATGCCACGCCGATGGAAGGCTGCGATTTCCGCAAGCTGGACCAGGAACTGGGCCTGCGCGAACACGGTTTTACCAGCGTGGTGCTGGTCAGCCTCGGCTATCACAGCGACAGCGACTTCAATGCCGGACTGCCGAAGTCGCGTCTGCCGCAGGAAGACGTGTTCACCTTCCTGTAAGCGGTTCGCGCCGGTCCCCCCGGCGCGTCCGCCTGCCGGCTGCGTTCAGACCGTGAAGCGCGACACCTGCTGCTGCAGGCCGAGCGACAGCGACTCGAGCTGTCGGGCGGCATCGCGGGTGAAATGCACCGTCGACTGGGTTTCCTCGACCACGCCGACCACCCGTTCGACATCGCCGGCCAGATTGGTGCCGGCCTGGCTCTGCTCGGCCAGGGCTTCGGCCACATTGCGGAAGCGGACCAGCGTCGTTTCCATCCGGTCGTCGATGTCGCCGAGCGACACCGCCAGCTGATTGACTTGCGTGACGCCGGCATCGACCAGCGGATTGATATGGTCCATGACGGCGGACACGCTGACCGTTTCCTTGACCACGGTCTGGATGATGCTGGTGATCTCGCTGGTGGCCTGGGCGGTGCGCTCGGCCAGTTTGCGTACTTCATCGGCGACCACGGCGAAGCCCCGGCCCTGCTCGCCGGCGCGTGCCGCCTCGATGGCGGCATTCAGCGCCAGCAGGTTGGTCTGGTCGGCGATGTCGCGGATGGTGTCGGCAATGCCGCTGATATTGCGCGTGCGCTCGGCCAGCGACACGACCTGGGTCGACGCCGTGCCGATCTCGCCGGAAATGGAACGGATGCCTGCCGAGACTTCCCGGGCGACCGTGCGGCCCTGCCGGGCCAGTTCGGCGACGCCGCGCGAATCGACCTCGGTATCGCGGGCATTGGCCGTCACATGGTCGATGCTGACCGACAACTGCTCGATCGCCGCCGCGGCCGATGAGGTCGACTCGTTGGCGGAGGTGGAGGCCTGGTCCAGCCGCTCCATCTGCCCGGTCAGGCTGTGGGCGGTTTGCGCCAGCTGGCCGGCCGAACGGGAGATCTGTTCGATCATGCCGCGCAGGCTGCCCTGCATGTCACGCATGACGGCCAGCAGACTGCCCGGCTTGCCCCTGGTGTGAATCTCGTCGCCCAGCCTGCCGGCGGCGATGGCCTCGACGACCTGCACCGCATAGGCCGGTTCGCCGCCGAGCGCGCCGATGATCTGCCGCGACATGGCCATGGCCAGCCCGGCCACGACCAGCAGCACGGCCAGGCCGATGCCCAGCAGTACCCGGGCGCTGCTCCAGAACGTATTCTCGATATCGTCCGTGAAAATCCCGGTGCCCACGACCCAGCCCCATGGCTCGAAGCGATAGACCCCGTTGAGCTTCGGCAGTTCTTCCGTGCTGCCCTTGCGCGAGGTCAGAATCACTGTCAGCCCGTAGGTTGTGCCGCCTTTCAGGGCATCGTTGTAAGCATCGACCGTGGTACGGCCATCGGGAAGTTTGCTGCCGGTGTCGACCTTGCCGACCCTTTCGGCCTTGGTATGCACGACAAGAACATTGTCCCGGGTGCGGGCAAAGTAATAGAAGTCCCCGTGTTTCATCATCGCCAGCGCCTGGGCCGCTCTGGCCTGTGCGTCGGCGGTGCTGAGCTTGCCCTGCTTTTCCTGGCCTTCGTAGTATTTGAGGATGCTTTCCGCCGCTTTCAGCTGGCTGATGATGAAGGTTTCTTTTTCTTTTTTCAGTGACGTGTGGATGCTGTACAGCGAGAAGCCCGCCAGTAGCAACAACCCCAGGAAACTCGCGAGAATGATGACGGCAAGCCGAGTGGAGACGCGCATGATGTGCCCTGCCTGGAGTGAAGGGATGGGTAAATTGAACCCACTTACTGTTATCGGAAGGGCAGTTGAAGATATAAGTTGTTTTCCGGACCTATGTGCACAATGAATTCCCGCACCGGGCAAATGGAAAACTGAATGCCGGAATCATGGTTTCAGCAGCCTGCCGGCATCCCGCAGCATGAGGGCCTGCCGGACAAAAGCCAGCGTGGCCGGTGACGACTGGCGTTGATCGAGGACCGCCAGGCCGATCCGGCGGGCGACCTGCGGCGCCAGCGGACGGGACACATAAGCGGTCTGGTCGTGCGCCGGCAGCGCCAGCTCGGCCAGCAGGGTGACCCCGTCGCCGCGGGCCACGGTGTCCAGTGTGCTGAGCAACTGGGAACAGCGGTAACGGATCTGCGGCGTCAGCCCGGCGGCAGTGAACAGGCGCATGACCAGTTCGGCCGACCCGGCGCCGGTCAGGATGAACGGATCGTCGCACAGCTCGCGCAGGCTGAGGGCATCGCGCGCCGCCAGCGGGTGCCGGCGGGGCACGACCGCAACCATCCGGTCTTCCAGCAGCGGCCAGCTATCGAAGCTCTCGTCCGGCAGCACCACAAAGCCGATGTCGATGCGGCGCTCGCGCAGCCACTGGACGACCTGCTGGTCTGGCCCTTCCTCGACATGGATCTCGATGCCCGGATAGCGCTGGCGATAGTCGGCCAGCAGGGCCGGCAACAGCCGCATCGACGCGGTCGGGCCGAAGGAGCCGATGCGCAGCGTGCCCTGTTTCATCCCTTTTGCATCGGCGGCTTCCTGGCGCATGGTCTCGGCCAGTCCGAGCAGGCTGCGCGCGCGCAGCAACAGCCGCTGGCCGATATCAGTCAGCTCGACCCGCGCCTGATGGCGCTGTACCAGCTCGACCCCCAGTTCCTGTTCCAGCGACTTGATCGCATGCGATACCGCCGACTGGGAAATGCCGAGTCGGGCGGCTGCCAGGGTGAAGCCGCGCAAGGCCGCGACCTGCGAGAAAATTTCCAATTGGGTCAATGTCATCGCATCCGGCATCTGTCATGAGTTTTTGCTCATTTTACCATTAGCTGTCATGAGCATAAGAATGGTGCCCCGCTCATGAGCCCCCTGCCGGAAAGCGATGAAACCTGCCGCCGATGCCATCACCTGCCTGAAGCTGTGCCTGGTCTCCATGATCTGGGGCGGTACCTTTGTCGCCGGGCGTTTTCTGTCCGATGAAATGCCGCCCCTGCTGTCGGCCAGCCTGCGCTTCGTCATGGCCAGCCTGGCCCTGCTCGGTTTCCTGCTGCTGAGCCGGATACCGCTGGTCCGGCTGAGCACCCGGCAATTCCTGCAACTGCTGCTGCTCGGCTTCTTCGGGATCTTTCTGTACAACCTGTGCTTTTTTTACGGGCTGCGCGAGATCGGTGCGTCGCGTGCCGCGCTGATCGTTGCGCTGAACCCGGCTGTGATGGCGCTGGTGGCCCGGGTGTTTCTCCGCGACACCCTGTCGATCGGACAGCTGTCCGGCATCGCACTGTGCCTGGCAGGGGCCGGGATGGTGATACTGGGACATGCCGCACCGGCGCTGGCCGGCAATGCGGGCAGCGGGTGGGGGGATGCGCTGATCCTTGGCTGCGTGGCGAGCTGGGTCATCTACAGCGTGTGCGCCAGAGAGCTGTCGGCCACCATCGGCCCGCTGCAGACCGTGACCCTTTCCATCCTGCTGGGCACCGCGATGCTGTGCGCAGCCACACTTGCGCTGGGGCAGATGCAGCTGGTGTCGCTGGCCCGGGTTTCGGGGCCCGGGTGGCTGAGTCTGCTGTATCTGGGCGTGGTCGGTTCGGCGCTGGCCTATATCTGGTACTACGACGGCATTGCCCGGATCGGCGTGACCCGGGCCGGCAGCTTTATCGCGCTGAATCCGCTGACTGCCGTCCTGTCCGGCGCGCTGTTGCTGGGCGAGACGCTGACGTGGCGGAGCTGTGCCGGCGGCGGGCTGATCATTGCCGGCATTCTGCTGTGCAATGCCGGCGCCCGGCTCAGACTGGCCTGGCGTGCTCGGCTGCAAGCATCGCCAGGTAGCCGTTGAGGTCTTCGCCGCCAAGGCCCAGGGTATGCAGGATTTCGGCCATGAAGCTGACCGGGGCGGTGCCGGGTGCAGTGACGACGCGCTGATCGGCAACTGCACAAGGCACGTCCTGATAGCTGGCGGCGCCGCCGTAATCCAGTTCCGACAGGTTCGCTGCCGAATTGGAGGTATGGCGGAGGTGATCGAGCACGCCCGCCTGTGCCAGCACCCGGGTGCCGTCGCAAATGCCGGCGACAACGAGATTTCTGTCATGTGCCGCAGCCAGCAGGGCCGAGAGGTCCGGGGCCTGGTCCGTTTTCCAAATGGTGCCGCCACAGACGATCAGCAGCTCCAGTTCATCGAGGTCAATGGCTTCAACGGCCAGTTGCGGGGTGACGAGCATGCCGCCGGACGAGGTGACCGGGGTACCGCCCGGGGTCGCGAAGCGGGTGTCGAAGCCGTAATAGGCCCGACCCACCGCATTGATCAGCGCGGTTTCCCAATCGGAAAAATTCTCGGTGAGGATGGTGATGGCACGGATCACTGTCGTGTCCTTTCTCTCTGGAGGGTGAGCGATGCCCGAGGACGCGTTGGTCCTGCGGGAACCCCGAGCGTAATGGAGACGACTGCCAGTTTCTGTCAGCAGCGTTGGCCCGCGATGCGTTCGCGCACAACAAAAAACCCGCCAGTCCATCATGGATGCGGGTTTTTGCCGTGCAGATCTGGTGCCAGGGCCGGACCGGATTGTTGTTGTAAGTCTTTTTAAAACAAAGAATTGAAGTTCTGTATTTTAAAATGTACCCCCTCATGTACCCCTTGTAATTTGCTTAAAATATAGACAAGTCGCGGGCGTGATTGGGACTCAAACCTGCGCAGAACGCTTTACTCGGGTACTGCGAGCGACACCCATGTGTTGCTAATTTACCGCATTTCATCGTCCAGATCGGGCACTATGCAGTAAAAAAATCAGTCTGTTTCTTCATGGAAATCCCAATCTGATGAACGGGCCTCACCAGTCTGGTAGAACTGCTTCACCAGCTTAACGTACTCCAGAAAGTCCTTGTTTTCCGTTGCTAGTCGGTTTGCCATATCCCAATCGATTTCGTCTCTTTCACGGGCAGGAATTAAGACCTGGCTGTCGGCGGGATTCTCAGCGTCCAACTTGATGAAACCAATGCCGTGTGCTGCAAACAGCATTCTCAGCTCTTTGAGCGTGTCCTGGCCTTCGATTTCTGCTGCGACCAGATAGCCGAAGTTTGCCCACGAAGAGTTGGATACTGCTTGGAAAAAGCATTCGCGCACGTTCGAACGGTTGATCAGCAGCTTGGCCTCGAACGACCAGAGCTTGGTACTCTTGTCAGAGTACTGCATCACGCAGTCGCGCACTTCGCGGTGCCATTCCGCGCCTAGGTCCTCCATTCCAACCACGTCAGGGTGAAGCCAGCGGTTACCGTTGGGTCCGCGCTTGTTGGATGAGCGCTTCTCGTCGATTCGCTTGGAATAGACCTTGAATTCCTTCCATAGATACTGCGACAGCAGCGGATAGAGCGCTTGTTCGTCAAGTTTTGACTGGCTTGCATAGTCCGTAGAGATGACTCCATCACTTTCCGCCTCAGCTACTTCGGCGCTGTCCGAAAGCAAAGAGAAGTAGAACCTGCGAGGGCGCCCCTCGGTCATCTTCAGTTCGGGCTGCTTACGTTGCAGACGCGGCATCTGCGAACTGATCTCTCGGACGATCTGCTGCACCAGGTCGGCATCCGTATCCAGAGTCTGACTGTTGTCTTTTTTTGCCTGACATTCCTCCGGGTAAGTGGCGAACACCCAGTCGGCAATTTGTCGTGCGGTGAACCTATCGCCTGGCCGTGATTTCAGGTAGTCAACAACTACCTTCACTAAATTCAGCTTCATCTCCTACTCCCTTCCGTTACAGGCCAACGCCAGTCTGTGGCGGAGTCTTCGGCGGAATCGCCCCCGGCTGATAGGTCGCATCGAACACCGTATCCGTCAGCCAGCGCTTGAAGTTGGGGTTGTCGCTGAACTGCTTGAATAGCTCGGTGTGGTCGGACAGCAGCTCCAGAACCACGCGGTTGAGTGCCTTGTCGTGCTCCAGCCTGGCGTTTTGCTTGTCAGAATTCGCTTGCGCGTTCTGGTAGGCTTTGTCCTGCGCCACCCGCGCCGGAATCTCCACGGCGATGACCTTGCGAATCTTGTCCTCGTCCTTCCAATCGATATTGCCGAACAGGTCGTTGAAGGTCTTGATGATTGCGGAGAGCTTGTCGATGTCCGCTTCGCCCTTGCCACCGCCACCGCCCGGTGGCACTGGATCGACCGTTGCATCGGCGTCGTCCATCGCCATCTTCAGCGCCGCTTTGGCCTCCACCCGGTAGCTGTCCATGTCGATGGTCTCTAGTACTCCCTTGGAGAGGTCTTCCTCTTTGGGTGCGGGCAGCTTGGGGATGAGGAAATTCAGGAAGATCGACAGCTTCTCCCACGTCGGGTGGCCATAGCTCAGAATCGCCGCAAGAAAGCCGTAGCTGCGCACGAAGGCCTTAGCCTTGCCCTTGAACTTGACCTGATCGTCCTCGCCGAGCTTGTCCGAGTATTCGGCCACGCACGTATCGAGGATTGGGTCGAGCTTGTCCCGGTCTGCGCCGCTCAAGTACAGCGCCACCAAGTCTTCCACCTGCTGCCAGCTATATACCTGTTGCCCGTCGAGTTCGGCCTTCAGGTCGTGCAGTTTGTTGGCATCGGTTTCGCCGGTCTGAATGGTCGCTCGGTAGTAGTCCTGGAACGCCGCCTTCACCGCCTCGGCGTTGTCGGCAAAGTCGAGCACGAAAGTGTCGTGCTTTTGCGGATGCGCGCGGTTCAGGCGAGAGAGGGTTTGCACCGCCAGCACGCCCGCCAGCGGCTTGTCCACGTACATCGTGTGCAGCAAGGGCTCATCGAAGCCGGTGACGAACTTGTTGGCAACGATCAGGAAGCGATATGGGTCTTGCTTGAGAGTGGCTGGAATATCCTTGCTCGGAAACCCGTTTAGATCGGCCTCTGTCTTCTTCTGGCCGCCAATCTCGAAGTCGCCCGAGTACGCCACGATGGCCTTGTACGGGCTCTTAATTTGCGTGAGGTAATCCGACACCTCGCGCCAGTAGTCGATGGCGCGGGCGATGCCGTTGCACACGATCATCGCCCGCGCTTTGCCGCCAATCTTCTGCTTGCCCGCGACCTGTGCGATGAAGTGATCGACCATGATCTCGGCCTTGCGGCGGATGGCCTTGTCGTGCGACTCGACGTAGTGACGGATCTTCTTCAGCGCCTTCACTTTGTCGAATTCCGGATCGTCCGCCACCGTCTTGGCTACTTGGTAGAAGCTATCGTAGGGGGTGTAGTTCTCCACCACGTCGAGGATGAACTTCTCCTGGATGGCCTGCTTGGTGGTGTAGGTCAGCTCCTCCGGCGAGCGGAACTGCACCTTGTCGCCGACGAGGGTCTTCTCGCCGAACAACTCCAGCGTCTTGTTCTTTGGCGTCGCAGTGAACGCAAAGTAGCTGGCGTTGGCGAGCAGCTTGCGCGAGGCGATGCGCTTCTCGATTTCGGCGTTGACCGCATCCTGCGTGCTGTCCTCCTCGAACTCCTCCTCGGCAACCTTGCCGCCGAGGGCTTCGTGCATCCGCGCCGTGGTCTTGCCGCCTTGGCTGGAATGCGCTTCGTCGATCAACAGCGCGAAGCTCTTGCCGGAGAGGTCGCCCAGCTCATCGAGGATGAACGGGAATTTCTGTACCGTGGTGACGATGATCTTCTTTCCACGGCGCAGGTACTCACGCAGCTCCTGCGCGTTGTCGGAGTGGCCGAAGATCGCCGCCACGTGGTCGTAACCCTTGATGGTACGGGCAATCTGTGTGTCCAGCGCGCGCCGGTCGGTGATGACGATGATGGAGTCGAACTGCGCCGTCATCGGGTCGTCCTTGCGGCGCAGCTCCACCAATTGGTGCGCCAACCAGGCAATCGTGTTGCTCTTGCCGCTTCCTGCCGAATGCTGGATCAGATAGCGCTTGCCCACCCCGTCGCTGTGGGCACGGTGCAGCAGCGCACGCACCGTGCGCAACTGATGGAAGCGCGGGAAGATCTGCTTGCGCTTCTTGCGTTTCTTGCCGCTAGCGTCTGCTTCTTCCTCCACCACTACCTGCGCGTAGCTCTCGATGATGTTGGCCAGCGACTCGCGGGTCAGCACCTGCTTCCACAGATAGTCGGTCTTCAGACCATCCGGATTGGGTGGGTTGCCCGCGCCACTGTTCCAGCCCTGATTGAACGGCAGGAACCACGACGCCTTGCCTTTTAATTCGGTGCAGAACGCGACCTCCGCGTCATCAACCGCAACGTGCGCCACGCAACGCCCCAACTGGAACAGTAGCTCCTGCGGGCTGCGCGTGGTTTGGTACTGGACGATGGCGTCGGCCAGGGTCTGCTTGGTCAGCGAATTCTTCAACTCGACGGTCAGCACCGGCAGGCCGTTGATGAAGATCACCAAGTCCAGTTCGTTGCCGGAATCATTGCTGTAGCGCACCTGCCGGGTGACGCTGAAGATGTTCTTGCCGAAGGCATCCGCCGCAGCGGCATTGCCCGGCGTGGGCAGCAGCTTGTAGAGATCGACGTGTACCGGCCCGTGGCTCACGCCCTTGCGCAACACGTCCACCACGCCGCGCTTGGTGATCTCGCCCTGTAGCCGGTGCAGGAACTGGGTGCGCTTGATGCTGTCCGCCGCCAGTTCCAGCGTTTCCACCGTCTTGGGCTGGGTGGCCTGCAAGAAGGCCAGCAACTGCGCCACATCCAGCGCCACGTCGCGGTTGTAGTCGGTGGGCTTGCCCTGCACGTAGCCGTTGTGGGTGGCGGCAAAGTCCGTGGAAGCCACCTCATGACTGTACTCGGGCTGCGGCACTCCGGTCAGGCCACGCACCACGCGCGCCTCGAACCAGCGCTCGCTGGTGTCAGTCTTCGCCATCGCCATCGCCATCGCCATCGCCATCCTCCTCATCAGTCACGTCTTCCGGGTCATCGCCGAGCGCAGCCAGCGCCGCGTCGTCCACCACGTCCTCAAGGCTGGGCTGCCAGCCCCGCACGTCCACTTGGCCGGTGACCACATCGGCAATCAGGCGGTCGCGGTATTCGCGGATCAGCTTGATCTCTTCTTCGGTGCGGGCGATTGCGTCGTCCAGCGGCGCACTCTCTGTCTTGATGTGCGCAACGATGGCCTGCTGCTCATCCACGGTCGGTGGCAACGCCACAGGAAAGCGTCCCAGCACAGTTTCTGCGATGGCGGGATACGCGATGCCGATGGAGTTGGCCGCCACTCGGTTCACAAAGGCACTGCTCTGGATGACGTAACCGAGGTATTCGGGCTCCACACTTTTGCCAGGCGTGAGCACAGCAAAGCCGGTGGATGCGATCAGGTCATCCGCATCCTCACTGACATACCAGATGGCCTTCAGGTACGTTCGCACAGTCGAGATGATGGTGTCGCCTTGACGTAGAACGCGACGCGCTCGGGACGGCGCCGCCTCGAAACGGATGCGCTCAAGTTCCTTTGCCAAGCGCCCGGTTTGCACCGATCCGATGTCCACGTAGCGGAACTCAAAATCTGGACTGGTCTTCTCGCCCAGCGTGCGGGCATTCAGCCTCACCCAACGTTTAAGCGGCTTCACTTCCCAATGCTCCGGCACATCGCCCAGCCATTCGATGCCGGAAGGCTTCAGCGCGACTGCAGTGTCGAGGCCGTGCGTGACGACGTGGTCGATGATGCGTAGCTTCTGTTCGGTCAGCAGCTTGATGAGTTCGCGCTTAGCCTTGATGAAGCGGGCGATGTGCGCGTCCTGCGCGCGCAAATAGGCGACGATCTGGTCTTGCTCGGGGCGTGGGGGCTGGATCAGAGCAATGTCGAGGAACTGGTTCGGGTAGAGGCGCAGGCGAGAGGATCGGATGCCAGTCGAGCGCCCGATGTATTCGGCCACGTAGGCGCGGGTGCGCAACAAGTAATCGAGATACGCCGGGTTGAAGCTGTCAGCGTGGTGCGGGCGGTACACGCCATAGGCCGGACTGACGATGCCCACGTGCCTGCTCGCACCAAGCGCAGCCATCCACGCCCACAGCGTGTTGATAACGATGTCACCTGGACGGCACAGTTTGGAGCCAACGTAGCTCGCAGCCTTGAACATCGTGACCTTCTTCTGGCTACGCGGAGTAACACCGGTGAGGTGTGACACAGACAACAGTTCCTCCTGTCCGGTCTTCGAGCGCTCATCCACCTCGCGGAAAAAGGTTTTGGCGCGTTGCTCGTTCCAGTGTTCCGGCACAGCGGGCAACCAGCGCATCTTCGGCTGCCGGTAGTTCGGGTACGCGCTCTCCGCCGTCATTACGCGCCCCCCACGATCTTGTGCAGCAGCCCTTCGCTCTGCTGCTCCTGCGCGAGGATGTCGGCACGGATTTCCGCCAGCGTGCGCAGCGGCGCGGGCTTGTAGAAATAGCGAGCGAAGGAAATCTCGTAGCCGATCTGGGTCTTGTCCGTGGCGATCCAGGCGTCCGGTGCGTGAGGCAGCACTTCGCGGCCAAAGAAAGCGT
The DNA here is from genome assembly GCF_003269145.1 of Microvirgula sp. AG722. Taxonomy (NCBI): domain Bacteria; kingdom Pseudomonadati; phylum Pseudomonadota; class Betaproteobacteria; order Neisseriales; family Aquaspirillaceae; genus Microvirgula; species Microvirgula sp. AG722. Next base: position 3,479 of record NZ_QLTJ01000020.1, on the reverse strand, counting down.
CGATGCCGCCCGGTTCCTTCAGCGGCACCTGCTCGGTGTCGCGCAGCTCGCTGTCGGGCTCGTACTCGACCATGAAACGGTTCTTGCCCACGGTTTCCAGATACGCGCCGTCATAGCCCGGCTCAAAATATACACCCGCACTCAGTTTGGTACGCTTGGCGATAACCGGAGGGGCCGCTTCGTCGCGCCAGCTCACCGCCTTGTAAATGGCCTTTTTCTCCGGCGCGCTGAGTTTATCGCCCTGCACCTTGAGGACAGCATCGAAGCGAGAGCGGAAATCGTTATGATCGTCGAATACGGCGCTACCTAGTGCCTTTTTCGCCCGTTGAGCCACCTCCATCAGCCACTTATCGCGCTGCCACGTTGAGACATCGAGCAGCTTTTTGCGGCGCTTGGCGGGCACGGCCTTGCGGATGGCGGGGGCCTCACCATCATCGCCGCTGTCGCTGTCGCTGTCGCTGTCGCTGTCGCTGTCTTCGTTCTCGTCCTCGCCTTTTAGCCACGCCTCGATGGCCGGTTTGCGCTTGGCGAACTCGGTATAAAGCGCGTCGCCGTGGGTGGCGTAGATCTCGGCGCGCAGCGTCTCGTCGCCGGTGGCAAAACGCAGGGGCTCAATGCGTTCGTCGGAGAGCTGGCTTTTCAGGCGCAGCGGGCGCTCGACGGTGATCTTCCAATAGCCGAAGTCCTGGGTGTCGAACCATTTGGACTGGGCGGTTTCCTGAGCCTCGCCGAGGTAGAGGTCGATGATTCGCTGGATGTCTGCGTCCGAGAGTTCGCAGTTCTTCTTGCCGAGGTTACGGCGCAACGGTTGGGACCAGCCGCTGGCGTCAATCAACTGCACTTTGCCCTTGCGGTGTGCGGCTTTCTGGTTGGCTAGCACCCAGATGTAGGTGGCAATGCCGGTGTTGTAGAAGATGTTGAGCGGCAGGGCGATGATGGCTTCGAGCCAGTCGTTCTCCAGCACCCAGCGTCGGATGTTGCTCTCGCCCTGGCCCGCATCGCCGGTGAACAGTGCCGAGCCGTTATGCACCAGCGCGATGCGGCTGCCCAGTGGCGTGTTGTGCTTCATCTTCTGCAGCTTATTCACTTGGAACATGAGCTGCCCGTCGCTGGAGCGGGTAATGAGTTTGAATTCGGGGCTGCCCGCGTGGCTGACGATAAAGCGCGGGTCGTTGAATTCCTTCTTGCCGCCCATGCGCTCCAGATCGGTTTTCCAACTCTTGCCGTAAGGCGGGTTGGAGATCATGAAATCGAATTCGCGGCTGCGGAACTGGTCCGCGGACAAGGTAGATTTGTCCGCGCCACCGACTATGTTCTCGGCCGCCGCGCCTTCGCCCTTCAAGAGCAGGTCGGCCTTGCAGATGGCGTAGGTTTCGTCACTGATTTCCTGGCCGAACAGGTGAATGGAGACTTCCTTGCCGTACTGCTCGGCCAGTTCGTGAAGTTCTTCCTCGGCCACGGTGAGCATGCCGCCCGTGCCGCAGGAGCCGTCGTAAAGCGAATAGGTGCTGGACTCGATCCGGTCGGCCACCGGCAGGAACAGCAGCTTGGCCATGAGGCTGACCACGTCGCGCGGGGTGAAGTGCTCACCCGCCTCTTCGTTGTTCTCTTCGTTGAAGCGGCGGATCAACTCCTCGAATACCGTGCCCATGCCATGGTTGTCCAGAGCGGGTAGCTTGATGCGGCCGTCAGCATCTTTCACCGGCAGCGGGGCGAGATTGACCTCGGGGTCGAGGAAGTCGTCGATCAGGTAGCCAAGGACGTGCGAATCCACTAGCTTCTGGATCTGGTTGCGGAAGTTGAACTTGGTGAGGATTTCCTGCACGTTGGGCGAGAAACCGTCCAGGTACGCAATGAAGTCATCGCGCAGCCGCTGCTCCGCCGCGCTGGCCTTCAGCTTGGCCAGCGTGAACTCCGAGACGTTGTAGAAGGCCTGGCCTGCCGCCATACGCAGCGCGCCGTCCTGGTCGGCCACTTTGTGGATGTCGAGGAACTTCTTGCGCTCCAGCACCGCGTCCTTCGTGGCTTCGAGCACGGCGTCGAGCCGCCGCAGTACGGTGAAAGGGAGGATGACATCTCGGTACTTGCCGCGCACATAGACGTCGCGCAGGCGGTCGTCAGCGATGTTCCAGATGAAGTCGGAAATCCACTTGATCTGGCTTTGGTCATGTTGCTTGATGGCGTTCATGGTTTTTGAATGTCTCAATGTTTTTTCTGGATCGTTTGCATATCGATCCCCGGCGCTAGCCTTGCGTTCGCTATGCCGTTCAAATTGTGTGAGTTCACCAGCCATAGGCGGTGTTGCACTTCATAAAGCTGATGTCCTGCCGAACAATCCACATCCCACTTCCGCAACGTGTACCCCACTGTCGCGGCACGCAGCGTCAAACGCAGCACGCCGTTCTGCATCCCATAATCCATCTCGGTAATTTCCGGGTGTGGTTGATCGGGATGCGGCACCAGCTCAAGCTCGACTGTCCGATTCCATTCCGCGTCCTGATCACACTGCTCATGCGCTGCGATCGGCTGCCCGACTAATACTTTCGGTTGTTGAATCCGCGTTAGCACAAAATCCCGAAATTCCTGGCTCTTGCGGTCAAATGCACGCACATGCCAGCGCAGGCCAGTGTCGATCAGGGCAAATGGCACGATTTCACATTGGGTTAAACCACTGGACAGAGAGTGGTACTGCATGGAGAGCGGGCAGTCGAGGTACATGGCGCGGGTGACGGCTGACAAGGTGTTCAGATCTGGTTTGGCCAGTAGGGCAGGGCCATCGGAGATGATCCAGGTCTTGGGCTGTGGCTCGGCGTTGTCGCCAATGCCTTGGGTCAGCCAAGCCAGCACGCGCTCGGTGTCGTAGGAAAACAGCGGGCTGAAGTGGTTTCCGATCAGATAGGTCTTGGCCTTGGCGTCGTATTGGATGTTGTTGGCGGCCAGGGTTTTGTACAGACCGATATCCCGTGTGGCCGCGGCCTCTTGCATGCCAAATCGAGTTACCAGATCTTGCCGACGGATGCTGCCCATAAACCGTAGACGCAGCTCGATAAAGGCCAGCCGGTCGCGCTGCGCTTGCGTGAGCGATTCGATCGAAGGGTCCTGCAGCGAGGTATGAGGCATCTGCGTAGTTGTTCTTTATATGCTATTAAGCTGTTTAGTGCCTAGATGCTACGCAAAATGATGACCATCAGCAAGTATTACGTATGGGTAAAATGAATAAATTTGATATGGCTCAGTGGGCAATGGGGTCAACTAACTGGCTGGCATTGAATGAATGCCGAGGGGGGAGGTCATGGCTAGTTTAGGGCCGACGGCGAGATGGCTGAGAGGGGGCGTCCGTGACGAGATGGATCAGCGCGGGTTTACAGGTTCAAATGCGAATAGTGGACTGCCCCGGCTCCAGTAGGCATTCCTGCCCTATGATTTGAGCATAGGAGGATGTCCGTGAGTACGCAGCGTTTTACCCCAGAATTCAAAGA
>NZ_QLTJ01000019.1:0-56395 GCF_003269145.1 Microvirgula sp. AG722 | reverse complement strand
TCTCAAAAGAACTTCTGAAAGTTCTTCCTTGACTGTGTAAGCCTTGCTTTTCAGCAAGCGCCTACACTTATCGGTTGTCTGTTTTGTTAAAGAGCGTTTTTCCGAACTGAATCAGCAACTTGCTGCTTCGTTCGGCGCTGCGTCGTGCAGCGAGGAAGCGAACTATACGTCCGCCCCTCTCTTCCGTCAACACCCGTTTTCCGCTTTTTTGTCACCGATTCGGCAAGTCCTTGAGAGAAAAAGGCTTTGTTTCAGCCTTCCGCCGCCCCCTTGCGACGCTCGGCCAGCGCGGAAATGACTTTCCGGGCCGGTTTCGCCGCCGGAAGCGGGAAACCGACACCGACGGAGAAACCGTCGGTGTCCTTGAGGAATGCCAGCCGGGCAGCGTGTGCATCGGCAATGCGCTTGACCATGGCCAGTCCCAGGCCGGAACCGCCGTCGGCGGTTCGGGCCGCTTCACCGCGCGTGAACGGCCGCAACAAGCGGGCGGTGGCCTCATCCGGAAAACCGCTGCCGCCATCGTGGACCTGCAACCACAGGCAGCCATCAGTCTGATGTACACGAACCGTCACCGGCGGCTGACCGTAACGCAGGGCGTTGTCGATCAGATTGCCGAGCAGACGCCGTACGGCCACTGGCCGGATCGGAATGTCGAGCAGCGGATGGTTGTCGTCCAGGCTCACCGGTTTGCCGTCGCGCTGATAGGGTTCGACCACGTCCCGGGCGAACAGGTACAGGTCAATGCGCTCCAGCGCTTCGTCCGGTTCGCCGCGCGCGTAATCGGAAAACTGCTTGAGGATGCGTTCGATGTCGGACAGGTCGGTCAGCATGCCATCCCGCAGCCAGGCTTCATCCATCATCTCGACTGACAGTCGCATGCGGGTCAGCGGCGTACGCAGGTCATGCGACACGCCGGCCAGCATGATGCGGCGGTCCCCTTCCAGCTCATGCAGGGCCTGTACGGTCCGGTTGAACTGGCGTGACAGCAATCGGAATTCGTCCGGTCCCGACTCGACGAGCGGTTCCGGGGTTTCGCCACGCTCCAGCCGCGCCGCAGCCCGATGCAGTTGCGCCAGCGGCAGCGACATGCGCCATGCCATCCATGAAGCGGCGAACAGCACGATGGCCAGGAAGGCGACGATGGTCAGCGGCCAGGTCGAGCCCACTTCGCTGTGCAGACGCCCCAGCGGCAGGATCAGCCAGTACGGTTTGTCGAGAATGGTCACCGCCAGCCACAGCTCGTTGACCGGGTCACGCTCGACCCGGGCGTCGTCAATGACCAGCCCGCCGGCGGCCAGGGCCTGCATGATCGAGCGCTGTTCGCGGGTGGACGGGGTCAGCTCCGGTGGCATCAGGCCATCGGCCGGTACCAGGTTGATCCCGCCCGGGTGGTTGTACGCATCGAGGAAGCGATCACGCGCAGCGACCGGCAACCCTTCAAGCTGCTGCTCGGCATCGGCGAGGACGTCGAAGATCTGTTCGGCCGTCTGCTGGGCAATCAGCCGCTCGCGGCTGGCCCCGAAGATCAGCACCGCCACCAGCTGGCTGAGCAGCACCGTGCCCAGCAGCAGCCAGGCAAAGCGACCGAACAGACTGCGCGGCACCAGCCGCATCAGACGTTTTCCCCGTCCGGCACGAACACGTAACCAAAGCCCCACACGGTGCGGATGAAGCGCGGTTCGCTGCTGTCGGCTTCAATCAGCTTGCGCAGGCGGGAAATCTGCACGTCGACGCTGCGGTCGAACGCTTCGATATCGCGTCCGCGCGCCAGCTGCATCAGCCGTTCGCGCGACAGCGGTTTGCGCGGATGGGTGACCAGTACCAGCAGCATGGCGAATTCGGCCGGCGTCAGCGCCACCGGCTCGTCCTTGCGCCGCAGTTCGCGACAACCGGCGTCGAGCACGAAATCACCGAACGGGTAGCTTTCCCCGGCCGCTGTTTCCGCCGCCAGCGCCGGCACCGGTGCCTGGCGCCGCAGGACGGCCTGGATGCGCGCCACCAGCTCGCGCGGGTTGAACGGTTTGCCGAGGTAATCGTCGGCGCCCATTTCCAGCCCGACAATGCGGTCGATATCGTCGCCCTTGGCCGTCAGCAGGATGATCGGAATCGTTTCCCCGGTCGCCCGCAGGCGCCGCACCACGGACAGTCCGTCCTCGCCCGGCAGCATCAGGTCGAGCACGATCAGGTCCGGCCGGCGTTGCTGCAGGCGCTGGTCCAGCCGGCTGGCATCGGCGTAGGCATCGGCATCGAATCCCTGCTGTTGCAGGTAACGCAACAGCAATTCGCGGATTCGCGGATCGTCGTCGACGATGAGGATTTTCTTGGTGTTCAGCGTGTCTTGGGTCATGGTGCCTAGTGTATTCGTGATTTTTTATTCCGCAAATCCAGGCGATACAGTCATTTACATGTCCTGCCCGCCACGACACAGCGTCGCAACACCGCCGCGTGTACAGTGCGAGGCATCAGAGGGAAGATGGCGAAGCCGCCCCGGCAAGGTCATTTCACCTATATGATTTATTGTTTCCATTGAGTGGTGAGGTTGATGAAAGGCTTGTTTTACAGTCTGCTGTCGATCGGCGCCCTGATCTCCACCATGACCCGGGCAGCGCCGCCGAGTGATCGCGGCCAGCAGGTCGAACCCTGGCGGGAGCATCGCGAACGACGGCTGCAACAGGCGCTGGAGAATGGCGATGTGACCCAGGCCCAGGCCGAACGTGCCCGCCGCCAGTGGGAGGAGCGCCGCTCCTCGCGCAGTCAGCCGCGCGATCCCGGGTCCGCCCGTGAACCGGTTCGCCCGATCCGTCAGGACTGGGCTCCGGATGCGCCCCAGGGCTGGCGCAATGATCGCCGGTTCTGATCCTTGTCCCCAGCGAGCGGGGATGGCGGCGTGGACAATCTGTGGATAAGTCATCCAAGTTGCTGTCCGCACACCGGATTCCCCTTCCTGCCTAAAATTTGGGCAGCCCGCACTGAAATCCCGAAATAAAACAGCCCGTCAGTATTGACGGGCTGTTTTCATTTGTTCCGCATGGTCAGGCGACGGCAACCGGGATCTTGCCGATCCGGGCCTGCCAGGTCTTCGGCCCGGTCTGGTGGACGCTCTCGCCACAGGCGTCGACGGCAACCGTCACCGGCATGTCCCTGACGTCGAACTCGTAGATCGCTTCCATGCCCAGGTCCTCGAAGCCGACCACGCGCGCGTGCTTGATGGCCTTTGCCACCAGGTAGGCTGCGCCACCGACTGCCATCAGATAGGCGGACTTGTGCTTCTTGATCGCCTCGATCGCAACCGGGCCGCGTTCGGCCTTGCCAACCATGGAAATCAGGCCGGTCTGGCTGAGCATCATTTCGGTGAACTTGTCCATCCGCGTTGCGGTGGTCGGGCCGGCCGGGCCGACGGCCTCGTCGCGCACCGGATCGACCGGGCCGACGTAGTAGATCACGCGGTTGGTGAAGTCGACCGGCAGCGTTTCCCCCCTGGCCAGCATGTCGTTGATGCGCTTGTGCGCAGCATCGCGACCGGTCAGCATCTTGCCGTTCAGCAGCAGGGTCTGGCCCGGCTTCCAGCTGGCGACCTGTTCCGGCGTCAGCGTATCCAGATCGACACGGGTGGCGACCTCGGTGTCCGGCGCCCAGCTGACTGCCGGCCAGTCTTCCAGCTTCGGCGTTTCCAGATGCGCCGGGCCGTTGCCGTCGAGGTGGAAGTGCACGTGGCGGGTCGCGGCACAGTTCGGGATCATGGCCACCGGCAGGCTGGCGGCATGGGTCGGGTAGTCGAGGATCTTGATGTCGAGCACCGTGGTCAGGCCGCCCAGGCCCTGGGCGCCGATACCGAGTGCGTTGACCTTGTCGAACAGTTCAAGCCGCAGCTCTTCGACCCGGTTCTGCGGACCGCGGGCGATCAGCTCATCGATATCGACCGGCGCCATCAGCGATTCCTTCGCCATCAGCAGCGCCTTTTCCGGCGTGCCGCCGATGCCGATGCCGAGAATCCCCGGCGGACACCAGCCGGCCCCCATGGTCGGCACGGTCTTCAGTACCCAGTCGACGATCGAGTCGGACGGGTTCAGCATGGCCATCTTGCTCTTGTTTTCCGAACCGCCGCCCTTGGCGGCACAGATCACTTCGATGCCGTCACCCGGGACGATTTCGTAGTGGACCACGGCCGGCGTGTTGTCGCGCGAGTTCTTGCGCAGACCGGCCGGATCGAGCAGCACGGACGCGCGCAGCTTGTTGTCCGGGTTCAGATAGGCGCGGCGCACCCCTTCGTTGACCATGTCCTGCACCGATTGCGTCGCATCCCAGCGCACGTTCATGCCGACTTTCAGGAACACCACGGCAATGCCGGTGTCCTGGCAGATCGGGCGGTGCCCTTCGGCACAGAGTCGGCTGTTGGTCAGGATCTGGGCGATGGCATCCTTGGCGGCCGGGCTTTCTTCGCGCTCGTACGCGCGGCCCAGTGCCTGGATGTAATCTTTGGGGTGGTAGTAGCTGATGTACTGGAATGCGTCAGCGATGCTGGCGATGAAGTCCTCTTGGCGGATGACGGCCATCTGTTTCTCCGGGTGCGCTTGTGCAGAAAATTGTCACAAGATTGTACCGGAGACTGCGGACAAAGGCGGACCACACAGTCTATTGAACATCCGCACGGCCGGACGGGCTTGCCCCGCCCCGGCGTGCCACCGGCCATGCCGCCGGGCCGTCAGTCGCGGGCCGCGTATTCCGCCAGCCGGGCCATGACCCGCCACCAGGCAGCCATGTCCGCTTCGCCGACCGATGCGGCGATCTCGTCCATCATCCGCAATTGGTTTTCGGACAGCTGCCCGAGCAGGGACTGCCCGCTGTCGGTCAGTCGCAGTTCCTTCACCCGCCGGTCATGGCTGGCGATGCCGGCCACAATCAGTTGCTGTTCCTGCAGGTGGCGCAGCGGCGCATTGACGGCCTGCTTGCTGACCCCCAGCACGCGCAACAGCATGTTGACGCTGATGCCGGGATTGCTGCCGACAAAATGCAGGATGCGGTGATGGACCCTGGCCAGACCGCGAGCAGCCAGCATCTCGTCGGGTTTGCTGGTGAAGGCGCGGTAGGTGTAGTACATCAACGAGATAGGATCGTTGAGGGAATGGGGCATGATGGTCGTCGGCATGGCGGCATGGATGGTCTCGCGGATGGCGCATTGTAACGTCATTGCCCGTGATTCGATGATTGCCCAAGGTCAATCAATATGACATTAAGCATTCCCCGCGCACGAAAGCGAGCCCGGCCGACAGGCGGCAGCAGATGAAACCGTCCATTCAGCCCTCCCCGGCGAACCGCCGCGTGCACCACGCTATCGGCCGGGACGCGAGCGCCGGCGCCCTTCGCGCAGTGCATTGAGCATCAGCAGCATGAAGGCCAGCAGTGCCACGCCATTCAGCGATGCGCCGAGCGCGACCCAGTCGGCCCGCGCCAGCCAGCCGCCACTGAAACGGATCAGCAGGCCGATATTCAGCAGCAGCAGGGGCAGGTAGAACTGTGGCCGGTAGCGCGCCTTCAGCCCGCTGACGGCGGGCAGGATGATCAGCGCATGGCCGAACACCATCGACAGCACGAAGCCGATCACCACGCCGTGCAATGCCATGTCGTATCCCGGCCCGGCCTGATAGCCACCGCCGGCCATCAGCGCCAGCGCCGATAGCGCCAGCCAGGCATAGCCGGACAGCAGGCAGATGGCGACAAAACGCGGCAGGCCCTGGCCACGGACGGTATGCCGGGCCACGTCGAAGCGCACCATCCAGGCCGCCAGCGCCAGCAGCGCCAGTCCGGTCAGCAGACCCGCACCACTGAGCAGACCGGCCAGCCACAGCAGCATGACGGCATCGAAAGCCCGTTCAGCCCACGGCGGCCGCGGCGCGAAGCGCGACAGTTCCAGCCGTTCGGCGGCAATGGTCAGCACCAGAAAGGCCATCCACCAGCCCAGCACTTCGGCCAGCGGTCGCGCCATCAGCCACAGCACATTGCCGATGCTCCAGCAGCCGGCGGCCACCGCCAGGTAAAAGGTGAAGTTCTGTGCCTGCCGGCGCCAGACACTGACCGACATTGCCACCAGCATCAGACTGGCGGCAGTGATCAGCAACATGCCTTCCGGACGTCCGGCCAGCAGCAGCAGGGCGCCGAGCCAGGCACCGACCGGGGCCAGCCAGCCCCAGCGCTTGCCGAGCGCCACCGCCCGCTCCAGCGCAATCAGGCTGCCAAAGAAGCCACCGACCATCAGCGCACCATGCCAGCCAATCCCGCCGGCGCTGGTCGGCACCGGCACGCCAACCCTGACCAGGCCACCGGCCACGGCCATCCACAGCACCAGCGGGAACGTCAACAGCAGCAACAAGCGGAGTTTCATGGCAATCCTTGCCGGCATGGAGGGGAAAAGGCGTCAGACCGGCTGGTCGTCCTGCCAGCCGAAGCGTTGCCGCAGTTCCGGCGACATCCGCGCCGGCGACCATGCCGGCTCCCAGACCACGCTGACGTCGATCTGCCAGTCGTCGGGCAGTGCATCGAGCAGGGTCTGCCGGACGTCGTCATACAGCATGTCCCCCATCGGGCAGGCCGGCGAAGTCATGGTCATGCTGACAGACAGGCTGTCGGCGCCCAGCTCGACGCCGTAGATCAGCCCGATGTCGACGATATTGAACCCCAGTTCGGGGTCGATCACGTCCCGCAGCAGGTCCAGTACGCCATTCCGGTCGATATTCGCCATGTCGGCCCCTTTAAGATGTAAAATTTATACCACTAATAGTACGCCCTGCCCGGCCCACGAATCAATGAGGCGACAATTCCGATGAGACTGACTTCCTTCACCGACTACAGCCTGCGGGTGCTGATGTACGCCGCCCTGTGCGATGACCGTCTGGTCACCATTGGCGAACTGGCTGACACCTACCGCATTTCTGCCAACCATCTGATGAAGGTCGTGCACCTGCTGGGCCAGCATGGCTATCTGCTGACTGTGCGTGGCAAGGGGGGCGGCCTGCGGCTGGGCCGCGCACCGGCGCAGATCAATCTGGGCGAGCTGGTCCGCCTGACCGAGGGGAGTGACGCGCTGGTCGAGTGCTTCGGCAGCGAACACTCGGCATGCCGCATCGAGCATGCCTGTCTGTTGTATGGGGTATTGCGCGAGGCGCAGGAAGCGTTTTTTTCCACGCTGGGGCACTACACGCTGGCATCGCTGCTGGAAAGACCGGTACCGTTGTCCCGTGCACTCGGGCTGACCATTCCGATCACGCCGGCCTGATATCGCTTACAGCGTCAGGCCCAGTTTCGGCGCGAGTTCACGCGCCACCAGCCCGATCCGGTCGGTGATCCGCAGGTCGAAGGCCGACTCGAACTGGGTCGGCCCCAGGTTCACCAGCACCGTGCGCAGGCCGATGCGGCGGGCGATCAGCGGCAACTGGTTGATCGGTCCGACTTCCAGCGACGACCCCATCACCAGCAGCAGGTCGCAATCGGCCAGGGCGGCCACGGCATCGTCCATGCGCTCGACGGCTTCGCCATACAGCACGACATCCGGTTTGAGGATGTCACCGCAGCGGCTGCATTCCGGCAGCGTGTGGGCATTGATCCAGTCCAGGTCATGCACGGTGCCGCAACTCGGGCACTGCGCACGCTCGATGGAACCATGGACTTCGACGATATGCCGGCTGCCGGCACGGGCGTGCAGGCCGTCAACGTTCTGCGTGACGACGGTAACGTGCCGGTCTCCGTCATCCAGGGCGGCCAGCAGACGGTGACCGTCGTTCGGCGCATGGCCGGCGGACAGCTTCAGCTGGAAAATATCCTTGAACGCTGCCCAGAATGCGACCGGGTCGCGGTAGAAGTAATCGATGGAGATCACTTCCGGCAGACTCTGGTCGCGGGTATAGCGTCCCTGGTAGGAGCGGAAATCGGGGATGCCGGATTCGGTGCTCATGCCGGCGCCGGTCATGACGACCAGACGCCGGGAGGCAGCAATCCACCCGGCCAGTTGATCGAGTTCGGCAGTCATCGGATCAGGCGGCAGGGGAAGTCGGGTCAGGCGCGCTCGTAACGCGGCGGCAGCAACAGTGCCGGCACTTCGCGCGGCTCGCGCTGGAAGCGCGGGGTCAGCGGCAAACGCCGACCCTGCCTGAGCGGCAGCTCGTCATCGTCGTCGTCATCCACATCGCTGCGATCGTTGTCGACGTTCTCGATGCGGCTGGCCTTCACCGGCGCCGGTTTGCGTTCGGCCAGTGCCGGGCGGGGCGGGCGCTCGGTCACCGGACGCGGAATCCAGCTCGGCCAGAAGGCGTTGTGGCATTCCGGCTTCAGCGTCTGCCGGGTCAGCTTTTCGATGGCTTCGAGCAGGCGCTGTTCGTCTTCACTCATCAGCGACAGGGCAACACCGGAGCTGCCGGCGCGGCCGGTACGGCCAATGCGGTGCACGTAGTCTTCGGGCGAATTCGGCATCTCGAAGTTCACCACGTACGGCAGTTCGGTGATGTCGAGCCCGCGCGCGGCGATGTCGGTTGCCACCAGCACGCGCAGCTTGCCATCCTTGAACGAAGCCAGGGTATCCAGTCGCGCCTGCTGGGCCTTGTCGCCGTGGATGGCTTCGGCCTGGATGTGATCGAACTGGCGCAGTTCGCGTGCCAGCCGGTCGGCACCCTGCTTGGTGCGGCAGAACACGATGACCTGGGTCATTTCGCGCTCATTGATCAGGCGGCCAAGCAGCTGGCGCTTGCGGGCACCGTCGACGGCGAACACGCGCTGTTCGATCGACGCCGCGGTCGCGTTCTGGCGAGCGACCTCGATGGTGATCGGGTCGGTCATGAATTCGCTGGACAGACGCTTGATCTCGGCCGAGAACGTGGCGGAGAACAGCAGGGTCTGACGCGTCTTCGGCAGCAGGCTGATAATGCGGCGGATGTCGGGGATGAAGCCCATGTCGAGCATGCGGTCGGCTTCGTCCAGCACCAGCATTTCGACCCGGTTCAGGATGACGGTTTTCTGTTCGATATGGTCGAGCAGGCGTCCCGGTGTGGCGACGACGATTTCCACCCCGCGGCGCAGCGCTTCTTTCTGCGGATCAATATTGATCCCGCCAAAAACGACGGCATGACGCAGCGGCAGGTATTTGCGGTATTGCTCGACCGACGAGGCAACCTGGTCGGCCAGTTCGCGGGTCGGCGTCAGGATCAGGCAGCGCACCGGGTGCATGGCCGGGCTGACGCTGGTGCTGGCATGCCGGCGCAGGCGCGCCAGGATCGGCAGCGTGAACGCGGCAGTCTTGCCGGTCCCGGTCTGGGCGGCGGCAAGCAGGTCCCGTCCGGCGAGCACTTCAGGGATGGCGCGCGCCTGAATCGGGGTTGGCTCGCTGTAGCCGAGCTCATCAATAGCACGCTGAATCTCTGCGGGCAGTCCCAGTTCGGCAAACGACATCTTGTGGTATCTCCTGCAACAACGGTGGCGGTTCAAGGGGGCGAACTATACGCGCCAAAGCAATGAAATTCCACGCTTTTCATGAATGATACGCATGGAATGACCAAGCCCCCGCAGTCGGGGGGCTTTTGCGACATCGAATGACCCGAATCGGGGCAAGATCCGCGGGCGGCGGGCAAACCGCCCCCGGAGCAGGCTTTCCCCTGATCCGGCGCAACGGGATGATCGGCAGGCGGGCGGCCTCCCCCGCTCACACCAGGGCGCGCGCCACGGTGAACAGCAGGATCACGAACAGCCACACCACGACAGAACGCCAGACCAGACCGATCGCACGCTTCAGGTAATCCGGGTCGGCATCGTCGCCGACGCCGAGTTCCGGGCGGTACTTGACGGTGTAGTCCTGCCGCAGCGGATCACCGAGCTTGACGCCAATGGCACCGGCCGCGCTGGCCAGCAGAATGCCGTAGGCGTAGTTGCCCCAGGCCTGGGCCTGGGCACGCCAGCAGTACACGGCATCCTCGAAATCTCCCATCACGGCAAAGGTGGCACTGGTCAGCCGGATCGGCAGCCAGTCCAGCCATTCGCTGATCCGGCGGGCCGGCAGACCGAAGCGGTCGCCGAACTGCAGGTCGCGCACGCCCCACTTCTGGTACAGCATGCTGGCCAGACGGTACAGCACCGCACCGCTCGGCCCCGGCAGCAGTACATACCAGAACATGGTGCCGAACACATGCCGGTATGAGTCGACCACGCCCTGCTCGATGGTCAGGCGCGAAATTTCGTTGACGTCGAGCTCCGATGTCGGCTGCCCGGTCCAGCGTCCGAGCGACAGCTGTGCGTCGATGACACGGCCTTCGTTCAGCGCCTCGGTAATTTCGGTCAGCGCACTGGAAAAGTGGCGGAACCCCATCGTCAGATAGAGGATGCCCACGTTCCAGACCAGCGCCAGCAGTGGCGACAGCTTGTGCAGCGAGTAAAACACGGCCAGCGACAGGATGACCGGCAGCAGCACGGCCAGCAGCCAGGCCAGCATGCCGTGGCGGGACTCGCCCGCATTGAAATTGCGTTCGAGCGTGTTGGCGTAACGGGTGAACTGCAGGAGCAGGCGGTTACGATTGCCGAGCGGCCGCAACTGCTCCAGCGCGAGAGCCAGGATGATCGAGATCAGAGTCATGTCGTGCCGGGATAAAACAGGTTGTTGGGACAATACCATAAACCATCAAAACGGCAGAACGGCAGACGGGCCGGACAATGCTGCATCCGGCCCGGGCTGGCAGGCAAAACCGCCAGAAAAAGCCGCGGGCTCAGTACAGCAGCCGCCAGTTCGCCATCACGCCGCGGTCCTGACTGCCGTCGTCGCGACTCAGGTAGCCCTCCAGGCTGAAGCGCCCGTGGCGTCCCTGGTGGCTGAGGCCCAGCCGACCGTCGTAGCCGAAGCGGCGCCGGCCATCCTCCGCCGCCAGGGCAAAGCGGGCATCCGGCGCACCGGCCAGGCTCGCCTCCCGCCGGCCGGCCTGACGCAGCATGGCCGGTCGGCCATGGAACTGTGCATCCAGCTGCCAGCCTCGCGACCGCGAATCCCGCCCGTCATGGCTGAAACGCAATCCCAGCAGCGCCTCCAGCGCCACGTCGTGCCGCGACGTCACCCGCAGCCCGAAGGCCCCGGCGTCGCGTTCCCGCAGTGCGCCGTCTCGCTGGTAGCGCAGCCTGACGCCAAGCAGCGGGGTCAGCACCGCACCGCCGACCGGCTGTGCCAGCGCCAGGTTCAGCCGGGCCCCCAGCTGGTCGCGCCGGTGATCGGCCCGCGCCCGGTAATTGACCGCCTTGCTCCCCGTGCCATAGTCGAGCGTGCGCCGGGTGCGGTACTGGTGCAGGAAGTAGTCGAGGTGGCCCTCCACGGCCAGCCCGGTCGTCAGCGGCCGCGCATAGCGGGCGCCAAGGTACTGGCTGCTGCCGTCCAGTCCCTGCTCCCGGTCCTTGCTGCTGCCCGGCGACACGCGGGCAAAACCGTAGCGCACCGCCAGTTGCGCCGTGCCGGGTGCAAAGCGCTGCTGCAGCGCGACCATGTCGTAGGCTGACGCACCCAGCCGGCTGCCGCGTTCGCCACGCCCGAGCAGCCTGAAGCCGAAGCCGGTGGCATCCTCGGCCACGCTGTCGGCCATCCGGTCGAAACGGTGTTCCAGCGTGGGCACGGCCCGCAGTGACCGGTCAAAGCCGGCGCCGGACAGCTGGCGCAGCGCGCGGGCAAAATCTTCACGCCCCGGCAGTTCCAGGCTGGAGAACAGTCTGCCGCGCCCGTAGCTGCGCTCCAGGGCGCTGGCGACCGGTGCCAGCGACGCGTCGGCAATCAGGTCGCGGTAGTCGTTCTTGACCAGGGTGACGCCGATATCGCCGTCGTTGTCATGGTAGCCCCGCGCCTCCCAGACCACGGTGGTCGAACGGATATTGCCGGCGCCGCTCAGCCCCTTGCCGGTGACGAGCTTGGGATAGACCTGCTGTCTGGCCGATGTGCCGGCAGTAAAACCGGTATCGATGCGGACGTCGTGACCAAGCGCCAGATAATCGCCGGACAGCGTGCCGGCGCTGCTGGCGCTGGTACCGATCTGGTAGTGGTCCAGCGGGTTTGTCCCGGCCTGCGGCGAGGCGCCAGAATCCCTGGCAGAATCCATGATGGCCTTGGCAATGCGCGGCTGGAAAACCAGCCCGGCAGCCTCTGGTGTGTCGCTCTTGTCGCTCTGCCTGGTATGCGGATCCTTGAACGTGTCGCAGCCCCCGTCATCGCCGCACTCCAGAATGACACGGCCGCGGTTGATCAGCTTGCCCCTTCCCTGCAGGTGGAAGGCATGCGACTGCCGGGCACGTATCCTGATGGTGCCTTCATTGATGATGGCGGCCCGGCTGCTGGCCCTGGGGCCCAGCATCATCGCCACCATGCCGCTGCCCTGACCTGCCAGGGTGATGGTGCCACGGTTCACCAGCTGTGAATCGGCATCGCTGTACATGCCCACGGCCTTGTCGCCGAACAGCACGATGTAGCCGTCGTTAAACAGGTCATGGCCGTCGTGCTGCGTTTTCACGTGCAGGGCATTGACCGTGCCATTGCTCGCGGTGAACAGGATTTCACCGCTGTTGACGAACAGGTTCCGTGCCGGCCCGCCGGACGTGTTCATGGCGCTCGATGTCGCCAGCACGCCGTAGCCGCTGTCCGCCACCAGTTTGCCGGTATTCAGGGTCACGCCCTTGCCGAACGACCAGCCGTCCTTGTAGATCGCCGGCGCCTTGTCGCCGCCGGCTGCGGGCCTCGTGGCCATGACAAAACCATGGTTGACGAACGAGCCATTCCGGTACACCCCGATGCTGGCACTGCCTGTCAGGTTGAGGGTTGCGTGCTTCTCGTTGGTCAGCGTGCCATCCACGGGAGAGTAAGCGCTCAGACTGAGCTGGCGGTGGTTATTGAAAAAGCCGGCCGGCACCGGGTTTCCGTCACTGTCGATCGTCAGCGATGTCAGCTGCATGCGGCCGGTGTTGTTCAACGTCCCGGCCACGATCTCCACGCGGCCGGATTCGACGGCGCCGTCGTGAGTCTGCACACTCCCCCGGCTGTCGATCTTCCACAGGCCGCCCGGCAGTTCGGTACGCGGCAGATTGCTGTAGTCCCGGGTTGGCGCTGGCACCTGGCCTGCACCATTTGTGTCCGGCGACAGGTCGCCATCTTCAATTCCGCCCCGTATGCCGTCCACCTCCGCGGCCAGATCGGCATGATAGGCCCGCTGCGAATAAAACTCGGACCGGTCGTGGGCACGCGTCGTGTCGTCCGTGTATGTTCTGCAGCGCGTGCTTGGGCAGAGCAGATTGACTGCCCCCATGTTCATCAGGAAGGCAAATCGCCCGGCCGCGACCAGGAATGCATGCGAGTCGTCGCTGTGGACGTTGATCACCCCCTTCGGCGCATTGACGATGAGGGCATTCTGTGTTGCCTGATTTCCCAGCACCATCGCGTACTGTCCGCGGGCCTTGCTGCCTTTTTCCCCCAGGTTGATGGTGCCGGCATTGATCATCTGGGAATCGCTGTCGCTGTACATCGCCACGGCCCCGTCTCCATGCACGGTAATCACGCCGGCGTTGAACAGGTCATGTCCCTGATGGCCAGTCATGACATTCAGCGCGCGCCGGGCATTGCCGGCAGCCGTGAACTCGATGTTGCGGCGATTGACGAACACATGGCGCCGCTCGGGCTTGCCGGTCGGGGTCGTCATGCTGCCGTGGCTTTCCATCACGCCATAGCCGCCTTGCGCCGTCAGTGTCCCCAGATTGACGCCACGCCCGGTCGAGTCCGACGCGGCGTGGCGGCGATAGATCACCGGCGCGCGTCCCTCGGCATCGACCGCCGCAGCACTGGCCGTGACAAGGCCGTAGTTGAAGAACGAGCCGTTGTACCGGTAGCCGATGCTGCCCGTCCCGCTCAGGTGCAGCGTGCCCCGCTCGCGGTTAAGGAGCAGACCGGACACCGAGGATGACCGGTCCACGCCCAGCGCGCCGGCATTGCGCAGCTCGCCCCCGATCGTCACCCCCATCCTGCTGGCCGAGCCGGCGTTGAGGAACTTGAGCGGCGTCGCCACATTCAGCACGCCGTTGGACAACTGGCCAGACTGCGTTCGCGCCTGGCCGCCCTGAATGTCCAGCACGTGCCCTTGCAGATCCAGCGTGCCGGTGGGGGCCGGGCTTGCCTGCAGGGGAGGCAGGTCGGTACCTGCCGGCAACGTGTCCCGGGATGGCTCCGTTTTTTTCAGCTCGGCACGCAGCCGCTCCGGCAGCACGAGGGACGGGTATCTGTCGCTCTTGTCCTGTTTTTCCGTCCCCGGGCGGAAGGTACCGCAGCTCTTGTCATTGCAGAGCAGGTTGACCTTGCCGCGGTTTATCAGCACCCGGTTATGATAAAAATCATCACCCAGGATGGCGAATGCGTAAGAGTTGCTGCTGTAGACGTTGATCTCGCCCTTTTCGTCGTTGAGGATGACGGCAGACGACATGGCATCCTTGCCCATCATCATGGCCACCTGCCCGCTGTCGGTGCTGCCTTCCTCTCCCAGGTTGATGATGCCGCGATTGACCAGCCTGGACTCGCTGTCGGTACGCATTGCCACCGCACCATTCCCCAGCACGGTGAGGATGCCGTCGTTGAGCACGTCATGGCCGGCATGGCCCGCCTTCACGAAGAGCGCATGCCGTGTGCCCTTGTCGGCGGTGAAGCGGATATTGCCGCGATTGATGAACAGGTTGCGCCGGTTTTCGTGATAGCTCGACGAGGTACGCATCAGCATGGTGGTGGTCATCACGCCATAGCCGCCACTGGCCACCAGGCGCCCGGTATTGATCTGCTGGCCGTCGCCGTCGCCGCGCCCGTCCATGAAGATGGCCTGCAAGTCATCCGGCCTGCTGGTCTGGTCCGCCACGATCATCCCGTGGTTGATGAAGGAACCGTTCTCCTCATACGCGACATGGCCCAGCCCGGACAGACGGATCAGGCCAGGCGTGTCATTGAGCAACGTGCCGGTCAGGCGCCGCGCCCGTCCATGAAGATGGCCTGCAAGTCATCCGGCCTGCTGGTCTGGTCCGCCACGATCATCCCGTGGTTGATGAAGGAACCGTTCTCCTCATACGCGACATGGCCCAGCCCGGACAGACGGATCAGGCCAGGCGTGTCATTGAGCAACGTGCCGGTCAGGCGGGCGCCCTGCTCCAGCCGCATCTCCCCCCTGTTGGTCGTGCTGCCCCCCCTGGCTGTGGCCAGCGTGATCCCGTCGACGATCCCGGTGTTGACGAATGCGTTACCGTCCCCGATCTCAAGCTTGCCATTGTGCAGATAACCCGGGTTCTCCAGTTCCCCGCCGGCGACAAGGCGCAATTGATGCCCCATCAGGTCCATGACCGGAGCCTGTGTACCGGACCGCAGCGAAGTCACAGGCGGAGGCAACGCGTCGCTGGGGGGCGGCTGCACGTCGTTGGGAGGAGGCTGCACGTCGTTGGGAGGAGGCTGCACGTCGTTGGGAGGAGGCTGCACGTCATTGGGGGGCGGCTGCACGTCGTTGGGGGGCGGCTGCACGTCGTTGGGGGGCGGCTGCACGTCGTTGGGGGGAGACGATATATCCGGAGATGGGGACGACATGTCCCCGGAAGGAACCACCCGGGCAACCGGCTCGGGAGGCTTGCCTGCAGCGGGGCCGGTGGTGGCTGCCCGCCCCCGGTCGGGAGAACCCGATGCGCCACTGCTGGCCAGCGCCAGCGCGGTCAGGGCAATGGAGCCGCCCACTCCGGCCAGCACCAGCCCCTTCCCGGCGAACCAGCCCGACTTCTCCCCGGCCACGCCCCCTTCCTGTCCCCATGCGCTGTGCGCCGGCCACGCGGCCAGCGACATGTACCGGCACGGGATAGCGGCCGGGCTTGCCGCAAGGCATCGCGCCTCCTCATCGACGTCCTCCGACCGTGCCATCCCCCTCCAGGTCGTGGAGGTAGTGGCCGGTTCCCGCCCTTCGGCCGCCGGAACCACACCGGCCATCATCACGGCAGCCATCACGCTACCGGCTCCCAGGAAAGTGTTCAGTCCTCGCAGAAACGAGAGCGGTCTGGTGGCCCCCTGCCAGCGGGAGAGAAGGCCGGTATCGTTCGGATAAGCATAGGTTGAATTCATGCGGGAGCCCCATCAGTCCGGAATAAACACAAGCCCCCATTTCAATCCAGTCCCCCAGCCGGTTCCATAAGAAAGCGCCGAAACTAACAGGCAGTTATTCCATGAATGACCCTATAAATATCCCCGCCAAAAGCAGGAATAATCCATTGGGCGCCATGGAAATGGCCGGCTGTTTCTCCCTTTTCCGAATCTGCCTCGCCGGTCAGAACGCATACTGGTAATCGATACTCACCCCCCTGTCGCGAGCGGCCCCCTCACGGCCGATGTAGGCATTGAGGCTGAAGCGCCCCGCCTGCCCCTGGTAACGAAGGCCCAGCTGCCCGTCATGGGCTGCGCTGCCGTCATCGTTCGTGGACGGCAAGGCAAAGCGGGCATCGGGGGCGCCGTTCAGCCGTGCCATCCGCTTCCCGCGCTGCCGATACAGGAGCGGGCGGACATTCAGGGCGGCATCGACGCGCCACCCGCGGCCGGTGCCGGGATGAACGCCGTCGTAGCCAATCCGCAATCCCAGTACGCCATCCAGCGCCGTCTGGCGTTGCGACGACAGGCTCAAGCCGTAGTCGCCCGCACCGCGTTCTTCCAGTGCCGCGTCGCGCTGGTGACGCCAGCGCATGCCGAACGAGGGCTCCAGCGTCAGCCCGTCCGCCACCGGCAGCGACTGCACCAGAAGCGTCTGCCCGCTGAACTGGTCGCGCCGATGGCTGGCACTGGCCTGCTCGTCGACGCTGCCGTAGCGCAGCGTTCGCTGGGTATTCAGTTGGTGCTGAAGGTAGCGGACACGGCTTTCCATTCTGACTCCGCGTCCCAGCACGCGGGCATGGTCCAGCGCAAATACCTGGCTGATGCCGTCGGGGCCGTTGCGGCCGGCTCCCGCCTGCGGTTTGAGACTGGCGATGCCATAGCGCACATCGATCCGGTCATCCGGTCCCAGCCCGATGCGCTGGCCGACCACGGCCATGTCATGTGATACCTCTCCCAGGCGCGAGCCGGGCTCGCCGCGCCCGAGCAGGGAGAAGCTGAAGCCGGCGGCATCCGGCCGGGCGGCATCGGCCATCCGGTCGAAGCGCGGTTCCAGCCTCTGCAGCGGACGCAGCGCCCGGTCGAGACCGGCGCCGGACAGCTGGCGCACGGCATCCGTGATTTCCGCCGCGCTGCCCAGTTCCAGGCTGCGATACAGGGCGCGTCCGTCGTAGCCGCGTTCCAGCGCGGCGGCCACCGGCCGCAATGCGCTGTCGCTGACCAGCTCGCGGTAGTCGTTCTTGCTCAGGGTGACGCCGACATCACCGTCGCCATCGCGATGCGCCTGTGCCTGCCATACGGCAGTCCGCGAAGCAATGCCGTCAATGCCGTCGATCCGCTCCCCCCGCAGCACCTTGTCGAACGTGGCTTCGCGCGCCGCCGTGCCGGCGGTGAAGCCGGTATCGATCATCACGCCCCGCGCATCGAGGTGTGAGCCGGACAGGGTACCGGCGCTGCCGTCCGGCAAGGTGCCGACCACATAGCCGTTCAGCGGGGCCGCCGCGCGACGCGGCCGGTCCTCGTCCAGCGCCTGCTGGAGGCGGGCCGGATTGACCCGCTCACGATCGACCGCCGTGCCGCCGGCATC
Organism: Microvirgula sp. AG722; assembly: GCF_003269145.1. Classification (NCBI taxonomy): domain Bacteria; kingdom Pseudomonadati; phylum Pseudomonadota; class Betaproteobacteria; order Neisseriales; family Aquaspirillaceae; genus Microvirgula; species Microvirgula sp. AG722. The sequence continues at coordinate 38,669 of NZ_QLTJ01000019.1, read as the reverse complement.
CCGGGCGGCGGTGCCGGCGTCGCGAAACACGCCGCAACTGCCATCGCCACAGTCCAGGCGCACGGTACCGCGATTGATCAGGTGACCGTCATCCCCTTCGATACGGAAGGCATACGATTCCCTGGCCCGGATGTCGATCACGCCACCGACATCGTTGACGATCGTGCCGGTCGCATTCCGGCCCAGTGCCATGGCAACCATGCCGGTATCGCGCGTCCCCCGCTCCCCGAGGCGCAATGTGCCGCGGTTCACCATGAACGAGTCGCTGTCGCTGTACATTGCCACGGCATTGTCGCCGCTCACGGCAATCACGCCATCACGGTCGTTGAGCAGATCGTGACCGGTATGCGACGTGCCGACCTGCAGCGCCCGGGCCGCACCGTTCCCGGCCGCGAAACCGATGCCGCCGCGGTTGACGAATACATTGCGCCCGGCCGCCATGGCCGACCGGGTCTTCATCACGCCATACCCACCATCCGCACTCAGGGTGCCGGTATTGATCCGCAGTCCGTCAGGCGTGCCGCCCTCGTCGAGGATTGCCCGCCCGAACGGGTCCGGCGCGGCCTGCGTCGCCACGATCGTGCCGTGATTGGCAAACGAGCCGCCCTGCCGGTAGTGGAATGTACCCTCCCTGTGCAGTCGCACGTCGCCACCGCTCTGGTTGCTGAACTGGCCGCGGATCCGGGCGGGGGCGTCAAGCACGATGTGACCGCCGGACTGGTTGTCCGCCGTGCCGGTCACATCCAGTGCAACGCGCTCAAGCGCACCGCGGTTGCTGAATGTCGCCTTGCTGGCGACCAGCAAGCTACCGTTCTGCAGGGTATCGGCATGAGTGAGCTGGCGCTGGTAATCGACCAGCAGTTGCTGGCCGCGCAGGTCGCACGGGGGAGAGGACAGCGGCATCCGGCCGCCTGCGGGCTGTCGACCGGCGGCCTCTGCCGCGATCTGCTCACGCCATTGCGCATCGCCGGGCGGCGACGTCAGGGCAGCCAGCGTCGCCGACATCGCTTCGCCGATCCGGTGCTGGAACGCGAAACCGGCATCGGCGGCGCTACCGCTGGCGTCACGCGCACGGCTGTAATTGTCAGCAAAAATGCCACAACTGCCGTCGCCACAGTCCAGCCTGACCTCGCCCCGGTTGATCAGCATGCCGGCACTGCCATCGACCCGGAATGCGTACGATGCCTTCGCCCGGATCGAGATCACCCCGCCCGTATCGTTGACAATGGCACCGCTGGCGGCATTGCCCAGCACCATGGCCACCATGCCGCGTCCGCTGTCGCCCTTGTCGCCCAGATTGATGGTGCCGCGATTCACTATCTGCGAATCACTGTCGCTCTGCATGGCAACGGCATTATCACCCCGTACGGTGATGACGCCTCCCGTATCGTTAAGCAGGTCGTGACCGCGATGATGCGCTTTCACGTGCAGGGCCCGGGTCGCGCCTGCTTCTGCGCTGAAATCGATGTCGCCGCGATTGACGAACACATTGCGCCCTTCCTGCTGCATGCGGCTGCCGGTCGCCATCACGCCATACCCGCCACTCGCCCGCATCGATCCGGTGTTGAGCGTCAATCCGGCGCCGTGGGACCAGCCGTCAACGAAAATCGCCCGGCTCCGGCCATCCGCGGTCGCCCCGCTCGCCTGAATGTCGCCCTGGTTGATGAACGAACCGGCGCGGCTGGAATGCACTTCGCCGGCGCCGCTCAGACGCATGAGGGCGTCTGGCCGGTTCAGCAGCACGCCACTGCCGGAAAGCGCACGGGACAGGGTCAGCGTGCCTTCGTTGACAATGCGGGAGCCGCCACGAAACTGGCTGCTGCCCGACGACGCCAGTGTCATGTCCGCTCCGGCGGCGTTGTACAGCTTGCCGCCATCGACCGCCAGCACCACATCGTCGATGATGCCGGTGTTGGTGAAAACGGTGTTCTCCGCCAGCGACAGCGCCCCCGCTCTCAAGACGGAGGTGTTGTTCTGAATGCCACTGCCGAGCAGAAGCCGCTGGCCGTGCAGGTCCAGTCCGGACTGGGGGCCGGTGCGCGCAGCGACGTCTGCCGGTGGAATGGAAGACCGAAGCGGCGACGCGACCGGCTGCGGCAGCAAGTCACGGGACGGCGGGGACGATGCATCGGACTGCGGCACCGCGCGCAGTGATGATGCAACCAGCGGCCGTGGCGAATCCACGGTCGGCTGTGACGACGCAGGAAGGGACACGTTTGCCCCTCCAGCCGGAGACGGGGATGACACTGGCGATGGCGAGGCCGGCGGCGGCGTGGAAGATGGGGGCACGGCAGTCGCGGCAGGCGCCGCCGGAGAGCTGCCGCCCTCACCGTTTCGCGTCATCACCAGCGCGGACAGTGCCGCCACGCCGGCAATGGCAGGCGGCGCCAGGTCCGTCAGCGGCAACGGTCCGGCCCCGGTCTCATCCACGGTTTCCGGTCCGCGGCCACAGCGGCCCGACAGATCATCCTCGTCCGGACACGGGTCTTCCGGCAAGGTCCAGACTTCATCCAGCAGCCCTTCGCTCTGATGGCTGCGGCCGCGCCGGCCGGAAGAGGAGACTTCCTCGGCGTTCTCCCTGGCTTCCGCCATCGAAGGGCCGAAGGAGAAGGCTGCCACGACCACCAGTCCGCTCGCGCGGTAAAAAGTCGTCAGCAGTTGCCGCAGCCAGCGGCTCAGACTCAGCCGGCAAGCGCGCATGCGCATGAAAGATTGCTGCCGCCCGAGAGCTTGCAGGCGATAGTACACAGGACGCATCGTGTCGTTTCCAGAATGAAGAACCTCTCAACTGGATCGGCCCTCCCCCCGCAAACTTTACGCACTCAACCCATTGAAATTACTGCAAATAACCAAGAAAAAACTTAAACAACAATAAGAAATTACTTACACCAGAAATAGCCGTGTGCGGGGCAGGCTGTGCCGACTTGTTGCCGGGCCCGGGAATCGCCGGACCGGATGGGGCCGGCATGAAAAACCCCGGAGCGGCGATGCCGGTCCGGGGTTTCCTGCTTTCGTGCAGCCCGATCAGCTGATGCGCTCGATCTTCGCGCCAACGGCACCCAGCTTCTTTTCGATATTCTCGTAGCCGCGGTCGAGGTGGTAGATGCGGTCGACCAGGGTTTCACCATCGGCTACCAGGCCGGCGATCACCAGGCTGGCCGAAGCACGCAGGTCGGTCGCCATCACCGTGGTGCCGGACAGCCGTTCGACGCCGGTCACGGTGGCGGTATTGCCGTCCACTTCGATGCGTGCGCCCATGCGCGCCAGTTCGGACACGTGCATGAAACGGTTCTCGAAGATGGTCTCGGTAATGGTCGACACGCCGTCGGCGATGCTGTTCAGCGCCATGAACTGCGCCTGCATGTCGGTCGGGAAGGCCGGATGCGGCAATGTGCACAGGCTGACTGCCTTCGGCCGCTGCTTCATGTCCAGCGAGATCCAGTCGTCGCCGGCCTCGATCACGGCGCCGCACTCGACCAGCTTGTCCAGTACGGCTTCCAGATCCACGGCGCGGGCGTTGCGCAGCAGGATCTTGCCCCGGGTCATGGCGCCGGCGACGAGGAAGGTGCCGGCTTCGATCCGGTCCGGCATCACGGCGTGATGCGCACCGTGCAGGCGTTCGACGCCGTCGATGGTCAGGGTGTCGGTGCCGAGACCGCGGATGCGCGCGCCCATCTTGTTCAGGCAGACCGCGAGGTCGGTGATTTCCGGTTCGCGGGCGGCGTTTTCGAGGATGGTGGTGCCTTCGGCCAGCGTCGCCGCCATCAGCAGGTTCTCGGTGCCGGTCACGGTGACCATGTCCATGGTGATGCGGGCCCCCTTGAGCCGGCCGCGTGCCTTCACGTAGCCGTGCTCGATCACGATCTCGGCGCCCATCGCTTCCAGGCCCTTGATGTGCTGGTCGACCGGGCGCGAGCCGATCGCGCAGCCGCCGGGCAGGCTGACGCTGGCTTCGCCAAAGCGGGCCAGGGTCGGGCCGAGCACCAGGATCGAGGCGCGCATGGTCTTGACCAGTTCGTACGGCGCGACCAGGTTGTCGATGTGGCTGGCCGTGATCTCGAGCTCGCAGACGTTGTCGGTCATGACCCGCGCGCCCATGCCCTGCAGCAGTTTCTGCGTGGTCAGCACGTCGCGCAGTTGCGGCACGTTGCTCAGGTACAGGGTGTCAGCGGTCAGCAGCGATGCGCACAGGATCGGCAGCGCCGCATTCTTGGCGCCGGAAACAGTGATTTCGCCGTTCAGCGGACCGTTGCCGGTCAGTTTCAGTTTGTCCATCAGCGGGCGGCCCACTCTTCAGGGGAAAAGGTTTTCATCGACAGGGCGTGGATTTCTTCGCGCATGCGGTCGCCAAGCACCTTGTAGACCAGCTGGTGCTGGGCCACGCGGGATTTGCCGGAGAAACCCGGGCTGACGATCACGGCGTCGAAGTGGTGGCCATCGCCCTGCACTTCCAGCACGGTACAGTCGAGGCCGGCCTCAATGTATTGCTTGATCTGATCAGGTGTCACCATGGTTGTTAGCGCCTCAATTTGTAACCGGATTGCAATAGTCTGAGCGTAATGGCCGACACCAGCACGAAGGCGGTCGCCACCACGGCGAAACTCAACGACGGATCGACGTCGCCATGGCCGAAGAAGCCGAAGCGGAAGCCGTCGATCATGTAAAAAACCGGATTCAGGTGCGACACCGCGTACCAGAACGGCGGCAGGCTGTGCACGGAGTAGAACACGCCGGACAGGAAGGTCAGCGGCATGATGATGAAGTTCTGGAACGAGGCCAGCTGGTCGAATTTGTCGGCCCAGACCCCGGCGATGATGCCCAGTGCACCGAGGATGCCGCAGCCGAGCACGGCAAAGGCCAGCAGCCACAGCGGATGCGCAATCGGCGGGAAGCCGGCCCACAGTGTCACCAGCCACACGCCGGCGCCGACCAGCAGGCCGCGCACGACCGAGGCCAGCAGATAGGCGGAGAAGATTTCCATATGCGACAGCGGCGGCAGCAGGATGAAGACCAGATTGCCGGTGATTTTGCTCTGGATCAGGCTGGACGAGCTATTGGAAAAAGCGTTTTGCAGCATCGACATCATCATCAGCCCGGGAATAAGGAACATCACGTAGCTGACGCCCGGATAGACGTCGACCCGCCCGGACAGCGCGTGCGAGAACACCAGCAGATACAGCAGCGCGGTCAGTACCGGCGCGGCGACGGTCTGGAAGGCCACCTTCCAGAAACGAAGGATTTCCTTCTTGAACAGGGTGACGAAGCCGTACATGTGTCACACCCCCTGAGCGTGCATCATCTTGACGAAAATATCCTCGAGATCGGTTTCCCGCGAGAACAGCCCCTGTACCTTGATGCCTTCGATGCGCAGCGCGGCCAGCACCTGCTCCAGCGACGCGTAGTCGGGCAGCCGCAGCGTGACGTCGTCGTTTTCGCGCGTCACCACCAGCGGGCGCAGCATGTCGGGCAGGCGTTCCGGCGCCGGCAGCAGCCGCAGTGTGACCCGCCGTTCGTCCTCGCGCGCCAGCAGCCGGTCCTTGTCCTCAAGTGCGATGATCCGGCCGGCTTTCAGCATGGCGATGCGACCGCACAGCTCCTGGGCTTCTTCCAGGTAATGGGTGGTCAGCACGATGGTGTGGCCGGCACTGTTCAGCGACTGGACGAAGGCCCACAGGCTCTGGCGCAATTCAACGTCGACACCTGCAGTCGGCTCGTCCAGCACGATGACCGGCGGCCGGTGCACCAGCGCCTGCGCGACCATGACCCGCCGCTTCATCCCGCCGGACAGCGCGCGCATGTTGGCGTCGGCCTTGTCGGTCAGGCCAAGCTTGTCGAGAATTTCGTCGATCCATGCGTCGTTGTGCTTCAGACCGAAATAGCCGGACTGGAATACCAGGGTTTCACGCACATTGAAGAACGGGTCGAACACCAGTTCCTGCGGCACCACGCCCAGCGCGCGCCGCGCCTTGCGGTAGTCGCGGACCACATCGTGGCCCATGACGCTGATCGTGCCGCGCGTCGGGCGGGCAATACCCGACAGACAGGAGATCAGCGTGGTCTTGCCGGCCCCGTTGGGACCGAGCAGGGCGAAGAATTCCCCTTCGCCGATCGTCAGGCTGACGTCGTCGAGTGCGGTGAATTTGCCGTAGGTCTTGCTGACGGACTGGATTTCGATGGCCGGCATGGCGGATTGCAAGGGCGGAAAAAGGCGTGAGTATATCGCAAGTTATCCCCGGCGCCCGTGCATCCACCACCGGCCGCCCCTGCCGTCGGTCAGCCGCGCTTGCCGCGCGTTTTCCCGCCGACCCGCGCCAGGTAGACCGTGACTTCCTCGCGATCGTGGTACAGCTGCTTGACCGCGACGGTATGGCGGATTTCCGCCGCGTCGAGCGCGTCGCCAATCCGGTCGAGCGCGTCGCGCAGCGCCAGTGCCCGCTTCTTCATCGGCAGCTTCAGGTTGAAGATTGCCTGCCGGGTCAGGCCGCCGACGAACCAGGCAGCAATCAGGTCCGACACCCGGGCCGGCTGTTCGACCATGTCGCAGACCAGCCAGTCGACCGGATGCTGCGGCCGGTAGCGGAAGCCGTCCGCACGCAGGTGCTTGACCAGCGGGTGTCCATCGCAGGCGCCCTTCATCGGCCCATTGTCGATCGCATAGGTCTTGATCCCGCGCCGGATCAATTGCCAGGTCCAGCCGCCGGGCGCCGCGCCGAGATCGACGGCGGTCATGCCCTCCTTCAGCCGGTCGCGCTGACCATCGCGGCCAAGGAATACCTCGAACGCTTCCGCCAGCTTCAGTGTCGAGCGGCTCGGCGCCTCGGCCGGCATCCGCAGCCGCAGGATGCCCATCGGCCACGGCGCCGCCTCGTCCCCCTGGCTGACGCCGAGAATCGCCCGCCCCTTGTGCGGGAAGTACACATGCAGGCGCCGGCGCGAACCGGCATCGAGCAGGCCGGCGGCGGTCAGGCCTTCTTCCAGCAGCGGCTGGAATTTGCGGGTAAAGCCGGACAGCGACTTGCCGTCATTGGTATCCGGTACCTCGAGCCATACCGAGCCGAACGGCGTGCCGCGGCTGCGCAGCGCAGCCAGCAGCGGCGTCAGCCGGTCACGCTCGCCCAGTTCGACATCGGCCACCACCCGGCACAGCTGACGGGTAAAGGCCAGCGTGCTCCAGTTCAGCGCCGGCTGGCTGTCGGCCGCGTCGACCAGCAGGAAACCGCCCTGTTCGACCAGTTCGGCCAGCCGGGTCTCGACGCCGCGTTCGAGCAGCCACGGCTCGACTTCCTGCCAGGCGTCGCGCTCGAAACCGGCGCGGGTTTGCAACAGATAACGGACTGCGGGTGCGGACATGACGGCGACCTCGGAAAGAAGGCCGGTGTTTTAACGGTCCGGCGCGCGGATGTCAAAGCCCTTTGCTGTCGCCGGCACGATCACGGCATGACGCGGGCGGTCACCGTGCCCTGTCTGGCCAGTGCCCAGCAGTCATCTGCCACCCTCCAGCCGGTGGCGCCGTCACCCCGATGCTGCACCAGCCCGGTCGTCGACCCGCCATCATCCATCAGCCGGTCCAGCTGGCAGGCGAAGCGCCGGTCGACCGCCAGATCCAGCCACAGCTCGCCATCGGCCGGGCGCAGCACCCACTGCCCGCCCGGTGCCGCATTGCGCTCGGACAGGTTGAGGATGCCGCTGCTGGCCAGGGCAGTCCACGCCCGTCTGGCCTCATCCGCATCGAGCAGCCCGTTGCCGCCCTGGCACTTCATGCTCTCATCGCAGCCATCGCCGGGCAGGCGGTCGTACTTCTCCCGATAGACCTGCAGCGCCGTGCCGATGCGCAGCACCTGCGCCTGCATGCTGCGCACGCGGGTGCTGTCGATCAGGTCGCGACCCTTGAAGCCCATGCCGATAATCAGCCCGACCACGGCCAGCGCAATGGCCAGTTCGATCAGGGTGAACCCCTGCTGCTTCATCGCCGTTCTCCCTCCCATTGACCACCGGGCCACGCTACACGCCAACGGGACGAAAACAAAAAACGCCACGCGGAAGCGTGGCGTTTTTACCAACGGGAATCAGGAGCTGCTTACAGCATGCCCTTTTCCTTCAGCAGCGCGACCATGGTCGAGCCAAGTTCTGCCGGGCTGCGGGTGTAGCGGATGCCGGCCTTCTCGAACGCGGCGAACTTTTCTTCCGCCGTGCCCTTGCCACCGGAGATGATCGCACCGGCGTGGCCCATGCGCTTGCCCTTCGGCGCCGTCACGCCGGCGATGTAACCGACGATCGGCTTGGTCACGTTGGACTTCGCGTATTCGGCAGCTTCTTCTTCGGCGGTGCCGCCGATTTCGCCGATCATGATGATCGCTTCGGTCTGCGGGTCGTTCTGGAACAGTTCCAGCGCGTCGATGTGGCTGGTACCCGGGATCGGGTCGCCACCGATGCCGATGCAGGTCGACTGGCCGAGGCCGGTGACGGTGGTCTGCGCCACGGCTTCATAGGTCAGCGTGCCCGAACGCGACACGATGCCGATCTTGCCCGGCAGGTGAATGTGTCCCGGCATGATGCCGATCTTGCATTCGCCCGGGGTGATGATGCCGGGGCAGTTCGGGCCGATCAGTCGTGCGCCGCTGGCTTCGACGTAGCGCTTGACCTTCAGCATGTCCAGTGTCGGCACGCCTTCGGTGATGGTGACGATCAGCTTCACGCCGGCATCGACGGCTTCGATGATCGAATCCAGCACGAACGGCGCCGGCACGTAGATGACCGAGGCGTCAGCCTGGGTCTCGCGCACGGCGTCCTTCATGGTATTGAACACCGGCAGGCCGAGGTGCTGGCTGCCGCCCTTGCCCGGGGTCACGCCGCCGACGACCTTGGTGCCGTAGGCCAGCGCCTGCTCGGAGTGGAAAGTGCCGTTCTTGCCGGTAAAGCCCTGCACCAGCACTTTGGTGTCTTTGTTGACCAATACACTCATGGTTGACTCCTGATTTTCTGTGCTGGGTTACGCGGCCTGGACGGCGGCGACGATCTTCTGCGCGGCGTCGGCGAGGCCCTGGGCCGAGGTCAGCTTCAGGCCGGACTCGTTCAGCAGCCTGGCACCCAGTTCGGCGTTGTTGCCTTCGAGGCGAACCACGACCGGCACCGTCACGTTGACTTCCTTGACCGCGGCGATGATGGCTTCGGCGATCATGTCGCAACGCACGATGCCGCCGAAGATGTTGATCAGCACGCCCTGCACCGACGGGTCGGCCAGGATCAGCTTGAACGCTTCGATCACGCGGTCCTTGGTGGCGCCGCCGCCGACGTCGAGGAAGTTGGCCGGCTGGCCGCCGTACAGCTTGATGATGTCCATGGTGGCCATCGCCAGGCCGGCGCCGTTCACCATGCAGCCGATGTTGCCTTCCAGCGCGACGTAGTTCAGGTCGAACTCGGACGCCTTCAGTTCACGCTCGTTTTCCTGCGACTTGTCGCGCAGTGCGGCGACTTCCGGCAGGCGGTACAGCGCGTTGGAGTCGATGCCGACCTTGGCGTCGACGCAGCACAGGCTGCCGTCGCCGCGGATCGCCAGCGGGTTGATCTCGAACAGCGCGAAGTCGTTTTCGACGAAGGCGTTGTACGCGCCGGTCATCAGTCTGGCGAATTCGTTGATCTGCTTGCCTTCGAGGCCAAGGGCGAACGCCACTTCACGTGCCTGGAACGGCAGCAGGCCAACCAGCGGGTCGACCGTGACCTTGAGGATTTTTTCCGGGGTGTTGTGGGCGACTTCTTCGATTTCGACGCCACCTTCGGTCGAGGCCATGAAGGTCACGCGACGGCTCGAACGGTCGACCACGGCGCCCAGGTACAGCTCGCGCTGGACCGGGTACATGTCTTCGCACACCAGCACCGAGTTGACCGGCTGGCCATTGGCGTCGGTCTGGTAGGTGACCAGGTTGGTGCCGATCAGGCCGCGGGCGATATCGGCCGCTTCCTCGCGGCTCTTCACCACCTTGACGCCACCGGCCTTGCCGCGACCGCCGGCATGCACTTGCGCCTTGATGACGGCGAATTTGCCTCCGAGCTGATCAAAGGCGACAGCGGCTTCTTCCGGCGTTGCGGCGAGCACGCCCTGTTGCACCGGCAGGCCGTACTTGGCCAGCAGCGCTTTTGCTTGGTATTCGTGCAGGTTCATTCGTGTTTCCCTTGCAGGTAGGAAATTCGTCTATCGGTCGCCCGGGCATCCGGGCGACCGTGTCAATCAGCCATGCAGCGCGCGCTTGTCGGCGGCGAGGCATGCCTCGTGCAGCACTTCACTCAGGCTCGGATGCGCGTGGACGATGCGGGCGATATCCTCGCTCGACGCCGCGAACTCCATGGCCACGACGGCTTCGGCAATCAGCTCGCTGGCGAACGGGCCGATGATGTGCACGCCGAGAATACGGTCGGTCTTCGCATCGGCCAGCACCTTGACGGTGCCGGCAGCCATGCCCAGACCCAGCGCACGACCATTGGCGGCGAAGCCGGACGTGCCCTTCTTGTATTCGATGCCGTCTTTTTTCAACTGCTCTTCGGTCTTGCCGACCCAGGCGATTTCCGGCGAAGTGTAGATCACCCACGGAATCGCGTTGAAATCAATATGCGGTTTCTGGCCGGCGATGCGCTCGGCGACCGCCACACCTTCTTCGCTGGCCTTGTGCGCCAGCATCGGACCGCGCACCACGTCACCGACCGCCCACATGTTCGGCAGGTTGGTGTGGCAGTTGTCGTCGACCACGACAAAGCCGCGCTCGTCGATCTGCAGGCCGACCGCTTCGGCACCGAGGCCGGCGGTGTTCGGCAGGCGGCCGATCGACACGATCAGCTTGTCGAACTCGGCACTCTTCTTCTCGCCGTTGATCTCGTAGGCGACCGTGACCGACTTCTTGCCGGTCTTGATCTCGCCGATCTTCACGCCGAGCTGGATGTCGAGGCCGGTGTCGCGGGTCAGCGTCTTGAACGCTTCCTTGGCGATCTGCTGGTCGGCGGCGGCGAGGAAGGTCGGCATGGCTTCGAGGATGGTCACCTCGGCGCCAAGGCGCTTCCACACACTGCCCATTTCCAGACCGATCACGCCGGAGCCGATCACGCCCAGACGCTTCGGCGTCGCGGTCAGTGCCAGCGCGCCGGCATTGTCGAGCACCAGGTTGTTGTCGATGGCGACGCCCGGCAGCGGACGCGGGGTGGAACCGGTCGCCAGGATCACGTGGGTGGCTTCCAGCGTGTCGACCACGGCGCCGTTGTCGGTCACCTCGATCACCCAGCGCTCGCCCGTGCGGCCCTTCAGCGCGCCCAGGCCGTGCACGTTGGCGACCTTGTTCTTCTTGAACAGGAAGGCGATGCCGCCGGCGTTCTTGCCGATGATGCCTTCCTTGCGCTTCAGCATGGTGCCGACGTCCATCTTCGCGCCGGAGACGCTGATGCCGTGGGCGGCAAAGTCATGCTGGACCGCGTGGTAGTTTTCCGACGACTGCAGCAGCGCCTTGGACGGGATGCAGCCGACGTTCAGGCAGGTGCCGCCGAGACTCGGCTTGCCTTCCGGGTTCTTGAATGCATCAACGCAGGCGGTGTTGAAGCCGAGCTGCGCGGCACGGATGGCGGCGACATACCCGCCGGGGCCGCCACCGATGACGACGACGTCGAATTGTTGGCTCATGGAATCTCCGTTATGAGCTGCGGTCAGGCATGCGCAGGAACCATCAGCATCAGCACGCCGAACCCGATCACCATCAGCCCGACGACAATGGCGCCGAGCGAGGTGAACAGGTCGCGTTCCTTGCGGCCGCGTTTCCACGCCGCGTAGCGCAGTGCGAGGATGCCGATGCCGCCGGCGATGAAAGCGATACCGTAAAACTGGTTGTTCATTGCAATGCCCTTCCGTGACAGCGGGGCCGAAGCCCCGCGAAAGCACCGAAGTTTACAGATCCAGCAGCAGGCGTGCCGGATCCTCGATCGCATCCTTGACCGCAACCAGACTCAGGACGGCTTCGCGGCCGTCGATGATGCGGTGGTCATAGGACTGGGCCAGATACATCATCGGGCGGACCACGACCTGGCCGTTTTCGACCATCGCGCGTTCACGCGTCGCGTGCATGCCGAGGATGGCGGCTTGCGGCGGGTTGATGATCGGGGTCGACATCATCGAACCGAAGGTGCCGCCGTTCGAGATGGTGTAGGTGCCGCCGGTCAGTTCTTCCATCGTCAGCTTGCCTTCCTGGGCACGCTTGCCGAAGTCGGCGATCTGGCGTTCGATATCGGCCAGGCTCAGCTGGTCGGCATTGCGGATGATCGGCACGACCAGACCGCGCGGGCTGCCGACAGCAACGCCGATGTCGAAGTAGCCGTGATAGACGATGTCGGTACCGTCCACCGATGCGTTCACGATCGGGTACTTCTTCAGCGCATGCACCACGGCCTTGACGAAGAAGCCCATGAAGCCGAGCTTGACGCCGTGCGCCTTCTCGAAGCGGTCCTTGTACTGCGCGCGCAGATCCATCACCGGCTTCATGTTCACTTCGTTGAAGGTGGTGAGGATGGCGTTGGTCTGTTGCGATTCCAGCAGGCGTTCGGCGACGCGCTGGCGCAGGCGGCTCATCGCCACGCGCTGTTCCGGACGCTCGCCAAGCAGGGCGGCGACATTGACCGGGCTCGGAGCAGCCGGGCGGGCGGCAGCGGCGGCCGGCGCGGCCTTCGCGTTCTGCACGTCTTCCTTCAGCACGCGGCCATCACGGCCCGAGCCCTTGACGGCGGTCAGGTCGACGCCGGTTTCGGCGGCCAGTTTCCTGGCGGCCGGCATGGCCATGACCTGGTTGTGGCCGGCTTGCGCCGACGCGATCACGGCGGCGGCTTCCGGCGTTGCGGCGGTAGCGACCGGCGACACGGCAGCCGTCACGGCCGAGGCGGCAGGCGCGGCTGCGCCGGCCTGGGCGGTCGGGTCGATCCGGGCGATCAGTTGCCCGCTGGTCACGGTCGCGCCATCCTGCTCGACGATCTCGACAATCACCCCGGCTTGCGGCGCCGGCAGTTCCAGTACGACCTTGTCGGTTTCCAGGTCGATCAGGTTTTCGTCACGGTTGACGTATTCGCCGGGCTTTTTGTGCCAGGTTACCAGGGTCGCTTCCGACACCGATTCCGGCAGTTGCGGGACTTTGACTTCGATCAGCATGTTTTGGGCTCCAGTGCGCGGCGGCTCGCGCCACCTCGTGTTCCTGCATGTTTGCCCATGCTGCGCGCACAGCATGGGCGTCTCCTCGTTGAACGGCTTGTTACTTGCCGAGCGTCATGGCTTCGTCGATGAAGGCCTTGAGCTGGGCAATGTGCTTGCTCATGTAGCCGACGGCCGGCGAGGCCGACGACGGACGGCCGGCGAACGACAGCGTCTGTTTCGGACCGATCTGCGCTTCCAGGCGGTGGCGGATCTGGTACCACGCACCCTGGTTCTTCGGCTCTTCCTGCACCCACATCACTTCGCGGGCGGACGGGAAACGGGCCAGTTCGGCCGCCAGTTGCTCGGTCGGGAACGGATACAGCTGTTCGACGCGGACGATGGCGATGTCCTTGATGTCGCGCTCGCGGCGGGCGTTCAGCAGGTCGTAGTACACCTGGCCGGCGCACAGCAGCACGCGCTTGACCTTCTTCGGCTCCTGCAGCTCGGCTTCGCCGATCACCGGCTTGAATGCGCCGTCGGTGAAGTCGGTGAGCGGGCTCATCGATTCCTTGTAGCGCAGCAGGCGCTTGGACAGGCAGATGACCAGCGGCTTGCGGTACGGACGCAGCATCTGGCGACGCAGCAGGTGGAACATCTGCGCGGCGGTCGACGGCATCACCACCTGGATGTTGTGCTCGGCGCACAGCTGCAGGTAGCGCTCGACGCGGGCCGAGCTGTGTTCCGGGCCCTGGCCGTCGTAGCCGTGCGGCAGGATCATGGTCAGGCCGCACAGACGGCCCCACTTGGTTTCGCCCGACACGATGAACTGGTCGATGGCCACCTGGGCGCCGTTGGCGAAGTCGCCGAACTGGGCTTCCCAGATAATCAGCTCGTTCGGCGACGAGCAGGCATAGCCATACTCGTAGGCCAGCACGGCTTCTTCGTTCAGGATCGAGTCGATGACCAGGAAGTCGGCCTGGTTATCCGACAGGTTGCGCAGCGGCACATAGGCGCCGGCATCCCAGCGTTCGCGGTTCTGGTCGTGCAGCACTGCATGGCGGTGGCTGAACGTGCCGCGGCCCGAGTCTTCGCCCGACAGGCGCACGCCGTAGCCGAGTTCGACCAGACCGGCATAGGCCAGCGTCTCGGCCATGCCCCAGTCGAACGGCTGTTCGCCGGCCGCCATCGCCTTGCGGGCGGTCAGCAGCTTGGCCACGGTCGGGTGCGGCTTGAAGCCTTCCGGCAGCGTGGTCAGCTTCTCGCTGAGGCGCTGCAGGTCCGACAGCGGCAGTGCCGTTTCGGTCGGATGCGCCCAGTGGGTGCCCATGAACGGCGTCCAGTCGAGCTTGTGGTCGCGGGTGTAGTTCGACAGCACGGTCTGTTCGACGTGCTCGCCCTTGTCCAGCGCGGCGCGGTAGTTGGCGATCAGCTGGTCCGCATCGGCGGCGGTGACCACGCCGTCGGCAATCAGCCGCTCAACGTAGCGTGCACGCACGCCCGGGTGCTTGGCGATCTTCTTGTACATCATCGGCTGCGTCAGCATCGGGTCGTCACCTTCGTTGTGACCCAGCTTGCGGAAGCAGACCATGTCGATGACGACATCGCGCTTGAACGTCATGCGGAATTCGAGCGCGGCCTGCATCACGAAGCAGACGGCTTCCGGATCGTCGCCGTTCACGTGCAGGATCGGCGCGTCGACCATCTTGGCGATGTCGGTCGCGTACAGCGTCGAGCGCATGTCGCGGGTGTCCGACGTGGTGAAGCCGACCTGGTTGTTGACCACCAGGTGGACGGTACCGCCCGTGCCATAGCCACGGGTGCCGGACAGGTTGAACGTGCCCTGGTTCACGCCGAGACCGCCGAAGGCGGCATCGCCGTGGATCAGCACCGGCACGACTTCCTTGCGGTCGTTGTCCTTGCGGCGTTGCTGGCGCGCGCGCACCGAGCCTTCGACCACCGGGTTGACGATTTCCAGGTGCGACGGGTTGAACGCCAGCGACACGTGCATCGGACCGGTCTGGGTCGGGATGTCGGCCGAGAAGCCCATGTGGTACTTGACGTCGCCGGACGGCAGTTCGACCGACGGCTTGCCTTCGAATTCGGCGAACAGGTCGCGCGGCAGCTTGCCCAGGGTATTGACCAGCACGTTCAGACGGCCGCGGTGGGCCATGCCGACGATCAGTTCCTTGACGCCGAAGCGGGTCGCGTTCTGGATCAGGTGATCCAGTGCGGCGATCATGCTTTCGCCGCCTTCGAGCGAGAAGCGCTTCTGGCCGACGTACTTGGTATGCAGGTAGCGTTCCAGCGTTTCGGCTGCGGTAACCTGCTTGAGGATGCGGCGGCGGGCGTCGGCGTCATAGCGCGGCGTCGAGCGGCTGCCCTCGAAGTAGTTCTGCACCCAGCGCTTCTGCTCGCTGTCCATGATGTGCATGTACTCGAGGCCGATATTGCCGCAGTAAGTCTGTTTCAGCGTGCCGAGGATCTCGGACAGCGAGCCCTGCGACAGACCGACAAAGGAACCGGTGTTGAACACGGCGGCCATGTCGGCATCGGTCAGGCCGTGATAGGCCGGGTCGAGTTCGGGCACCGGCGAGGTGTCCATGCGCTTGAGCGGATCCAGCGTCGCCCAGCGCGCGCCAAGCACGCGGTAGGCGGTGATCAGCTTCAGCACCGACACCTGCTTCTGCATCGCTTCCCAGGTGGCTTCGGCCGGCTTGCTGGCGAAGACGCGCGGCGAGCGGGCGAGCTGGATGAACGACTCCTGGATCGGCAGGTGCGGCACGTCGCGCGCACCGCTGTCCGCGGCCTGGAGCTTGTCGAAATAATCGCGCCACTCGGCGGTGACCGAGGACGGATCGTTCAGATACTGTTCGTACAGTTCCTCGACGAACGGCGCGTTACCGCCGAACAGGTAGGACTGACCGATGGCAGCTTGCATCATGATGTAGCGACCTTATGAATGTTCTGCTTGCAGCAAAAAAAGCAATGTGAGCTTGACGCATGGGGCCCCGTCAACGTCACAGCGCTCTTGTCTGGCGGCGCTTCGGGCAGGGCGGCGGAGGACGGGCCTCCGCCGCCTGACGTCAGGGTTGACGGAACGTTACTTGCGTTCGGTGACAGGCACGTAGTCGCGACGCGGCGCGCCGGTGTACAGCTGACGCGGACGACCGATCTTCATGCCCGGATCGGAAATCATTTCCGCCCAGTGGCTGATCCAGCCGACGGTGCGGGCCAGGGCGAAGATCGGGGTGAACATCGACACCGGGATGCCGATGGCCGACAGCACGATGCCCGAGTAGAAGTCGACGTTCGGGTACAGCTTGCGTTCGACGAAGTACGGGTCTTCCAGGGCGATCTTTTCCAGCGCCATGGCCAGCTTGAACTGCGGGTCGTTGTGCAGGCCGAGTTCGTTCAGCACTTCGTAGCAGGTGCTGCGCATGATGTCGGCGCGCGGGTCCATGTTCTTGTACACGCGGTGACCGAAGCCCATCAGCTTGTGGGTCTTGTTCTTCACGCCTTCCATGAACGCCGGGACGTTTTCGACATCGCCGATTTCGTCCAGCATCTTCAGCACGGCTTCATTGGCGCCGCCGTGCGACGGGCCCCACAGGCAGGCGATGCCGGCGGCGATGCAGGCGAACGGATTGGCGCCCGACGAACCGGCCAGGCGGACGGTCGAGGTCGAGGCGTTCTGCTCGTGGTCGGCATGCAGCGTGAAGATGCGGTCCATCGCGCGGGCCAGCACCGGGTTGACCTTGTATTCCTCGACCGGGGTCGAGAACATCATGTGCAGGAAGTTTTCCGCATACGACAGGCCGGCCTTCGGGTACGAGAACGGCAGACCCTTGTTGTAGCGGTAGGCCTGGGCGGCGATGGTCGGGATCTTGGCGATCAGGCGGTGCGACGCGATCTCGCGGTGACGCGGGTTATTGATGTCCAGCGAGTCGTGGTAGAAGGCCGACAGGGCACCGACCACACCGACCATGACTGCCATCGGGTGCGCGTCGCGGCGGAAACCCTTGAAGATCGAGAAGATCTGGTCGTGCAGCATGTCGTGGCGCAGGATCAGGCCGTCGAAGGTCTTCTTCTGTTCCGCGGTCGGCAGTTCGCCGTTCATCAGCAGGTAGCAGACTTCGAGGTAGTCGGAGTTTTCCGCCAGTTGTTCGATCGGGTAGCCGCGATAGTAGAGCTTGCCTTCGTCACCATCGATGAAGGTGATCTTGGACTCGCAGCTGGCGGTGGCCAGGAAGCCCGGGTCGAAGGTGAACATGCCGGTCTTGCCGAAGGTGCGGATGTCGACGACGTCCGGGCCCAGGCTGCCTTCCAGAACCGGCAGGTCGATGCTCTGACCGTCGTTGTAGTTCAGCGTGACTTTGCGATTAGTTTCCACAGCTTTACTCCCTCTCAGTATTTTGTTGTGCGCTTGCCGGCCATCCCTTTGCGACGGCCGGCAAGGCCGGTCACCCGTGGCGCAAGCGCTCGACGATGGCCTGGCAGTCAGGATCTTCAAGATCGAACTTGCCGTTGACGAGATCGAGGAAATCGTTCTCGCCGTGCTCCAGCACGCGCACGTAGGCGTCGATCTGCTCGTCGCTGAGCTGGTCGAATTCCCGCTCGAGAAACCGGGTGAGAATCAGGTCCAGCTCGAGGAGCCCGCGGCGGGAATGCCAGCGGATCTTCGAACGCGCTTCGCGGTCATAGCGTGACATCGGTCAGATCGCCCGGATCGCCATCATGCCCTTGATGCTGTCAATGGCCTTGGCAGGGTTCAGACCCTTCGGGCACACCTCGGTGCAGTTCATGATGGTGTGGCAACGGAACAGCCGGTACGGGTCGTTCAGGTTATCCAGACGCGCGTTGGTGGCTTCATCGCGGCTGTCGATGATGAAGCGGTAGGCAGCCAGCAGGCCGGCCGGGCCGACGTACTTGTCCGGGTTCCACCAGAACGACGGGCACGAGGTCGAGCAACAGGCGCACAGGATGCACTCGTACAGGCCATCGAGCTTCTCGCGGTCTTCCGGCGACTGCAGGCGTTCGCGTTCCGGCGCCGGCGTGTCGTTGACCAGGTAAGGCTTGATCGAGTGGTACTGCTTGAAGAACTGGGTCATGTCGACGATCAGGTCGCGAATGACCGGCAGACCCGGCAGCGGACGCAGCGTGATCGGCTGCTTCAGGCTGCGCAGGTCGGTGATGCAGGCCAGACCGTTGCGGCCGTTGATGTTCATCGCGTCCGAGCCGCAGATGCCTTCGCGGCACGAACGGCGGAACGACAGCGAGTCATCCTGGGCCTTCAGCTTGACCAGCGCATCCAGCAGCTTCACGTCGTGGGAATCGACTTCAAGCACGTAATCCTGCATGTACGGCTTGTCGTCCTTCTCCGGGTTGTAGCGATAGAGCGAAAAACGCATCGTTTCCATTTGATCGGTTCCCTTAGTAGACGCGCTTTTGCGGCTGGATGTAGTCGACCGTCAGCGGCTTGGTGTGCACGGCCTTGTAGGTCAGCTTCTGGCCTTCGCGGTGGTAGAGCGTGTGCTTCATCCACTCGGCGTCGTCGCGTTCCGGATAATCGTCGCGGGCATGGGCGCCGCGCGATTCCTTGCGGGCTTCGGCCGAGATCATGGTGGCCATCGCCACTTCGATCAGGTTTTCCAGCTCCAGCGCTTCCATGCGCGCGGTGTTCCAGGTCTTGGACGTGTCCTTGATCTTGATCCGCTTCACGCGTTCGGCGACTTCGCGAACCTGGGCCACGCCCTCTGCCAGCACGTCCTGGGTGCGGAACACCCCGGCGTGACGCTGGACGGTCTGCTGCAGTGCGCGGCGCACGGCATCGACGTCTTCGCCATCGGTCTGCGTTTCCAGACGGTTGACGCGGGCCAGCGAGAAATCGGCTGCGTTTTCCGGCAGCGGCTTGTGCGCCGGACGTTCGTTCTTGATGAACTCGATCATGCTTTCGCCAGCCGACTTGCCGAACACGACCAGGTCGAGCAGCGAGTTGGTGCCAAGGCGGTTCGCCCCGTGGACTGACGCGCACGCGCATTCGCCAGCGGCGTAGAAACCGTGGACGCGGGCCTCGTCGTCACCTTCGCGCGGCGAAATGACTTCGCCCTTATAGTTGGTCGGAATGCCGCCCATCATGTAGTGGGTGGTCGGCACGACCGGAATCGGTTCCTTGATCGGGTCGACGCCGGCGAACTTGATCGCGATTTCGCGAATGCCCGGCAGGCGGTGATTGATGATCTCGGGGCCGAGGTGGTCGAGCTTCAGCAGCACGTGGTCCTTGTTCTTGCCGCAGCCGCGGCCTTCGAAGATTTCCACGGCCATCGCGCGCGACACCACGTCGCGGCTCGCCAGATCCTTGGCGTTCGGTGCGTAACGTTCCATGAAACGCTCGCCATTGCTGTTCAGCAGGATGCCGCCTTCGCCGCGCACGCCTTCGGTGATCAGCACGCCCGCGCCGGCCACGCCGGTCGGGTGGAACTGCCAGAATTCCATGTCTTCCAGCGGGATGCCGGCGCGCGCCGTCATGCCCAGCCCGTCACCGGTATTGATGAACGCATTGGTCGACGCGGCGTAGATGCGACCGCCACCGCCGGTGGCGAACAGCACGGCCTTGGCGTGAATGATGAAGATGTCGCCGGTTTCCAGTTCCAGCGCGGTGACGCCGACCACGTCGCCATCGGCGTCGCGGATCAGGTCAAGGGCCATCCACTCGACGAAGAACTGGGTGTTGGCGCGCACATTGCGCTGGTACAGCGTGTGCAGCATGGCGTGGCCGGTACGGTCGGCGACGGCACAGGCACGCTGCACCGGCGTCTTGCCGAAATCGGCCATGTGGCCGCCGAACGGACGCTGGTAGATCTTGCCGTCTTCGAGGCGGTCGAACGGCATGCCGAAGTGTTCGAGCTCGATCACGGCTTCCGGCGCCTTGCGGCACATGAATTCGATCGCGTCCTGGTCGCCCAGCCAGTCAGACCCCTTGACGGTGTCGTACATGTGCCAGTCCCAGCGGTCTTCCTGCACATTGCCCAGCGAGGCGGAGATACCACCCTGTGCGGCAACGGTATGGGAACGGGTCGGGAACACCTTGGACAGCACGGCAGTCTTCAGCCCGGCCTCGGACAGTTGCAGTGCGGCCCGCAGACCCGCACCACCGGCGCCGACGATAACGGCATCAAAACGACGGACAGGTACGGACATTATTGGATTCCCCACACGACAACGAACGAATACACCAGACAGCCGATCAGCCAGACGGCAGTCAGCACGTGCAATGCCAGACGGGTGCCGGCCGGCTTCACATAGTCCATCCACAGGTCACGGACGCCGACCCAGGCGTGCCAGAACAGCGCGATGAACGTGATCTGGGTCGGAATGCGCACCCAGGTGTGCGAGAACAGCGCCTTCCAGCCGTCATATGACGACGGCGCGGCCAGCAGCACCAGCACGAACAGCACCACATAGACCAGCATGACCGCAGCGGTCAGACGCTGGACCAGCCAATCCTTCACGCCGTAACCGGCGCCTACTACCAGACGAGTGTTGCTCACCACAGAATCCCCCCGAGGATGATGGTCAGCGCAATGCTGACGACGAACACGGCCTTGGCGGACGCACGCGCGGTCGCAAGCTGCTGGCCTTTGTGGATGTCATACAGGAGGAAGCGGATGCCGGCACAGAAGTGGTGCAGGAATGCCCACAGCAGGCCGATCAGGATCAGCTTCATCAGCGGAAAGGCAATGATCGCGCGATACGTATCGAAGGATGCTTCGGCACTCAGGGAACCCTGAAGGAGGAACACCAGAAGCGGGAGGGCGAGGAACAGGGCAACACCACTGACCCGGTGCAGGATCGACACTTTCGCCCCGATGGGCAGTGTGATCTTCGACAGGTCAAGGTGCTTGGGTCGTTTCTTCTGCATGAAAGCTTCCTTGTGAAACAAGACACCTAACACTTACATATTTGACGGACGGCCGTCCGCCGACAGGCTGCACCGTTGCCCGCCCCTCGTGAGGACGTCGGCGCGGGCGACTGATGCCAGGCTGGCGGACGTGCCACCAGTTCGGCAATCGACAAGTTTATCAAAAGCGACAACGTCATACGACGCCCGAATGCCGCAGCGCAAAAACTATCATATACGCGTCTGCCACGACCACCGGGCAGAGCGCAACAGACGCTGTCGCCACTCGACCGGCTCGCCTTCCACCGTCCCGCCGAGCCGCACCATCGACAGCAGCGGTTCGTCGGGTTCGGCGGCCAGCAGCGTCCGGACTTCCCGGTCGGCCAGCACGCCGCGGTACTGCACATGCAGCGGGCGGATCCTGACGGCGTACTGGCGTTCCAGTAACGCATACAGGCCACCACCGGCCAGGCGCAAGCGCCTGGAATCCAGGTCGGCAAAACGCTCGACCGGCAACAGAATCTCGTCTACCGCCAGCGTGACCCCACGCTGGCGCCACACCTGGCGTACATGATGCAGCATCGCGCCGCGCCGCAGCTGCAGCGCCCGCGCGACGTCTTCCCCGGAGGGGACGCGCGCGACCGACAGCAGTTCCGGCTGCATCGGATCGGCCAGCTCGGCAAAATGCCCGGGACTGACCAGCTTGCCCTCACCCCACTCGGACTCGCCGGGTGCAACGAAGGTGCCGCGGCCCTGGCGGCGGTACAGCCAGCCGTCGCGGGTCAGATCGTTCAGCGCCTTGCGGGCGGTGCCCTGGCTGACGGCGAACTCGGCGGCCAGTTCCCACTCGGACGGCAGCATCGCATCGGCCTGCCATTCGCCGGACGCGATCCGCTCGACGATCCGCTGGCGGATCTGCTCGTAGAGCGGCTGGAATCTGGGCTGGTCGGCAGGCATTGGAGACGTTATACCTTGGGGTCAGTCCACCGTCTACCCAAGTCTTATATAAGACACAAAACCACATGATAACCGATTGCTTATACACGGGATTGGCGGTTCTAAAGCGCCCGAGTCGCGTGCTAAACTCCGCGGCGCATCAGAGCGCGTCGAACCTCGCCCGGTACAACATTCGCTGTATTGCATGCCCGGCCCGACCATGAGGCCGCACCGGGTCGCGACGGGCCACGACCGCAACCATCCAACGCAAAGGAGAATGCCCAGATGAAAGCCCCCGTTCGTGTCGCCGTTACCGGCGCTGCCGGCCAGATTGGTTACAGCCTGTTGTTCCGCATCGCCTCGGGCGAAATGCTCGGCAAGGACCAGCCGGTCATCCTGCAACTGCTCGACCTCCCGCAAGCCCAGAACGCCGTCAAGGGCGTGATGATGGAACTGGAAGACTGCGCATTCCCGCTGCTCGCCGGCATGGTTGCCACCGACGACCCGAAAGTGGCGTTCAAGGACGCACAAGTCGCCCTGCTGGTTGGCGCCCGTCCGCGCAGCAAGGGCATGGAACGCAAGGACCTGCTGACCGCCAACGCCGAAATCTTCACCGTGCAGGGCAAGGCGCTGAATGAAGTCGCCGCGCGCGACGTGCGCGTGCTGGTGGTCGGCAACCCGGCCAACACCAACGCCTACATTGCCATGAAGTCGGCCCCGGACCTGCCGGCCAGGAACTTCACCGCCATGCTGCGCCTGGACCACAACCGCGCGCTGTCGCAGATCGCTGCCAAGACCGGCAAGGACGTCGCCTCGATCGAGAAGCTGACCGTCTGGGGCAACCACAGCCCGACGATGTACGCCGACTACCGCTTCGCCACCATCGACGGCCAGTCGGTCAAGGCGCTGATCAACGATGAAGCCTGGAACCGCGACGTGTTCCTGCCGACCGTCGGCAAGCGCGGCGGTGCCATCATCGAAGCACGTGGTCTGTCGTCGGCCGCATCGGCCGCCAACGCCGCCATCGACCACATCCGCGACTGGGTGCTGGGCACCAACGGCAAGTGGGTCACCATGGGTATCCCGTCGGACGGCAGCTACGGCATTCCGGAAGGCGTGATCTACGGCGTCCCGGTCACCTGCGCCAACGGTGAATACACCCGCGTGCAAGGTCTGGAAATCGACGAGTTCAGCCGCGAACGCCTGAACTTCACCCTGGCCGAGCTGGAAGAAGAGCGCGCGGGCATCGCCCACCTGCTGTAATTCCACCGCAAGCCCCGAAAAGCGCATCTCAAGATGCGCTTTTTTGTTTTTCTCCGACGCTTGCCGACAAGCGCGCTGTTCATTCGCAGCCGCGACTCCGATATACTGGTAAGTTATTCCCTGTCGTACCCTGTCCACTACTGACTGCACCATGATCGAAGCCGAAGTTCTCAACCTGATCGACAACCAGCTCGCCGACCTCGCGAGCCGCACCGCCGATATCCGCCAGTACCTCGACTACGACGGCAAGAAGGATCGCCTGGAAGAAGTCAGCCGGCTGGTGGAGGATCCGACCATCTGGGACGATCCCAAGCGCGCGCAGGATCTCGGCCGCGAGAAAAAGGCACTCGAAGACGTGGTGCTGGTGGTCGACGGCATCCTGTCGACACTGTCCGACAGCCGCGAGCTGTTCGAGATGGGCCGCGCGGAAGGCGACGACGACACCATCCTCGCCGTCCGCGATGACCTGGACGACGCCGAGAAGAAGATCGAGCTGCTGGAATTCCGCCGCATGTTCTCGAACCAGATGGACCCGAACAACTGCTTTATCGACATCCAGTCGGGCGCCGGCGGCACCGAGGCACAGGACTGGGCATCGATGCTGGAGCGCATGTACCTGCGCTACTGCGAACGCAAGGACTTCAAGGTCGAGGTGATCGAAGAGTCCGAAGGCGAAGTCGCCGGCCTGAAGAGCGCCACGCTGAAGGTCGAGGGCGAATACGCATATGGCTTCCTGCGTACCGAAAGCGGCGTCCACCGCCTGGTCCGCAACAGCCCGTTCGACTCGAACAACCGCCGCCAGACCTCGTTTGCCAGCGTGTTCGTCTACCCGGAAGTCGATGACTCGATCGAAGTCGACATCAACCCGGCCGACCTGCGCATCGATACCTATCGCGCATCCGGTGCCGGCGGTCAGCACATCAACAAGACCGACTCCGCCGTCCGCATCACCCACTTGCCGACCAATATCGTCGTCCAGTGCCAGAACGACCGCTCGCAGCACAAGAACCGTGCCGAGGCGATGTCGATGCTGAAGGCGCGCCTGTACGAATTCGAGCTGCGCAAGCGCAACGAGGAAAAGCAGGCACTTGAAGATTCGAAGACCGACGTGGGCTGGGGCCACCAGATCCGCTCGTACGTGTTCGACCAGTCACGGGTCAAGGACCTGCGCACGCTGGTGGAAGTCGGCAACGTCAAGGGCGTCATGGATGGCGACCTCGACGGCTTTATCGAAGCCAGTCTTAAACAGGGCGTGTAAGCGCGCCCGAACCACATAGCCAACACCGGGCCGCGCTGACTGAATGTCACTGCGGCCCTGTTTTTTTCCAGACAAGTCAGACATTCACCGCTTTCCTACAGGAGTCACACCCATCATGTCCGAACAAGACATCAGCAGCGGGCAAGTCGCCCAGGACGAAAACCAGATCATGGCCGAACGACGCCAGAAGCTGGCGGAAATCCGCAAGCACGGCATCGCCTTCCCGAACGACTTCCGTCGCAGCCACATGGCAGCCGACCTGCACGCCCGCTACGGCGAGACCGACAAGGAAGCGCTCGAAGCCGAGAAGGTGGAAGTCGTCGTCGCCGGCCGGATGATGCTGAAGCGCGTGATGGGCAAGGCCAGCTTCGCCACCGTCCGCGACGGTTCGGCCCGCATCCAGTTCTACATCAGCCGCGACAATATCGGCGATGAGGTGTACGCCGCATTCAAGACCTGGGACCTTGGCGATATCCTCGGCGCACGCGGCATCCTGATGAAGACCCGCACCGGCGAGCTGTCTATCGAAGTGACCGAGCTGCGCCTGCTGTCGAAGTCGATCCGCCCGCTGCCGGACAAGTTCCACGGCCTGGCCGACCAGGAACAGAAGTACCGTCAGCGCTACGCCGACCTGATCATGAGCGATGCTTCGCGCGACACCTTCATCAAGCGCTCGAAAATCGTGCAGAGCGTGCGCGACACCATGGTGGCCGAAGGCTATCTCGAGGTCGAAACGCCGATGATGCACCCGATTCCGGGTGGCGCTGCCGCCAAGCCGTTCGTCACCCACCACAATGCACTCGACATGCCGCTGTACCTGCGCATCGCGCCGGAGCTGTATCTGAAGCGGCTGGTGGTCGGCGGGCTGGAACGCGTGTTCGAGATCAACCGCAACTTCCGCAACGAGGGGATGAGCACGCGCCACAACCCCGAGTTCACCATGATCGAGTTTTACGAAGCCTATTGCGGCTATGAACGCATGATGGAGATGACCGAGAAGATCATTCGTGCCTGCGCCGAAGTCGCCTGCGGCAGCACGCTGGTCACCTACAATGGCAAGGAAGTCGACCTCGGCAAGCCGTTCGACCGCTTCACCATCGTCGGCGCGATCAAGCACTACAACCCGGAATACACCGATGCCCAGCTTGGCGACGCGACCTGGGTCGCCGGCGAGATCAAGCGCCTCGGCGGCAAGCTGCCGCCGGCACCGGGGCTCGGCAGCCTGCAACTGGCGCTGTTCGAGGAATGCGCTGAAGGCAAGCTGTGGAACCCGACCTTCATCATCGACTACCCGGTTGAAGTGTCGCCGCTGGCACGCGGCTCCGATGCCGATCCGGCCATCACCGAACGCTTCGAGCTGTTTATCGTCGGCCGCGAACATGCGAACGGCTACTCGGAGCTGAACGATCCGGAAGATCAGGCCGCCCGCTTCATGTCGCAGGTTGCACAGAAGGACGCCGGCGACGACGAAGCCATGCACTACGACGCTGACTACATCCGCGCCATGGAATACGGCCTGCCGCCGACCGGTGGCTGCGGCATCGGTATCGACCGCCTGGTCATGCTGCTGACCGACGCCCCGTCGATCCGCGACGTGATCCTGTTCCCGCACATGCGGCCGGAGTAAGGGCTGGTCACGGAAGCCCCGCCAGGTTCCTGAACCCGGCGGGGCTTTTTATTGTCTTGCGTCCTGCTGACGAGAAGCAGCCGGAAGCGGTCAGGCCGGGTACTGCGCCTCGCTGACCGGTTCCAGCCAGTCGGCGCTCTTGCCGTCGAGCTGCTCCTGAATTGCGATATGGGTCATGGCCGTGGTCGGCGCCGCGCCATGCCAGTGCTTTTCGCCGGCCGGAATCCAGACCACATCTCCTGGCCGGATCTCTTCGACCGGACCGCCGTCGCGCTGTACCCGGCCACAGCCGGCGGTCACGATCAGCGTCTGGCCCAGCGGGTGGGTATGCCATGCAGTGCGGGCGCCGGGCCCGAAGCTCACGCTGGCACTTACCGTCCGCGCCGGACCGGTTGGCTCGAGCAGCAAATCAATGCGCACACTGCCGGTGAAACAGCCTGCCGGCCCCCTGATCGCAGCCTGCGATCCGTTTCGTTGAATGTCCATTTGCCATGACTCCTCTGCCGGGATGGCCGTCACCCATAGCGACGGTCGATGCCGGGAATGTATCAGCCCTGGCATTACCTGATTAGACGGCATAATCTGCAAGCGCCCATGAAAAGGAATCATCAATAGTGCGCAACGACATCAACGACCTCCAGGCCTTCCTGGCGGTGGCGCGCGAGCGCAGCTTTACCCGGGCGGCGGCGAAGCTCGGCATATCGCAATCAGCCCTGAGCCATACCGTGCGCGGGCTGGAAGAAAGCCTCGGCTTGCGCCTGCTGACCCGCACCACGCGCAGCGTATCCCCGACCGAAGCCGGTCAGCGGCTGCTGTCCACCGTCGGGCCGCATTTCGACGAAATCGGGGCCGAACTGGCGGCACTGAGCGAGTTGCGCGAGAAGCCGGCCGGCACCCTGCGCATCACCGCGGCCGAACATGCGGCCAGCACCGTGCTCTGGCCGAGGCTGGCCGCGTTTCTGCCGGACTACCCGGACATCAGGGTGGAGGTGAACATCGACTACGGCCTGACCGATATCGCGGCCGAACGCTTCGACGCCGGCATCCGCCTCGGCGAACAGGTGGCCAGGGACATGATCGCGGTGCGCATCAGCCCGGATGTGCGCATGACCGTAGTCGGCACCCCGGCCTACTTTTCGACCCATCCGCAGCCGACCAGCCCGCAGGCGCTGGCGACGCATGCCTGCATCGGCCTGCGGCTGCCAACCTACGGCGGTCTCTATGCCTGGGAGTTCGAAAAGGACGGGCGCGAACTGAAAGTCCGGGTCGACGGCCAGCTGGTTTTCAACAGCAGCCCGCCCATTCTCAACGCGGCGCTGGCCGGTTTCGGCCTTGCCTATCTGCCGGAGGACATGGTGCTCGGGCACTGCGCCGCTGGCCGGCTGCAGCGCGTGCTCGATGACTGGTGCCCCACCTTTCCGGGCTACCATCTGTATTACCCGAGCCGCCGCCAGCCCTCACCGGCGTTCTCGGTGCTGGTCGATGCCCTGCGTTACCGCGATTGAGCGGGGGCAGGCGGGCGGGGCCGGAGAAACACCGGCAAGCGCCCCCCGGCTCACACCTTGAAGTAATTCACCGCTTCACGCAGGGTGCCGGACAGCGCCTGCAGCTGCTCGGCGGCTTCGGCATTGCCGCGTGCGGCCGCATTGGTCTGCTCGGTCAGCGACGCCATGCCGGCCATGCGTTCGGCAATGCCGCTGGCAGTGGTCGCCTGTGCCTGGTTGGCGCTGGCCACGTCGCGCGCCTTGACCAGCGAATCCTCGGCCTGGACCTGGATGTCCTCCAGCACGTCGGTGGCCTGGCGTACCAGTTCCTGCCCCTGCCGCACGCGCGGCATGGTGCTTTCCATCGACTGTACCGCCGACAGCGTATCGGCCTGGATCGCGTCGATCATGGCGGAGATCTCCGCCGTTGCAGTCGTGGTGCGTTCGGCCAGCCGCCGCACTTCGTCGGCGACCACGGCAAAGCCGCGGCCCTGCTCGCCGGCCCGGGCAGCTTCGATCGCCGCGTTCAGTGCCAGCAGGTTGGTCTGGTCGGCGATCTCCTTGATCACCAGCGTGATCTGGCCGACTTCCTGCGAGCGTCCCACCAGCGAGTTGATGCGCTCGGTGGAGTCGGTCACCGATGCCGCGATGTTCTCGATCTGCTGGGTCACCTGGCGCACCACGCTGTCGCCCTTCCCGGCCAGCTCGACGGTCTTGCGCGAATTGTCCTCGGTGGCGTGGGCGATGGCGGTCACCTCGTTGATGCTGACCGTCAGTTCCTCGATCGACGCCGCGGTCGCCGCACTGGACTCTGCCTGACTGCGTGCGGCCTGGCTGATGCCGCTGGATGATGCCGACAGCTCGCCCGACTGCTGGGCAAGCTGCTCGGTGCAGCTGCGGATATTGCGCACGATCTCGCCAAGCTTGGTCTGCATGCTGCCGAGGGTCTTCAGCAGGTTGCCGGGCAGATCGCTGCTGGACACGATGCTGCGGGTCAGGTTGCCACTGGCGAAGTCTTCCACCAGGTCGGCCGCCGCCGCCGGCTCGCCGCCAATCTGCCGCTGGACACTGCGGTTCACGCTCCAGCCGATAATGCCCAGCAGCAGGCCGATCACCAGCAGGAAGCCCAGCGACTCCAGTGCGGCCTGGCGGAAGCTGCTGTCCACGTCCTCGATATACACGCCGGTTCCCAGCCACCAGCCCCACGGTTCAAAGGCCCTGGCGTAGGAGACTTTCTCGACCGGGGTCTGCGAGCCCTTCTTCGGGAACAGGTAGCCGATATAGGCTTCCTTGTCGCGCTGCAGCAGCCGGATCCATTCCTTGATGTACTGCTTGCCGGTCGGGTCGGCCGAGTCCATGAAATTCTTGCCCTCGCGTTCGGGCTTGGACGCGTGCATCACGTTGACGCCATTGAAATCGTAGATGAAGAAATAATCACTGCCGCCGTTGTAACGGCTCTTGCGCAGATTATCCTTGGCCAGCTGCTGTGCCTGCGCTTCGGTCAGTTTGCCGGCCTTGAACAGGTCGTATTGCTGCTGGATCACACCGAACGACGAGTCGACCAGGGCATGCAATGTGCGTTTTTTCTCTTCCAGAATGTGTTGTCGCAGCTGGTAAACCGAATAGGCGCCATAGGCGGCCAGACCCAGCAACATGCAGACGAGCATCGCATACAGGCGCTTTTTCAGCGTCAGCCCCCGGTTCACTTGCATCGTATTTCCCCAGCGCCCAAATCACAGGGTTATAACGCATTCCATGGGAATAAGCCCATAAAAATAGGTCATTACACCTTACCTTTGTTTTTGACAGGGTCCGGAACGGGCTGCCGGCAAGCTGCTACAGTATTGGCAGCGCAAGACGAATACAGAGGAAACTCGCAGAAACGCAGCAGGCCCTCCACTCCCCGGCATCCCGCCGGAAGAGGCCTTCGCCTGTCCCGGCAAACCCGTCGGACAACAAGACAATATGTCCACAGCAAAGACCTCTTGCAGCTCATTGATGACCACCACCTTCTCTGCCAGATACACCCGCCTCAGTCGTTTCCTCGCCGGTCTGACCGCCGCTGTCATGACCGTTGTCGCCCTCGCCCTCCTGCCCTATGCCGACCTGCCCGCCGAGCGGGTGGCCCTGCTGGTGCCGGTCTTTTCCAGTGTGCAGGCCACGCTGAATGCCGTCATTGCCTACCTGGTAGTGCTGCAGTTCTATGCCGATCGCAAGTATCCGACCGCCCTGATCTCGATCGGGTTCGCATTTTCGGCCCTGCTGTCGGCGATACAGATCGTCAGCCTGCCCGGCGTATTCACCGAAGGCGGCAATTTCGAGCGCTTCGCGCCGATCGCAATCTGGCTGTGGGTGGCCAGACTCAGCGGTCACGCATTGCTGATCCTGCTGGCGATGCTGGTGCTGAAAGGCCGGCCGGCTCTGCTGGCCAGTGAACGCAGCGTCGGCTATCAGACCGCCGTTTTCGCCATCATGCCGGTGGTGCTGGCCGTCATGGTCTATGCCTTCCTCGGCTACAACCGGGATCTGCTGCCCGGCCTGATGGACGCCAGCGGCAGCTATTCCGGCCTGGCACACGGCAGGGCCGGCTATTTCATGCTCGCCTGCTGGACCCTGGCACTGCTGGGCATCCTGCTGGTCACCCGCCTGCAGCGCGGTTTCGACTGCTGGCTGGCATTCAGCGCCTATTCCTACATCCTTTACCTGATAGTCAATTTCACTAGTGCCTCCCGCTTTACCATTGGCTGGTACACCTCGCGCTTCTTTGAACTGGCCGCTGCCGCCACGCTGCTCGGCGCCCTGCTGTTCGAAGTGCTGCGCATGCAGCAACGGCTGAAAAAACTGTACAGCAATGCCTATCAGGCATCGATTCGCGACGGGCTGACCGGCTTGTACTCGCGCCGTTACTTCGACACCGCGCTGGCACGCGAGCTGGCCGCCGCCGAACGCTCCCGCCGCCCGCTGTCACTGCTGATGGTCGATATCGATTATTTCAAGCAGTACAATGACACCCACGGTCATCTGGCCGGCGACGACTGCATCCGTCGGGTTGCCGCCAGCCTGCTCGACGGTTTCCGGGGCAGTGACATCGTCGCGCGCTATGGCGGCGAAGAGTTCGTCGTCATCCTGCCGGACACCGGCAGGGAGCTTGCATGCCAGACCGCCGAGCGACTGCGCAGCCAGATCATGGCGCTGGGCATTCCGTCAGTCCGGCCGGCCGACGCGAACGAGCCGGTCGTCACCGTCAGCATCGGCCTGAGCCACCAGCCGCCCGGGGCAGAACCCAGAAAGACCATGCAAACCCTGATCGGCGAGGCGGACGACGCGCTGTACGAAGCCAAGCGGCAGGGGCGCAACCGGGTCGTCTGCGCGGCAGAAAGGACTGACGGGTAGCGGTACGCGCCGGAGACATCTGATGTCTCCCCCCGGCTGCCGGCATGGGAGGCAGGACAATGGCGTCATTCGCTATTGCATCAAGACGCCGCGGCCCCAGATGATTGAACTTCATTCCGTTGGAAATATCCGACCTCACCGGCTCTTTGCCTCACTCTGCGCGGCAATGCTGATCCTGGCGGCCGTTCTGGTTCTGCCCCACGCCAGCCAGCCGGCGCCGCGCGTCCCGCTGCTGGTGCCGGTTTTTTCCAGCGCGCAGGCCACGCTGAACGCCATCATTGCCTATCTGGTGCTGCTGCAGTTTCATATGGAACGCAATGACCCGGATGCCCTGATATCCATTGCCTTCGCCTATTCGTCCCTGCTGACGCTGGTTCTGCTGGTCAGTCTGCCCGGCGTACTCACCAGCGATGACCACTTCGCCCGGCTGGCCCCGGCACTGGGCTGGCTGTGGGTGGCCAAGCTCGCCGGCCACGCCCTGCTGATCCTGCTGGCCATGCTGCTGTGGCGGAAATGGCCGGCGCGGACGGCAGCCAGGGGCGAGATCCACTGCCGGGTCGCCCTTGTCGCCTTCGTGCCGGTCCTGCTTGTCGGTTGTGCCTGCGCGCTCGTCAACGGCCTGGCGTCAAATCTGCCCCTGCTGCAGGACGGGCAGGGCAGCTATGCATCGCTGGCCCGGGGCTGGCCCGGCCTGTTCATTCTGGCCTGCTGGGCATGCGCCCTGCTCAGCGTGCTGCTGGTCACCCGGCTGCGACGCAGCTTCGATTGCTGGCTGGCTTTCAGCTGCCTGGCTTACCTGCTGTACCTGACGGTCAATTTCTCCAGTGCATTGCGCTTCACGGCCGGCTGGTATCTGTCGCGCCTGTTTGAACTGACCGCTTCCGCCACCCTGCTCGGTGCGCTGCTGTTTGAAGTGCTGCGCATGCAGAGGCAACTGAAGACGCTGTACCAGAGCGCCTATCAGATCTCGATCCGTGACGGGCTGACCGGCCTGTACTCACGGCGCTATTTCGACACGGCGCTGGCCCACGAACAGCAGCTGATGGCACACACGCGCCGGCCCCTGTCGCTGCTGATGATCGATATCGATTTCTTCAAACGGTACAACGATACCTATGGGCACCCGGCCGGAGACGACTGTCTTCGTCAGGTCGCAGCCTGTCTGCAGGACAGTGCCCGCAGCAGTGATATCGTCGCACGCTATGGCGGCGAGGAGTTCGCCGTCATCCTGCCGGACACCGACGCGAACGAGGCGCGCCAGGCAGCCGAACGGCTGCGAAACGCCATCATGGCCCGGGGCATTCCGGCCGCGTCCCCGGCAGGACGGGAAAGGCTGGTCGTCACCGTCAGCATCGGGCTGGGTTGCCGGCGGAGTGATCCCCAGGCGGCAGGGGAGACGACACTGATCGACGAGGCCGACCATGCCCTGTACGACGCCAAGCGGCAGGGGCGAAACCGGGTGGCATGCCGCATTCTCTGACCGCGCCGCGGGTCGGAAAAAACATGGGCCGGGCTTTCCCGGCCCGGCCCATGCGGTCATGCGGGGAGTCGTCAGAAGGCGTCGATGCGCGTTTCTTCGGCTTCCAGCATCGAGGTGGCATTGCCGACCAGCAATGGATCGGCGCCATGGCCGACCACGCTGTGGTCCTTGTCCGGATAGTCGAGCACCGACAGGAAATGGCGGATGCAGTTGAGGCGTGCACGCTTCTTGTCATCCGACTTGATCACGGTCCACGGGGCGGCGGCGGTGTCGGTATGGAAGAACATCGCCTTCTTCGCCATGGTGTACTCATCCCACTTGTCGAGCGACTGGATGTCGATCGGCGACAGCTTCCAGTGCTTGAGCGGGTCGTCACGGCGCGAAATGAAGCGGCGCAGCTGCTCTTCGCGGCTGACCGAGAACCAGTACTTGAACAGGTGCAGGCCACTGTTGACCAGCATGCGTTCCAGTTCCGGCGTCTGGCGCAGGAATTCGAGATATTCGGTCGGCGAGCAGAAGCCCATCACCCGTTCGACGCCGGCGCGGTTGTACCACGAGCGGTCGAAGAACACGATTTCGCCCGAGGTCGGCAGATTCTGGATATAACGCTGGAAATACCACTGGCCGCGTTCGACCTCGGTCGGTTTTTCCAGTGCCACCACGCGGGCGCCGCGCGGGTTCAGATGTTCCATGTAACGCTTGATGGTGCCGCCCTTGCCGGCCGCGTCACGCCCTTCGAACAGGATCACGATGCGCTGGCCGGTCGACTTGACCCAGCTCTGCACTTTCAGCAGCTCGATCTGCAGTTCGATCTTGCGCTGCTCGTACTCCGGACGACGCAGGCGGGTACGGTACGGGTAACCGGCCGGCAGCGGTGCATAGGTGCTGTCTTCGCTGGTGCCGTGCGGCGCCAGGGCGACCTGCATCGCCGTCGCCCCCTCGCTGATGGCCTGAATCTCGGCCACGGCCTGCTCATGGGCACGGCTGGCAGCGCTGCTGCGCGAGGAGGTCTTGCTGCTCTTTTCTGCCGCGGGTGCCTTGCTGTCGTCGGTCGCGGCTGCCGGCTCGGCGCCCGGGGTCGGTTTCGTGTTGTCGGTCATCTGTAGCATTCCTCTCTCTCAGGCAATTGTCTTCTTGTCTCTTGATTACAATGCGCCATGCATTAGCCGGATAACTTGACCCAGATCAATTTCCCTTCCCTTGCCGGGACTATGATGCCGGTCTGACCGGCAGGCGGCCCGCAGCACAAATGGGCAGCGGCGGCAAGCCCCGCCCACCCCTGCCATTCCCTGCGACCTCCGCACCCCATCCGTTATCATGTCGGCCATGCCGATTCTGCCCGCCACCCTGTCCCTTGCCGCCGATGGCACCCCGTGTTCGCCCCGGTTCGACGATGTCTATCACACCGCAGATGGCGGCCCCGAGCAGGCGCGTCATGTCTATCTGACCGGCAATGGCCTCCCCGCCGCCTGGCGCGGGCACGATACCTATTCCATCCTCGAGACCGGCTTCGGACTGGGCCTCAATTTCCTGGTGACCTGGGCCGCCTGGCGCGCCGATCCACAGCGCTGCCCGCGCCTGCATTTTGTCTCGGTGGAGAAATTCCCGTTCCGCCGCGAAGACCTGCAGCGACTGCATGCGCGCTGGCCGGACTTCGCCGGCCTGTCGGCCGGGCTGCTTGCCCAGTGGCCACCGCTGACGGCCGGCATGCACCGGCTGCACTTCGACGACGGCGCCGTCACCCTGACCCTGGTATTCGGCGATGCCGCCGAGCAACTGCCGCGCCTGTCCGGGCGTTTCAACGCCTTCTATCTGGATGGGTTCGCCCCGGCCAAGAATCCGGACATGTGGACCCCGGAACTGTTCCGCAGCCTGTCGCGGCTGGCACGGCCGGACGCAACGCTGGCAACCTATGCCGCAGCGGGCTTTGTGCGCCGCGGGCTGAACGCCTGCGGCTTTGCCGTGGTGCGCCACGATGGCTATGGCGGCAAGCTGCACATGCTCGCCGGCCCCTACCTGCATCGTGAGCCACTGCGTGCACCGGTCTGGCCTGCCCGGCAGGCGCTGGTCATCGGCGCCGGCATGGCCGGGGCCGCGGCGGCCGAGCGACTGGCATCGCGCGGCTGGCAGGTCACCGTGCTGGAACGGGAAGCCGCCATTGCCACCCGCTCATCCGGCAACCACGCCGGCGTGCTGCTGCCGGTCCTCAGCGCCGATGACAATCTGCAGTCGAGACTGGCCCGCGCCGGCTATCTGTATACCCTGCGCCATCTGGCAGCGCTGCCCGGACTGCGCGACTGGCATCAGGACGGCGTGCTGCAACTGGCACGCGACGAAGCCCAGGCCGCGCTGCAGCGGCGCATCGTCGACAGCGGCTACCCGGACGACTACGTGCAGTGGCTGGACCGCGACGCCGCCAGCGCACGCGCCGGAGCCCCCGTCGCCAGCAGCGGCTGGTGGTTTCCGGCCGCCGCCTGGATCCACCCGCCGGCCTGGTGCGCTGCCGCCCTGGCCCGCCATCCGGAGCTGATCCGGGTGCACACCGGCGTCGACGTCGCCGCACTGGCGCGGGACGACGAGGGCCAGTGGATCGCCCGTGACAGTCAGGGCAGCGAACTGGCCCGTGCACCGGTGGTCGTGATCGCCACCGCGACCTCGACCCTGGCCCAGACCGCCCACCTGCCGCTGACCCGCGGCCGGCGCGTGGTCACCCTGCTGCCGGCCGCAGCCGTGGCGCTGGCCGATACCGTCCTGTGCCGCAATGCCTACCTGACCCCGGCCTTTCGCGGCCTGCGCGCGCTGGGTGCGACCGCGGCCCCGCCCGACAGCGAGGCCGCGCCGCAATGGCATGCACTGAACCTGGCCAAGCTGGAGGCGATGCTGCCCGGCGCCTCGGCCGGCATCGATCCGGCGCAACTGGACGGCCGCGGCTGTGACCGCCCGACCTCGCCCGACCGCCTGCCGCTGGTCGGCGCCGTCGACATTGCCGGCACCCGCACCAGCGTCCGGCTGGACCGCATCGCCCGCCAGCCCGGGCTGTACTGCGCGCTCGGTTATGGCGCACGCGGACTGGCCTGGAGCGCACTGGCCGGCGAACTGCTCGCCAGCCAGATCTGCGGAGAACCGCTGCCGGTGGAAAAAGACCTGGTCGATGCCTGCGATCCGGCGCGTTTCGCCTGGCGCGCGGGGCGGACAGCAACCGGCACGGACTGAGCGCGGTCAGTCGCGGCGCTTGCCGTCCAGTTCGGGCGCATAACAGACCGGCGACGCCAGCGCATCACCGGGCATTGCCAGGCGCGCGCGCAGAAACTGCTCCAGCACCGGAACATGGCTGTGCGCGACATCGCGCACGGCCGTCAGCAACACCAGCGTCTCGCCACGCGCCAGTCCGGCCAGCAGCGGCCGCCAGCCGTCCGGCGCCGCAGCCAGCTCATTGCAGTAGGCCAGCGCAAAGCCGCGCGGATCAAGCTCGCCGGCATGCCATGCCTGACGCAGCCCGGTCGACGGTGCCACCGCCCTGTTCCACTCCACACCTTCCAGCGCCGCCTTGCGGACACCGCGCGGCCACAGCCGGTCGACCAGCACCCGATGGCCAGCCGGCCAGTCCGCCGGCGCGTAGACCCGCGCACTGACGATATGACAGTCACTCATTGTCACTCTCCCGTTTCCCGGCTCGCGGTCCGGCACGGGTTGCCTGCCCCGCCGACCCCGCCTACACTCGCCGCAACTTTCATCCAAGGCCAGTCCATGTCCCACGCTGATACGCTCATCGATGCCCGCTGGATCATTCCGGTCGAGCCGCACGCCACCGTACTCGAACGCCACAGCATCGCCGTCCGCGACGGCGCCATCGTCGCCATCGTTCCGCCGGCCGAACGCGCCGCCTGGACCGCCGACGATACCGTGTCGCTGCCGAATCATGTGCTGATGCCCGGTCTGGTGAACCTGCACGGCCACTCGGCGATGACGCTGTTGCGCGGTTATGCCGACGACCTGGCACTGATGGACTGGCTGCAAAACCATATCTGGCCGGCAGAAGGCAAGCACGTCAAGGACGACTTCGTCTACGACGGCACGCTGCTGGCCATGGCGGAAATGATCCGCTCCGGCACCACCACCATCAATGACATGTATTTCTTCCATGGTGCGGTCGCCCGCGCCGGCCTCGCCGCCGGCCTGCGCACCTTTGTCGGCTGCTCGATCCTCGAATTCCCGACCCCGTATGCAGGCAGCGCCGACGAATACCTGCAGAAGGCGCTGGCCGAGCGGCGCGAATTCATCGGCGAGGAACTGGTGACGTTTACCCTGGCACCGCATGCCCCGTATACCGTCAGCGACGACACCTTCCGCAAGGTAGTCACGCTGGCGGAGCAGGAAGACATGCTGATCCACTGCCACATCCACGAAACCCGCGGCGAGATCGACGACAGCCTGAAGGCGCACCAGTTGCGCCCTCTGGCGCGCCTCGACCGGCTGGGGCTGCTCAGCCCGCGCCTGATCGCCGCACACATGGTGCACATGAGCGACGACGAGATCGAACTGGTTGCCCGCCGCGGCGTCCATATCGCCCACAACCCGACATCGAACATGAAGCTCGCCAGCGGCATCGCCCCGGTGCAGCGCCTGCTGGATGCCGGCGTCAATGTCGGCATCGGCACTGACGGCGCCGCGTCGAACAACAAGCTCGACATGCTGTCCGACACCCGCCAGGCCGCGCTGCTGGCCAAGGTCGGCAGCCTCGACCCGACCGCCGTGCCGGCTGCCACCGCACTGCGCATGGCGACACTGAATGGCGCCCGGGCGCTGGGACTGGGCGCAAAGACCGGCTCGATCGAAGTCGGCAAGCGTTTCGACGCCATCGCCCTCGACCTGGCCCAGGTGGAAACCGCCCCGACCTTCGATCCGATCTCGCATGTAGTGTACGCCGCCGGCCGCGAACAGGTCTGCGACGTCTGGGTCGACGGACGCCACCTGCTCGCCGCACGCACGCTGACCACGCTCGACCATACTGCCCTGCTGGCAGTGGCCGAGTCCTGGCGCAACAAGATTGCCGCCCGCTGAGGCGGCGGAGACTGACAGGACAGGAATCATGAGCCAGAACGTCGACCAGACCGAAATCGACAAATTCAGCCAAATGGCCCACAAATGGTGGGATCTGGACGGTGAATTCAAGCCGCTGCACCAGATCAACCCGCTGCGGACCGACTATATCGACCGCCACGCGCCGCTGGATGCGGCGCGCGTGGTCGACGTCGGCTGCGGCGGCGGCATCCTGACCGAAGCGCTGGCGCGTCGCGGCGCGACCGTGACCGGCGTCGATCTGGCGAAGAAATCGCTGAAAGTGGCGCAGTTGCACGCGCTCGACCAGGGGCTGACCATCGACTACCGCTGCGTGGCGGTCGAAGCGCTGGCGGCAGAACAGCCGGCCAGCTTCGATCGTGTGGTATGCATGGAAATGCTTGAACACGTGCCTGACCCGCAAAGCGTGGTCAGCAGCTGCGCCGCGCTGGCCCGACCGGGTGGCTGGGTGTTCTTCTCCACCCTGAACCGCAATCTGAAAAGCTACCTGATGGCGGTGGTCGGTGCCGAATACGTGCTGAACTGGCTGCCGCGCGGCACCCACGACTATGCGCGTTTCATCAAGCCGTCCGAACTGACGCGCATGGCACGCAACGCGGGACTGGAACTGGCCGATATCAGCGGCATGCGCTACAACCCGCTGACCCGCACCTACCATCTCGATAACGAGACCTCGGTCAACTACCTGATGGCCTGCCGCAAGCCGGGTTGAATCTGACGGGCCAGAAAAAACACGACGCCAGGGACTGGTCGTCGTGTTTTTTTATCTCGGCGACCGGAACTACATCGCCTCGCGCAACTGCGCGATCACCTCGCCGTTCACCAGCGTCGGCGTGTCCTGGGTGATTTCCTCCCCCCTGGCGATCGAGCGCAGCAGGCGGCGCATGATCTTGCTGGAACGGGTCTTCGGCAGGTCGTCGCCAAAGCGGATCTCGTCCGGTCGGGCGATCTTGCCGATTTCGTGCGACACCCAGTTCTTCAGTTCCACGGCAAGCAGGCGTGCGGCGTCGCCGGTCGGACGCGGGCCCTTCAGCACCACGAACGCCACCACGGCCTCACCCTTGACCTCGTGCGGCTTGCCGACCACGGCGGCTTCGGCCAC
>NZ_QLTJ01000018.1:0-62578 GCF_003269145.1 Microvirgula sp. AG722 | reverse complement strand
TCCCATCCCGAACAGGACCGTGAAACTGCTTTGCGCCGATGATAGTGTGGCACTTGCCCATGCGAAAGTAGGTCACCGCCAGGTCCTATACTGAAGCCCTCGTACCCTGTACGAGGGCTTCTTTCATTGGTGCGACTGAATGCGCAAAGCCGCCCCCCGTGCCATGCCCGGGGGGCTTTTTTACGGCCATTCTCCGCCCGTCGGCAGGCTGCTGTGCCGGCCTCCGGCATCGCCTATAGCACCAGAAACGGAGTGAAAAGGGGACGCAGATGCTGACAGGAAGGGCGGGGCTGGCTTCAGCGGCCATGACGGCCGGTGCGCGACTGCGCATTGGCATGCATGGCGAACTGGTCGACTGGGTTGGGCAGAGAGCGCCGCTGTATCACCTCGGCAATGGTGCACGCAGCTATGATCCCACTGCGCAGCGTTTCCTGCGCATGGACCCGTTCAGCCCGTTCTCGGCAGGTGGCAGGAATCCGTACGCTTTCTGCGAGGCCGATCCGGTCAATCGCACCGATCCGTCCGGCTATGCTGCCATGAGCATTCAGGCAGGCATCGGGCTGGCATTCGGCATACTGGGTATCTTCCTGACTGCACTGACTTTCGGGGCGGTGGCCTTGCCGCTGACCAGCCTGGTGTCCTGGCTGCTCATGACGCCGGCAGTGCTCGGGGTTGGCGCCAACGTGACCGGGATCCTGTCCTCCGTGCTGGAGGAGACGCACCCCGAGGCCTCGCGCGCGCTGGGCTGGGCTTCACTGGGCCTGGGCATTGCGGCAACGGTATTCGGGGCGCTGCTGCCTTCGGCCGGCCTCTATGCCAAAGCCTCGGGCCGCTTGCTGGTTGGTTCGGCCCGGAAGCCCGATTTTCTTTCTCTCGAGAATGGCAATCTGTTCCTGTTCCAGTCGCGCTTCCGGGATGGTTCGCTGATTGCCACGCATGGCAGCCGGGATGCCGCGCTGTACGGTCCTGCCGGTTCCAGACTGTCGGCGCTGGACTGGAGCATTATCGTGGGTCGCTACCTCAAGGCTTATCGTGACAGCGACCGCAGCGGCCCGCTGTATCTGCTGTCCTGCTATGCAACCCGGAACGGAAGGAATTCCAATGCGGCCATTATTTCCAGCATGCTGCGCCGGGATGTGATTGCTTTCGATGCTCCTGTTTCCAGGATGATGTACACCCGCAGCCATCGCCACTATCTGCTTTTCGATTCCCGCCTCGGCCAGCCGGTCCGGTTCGTCAACCGTGTCCGGCATGTCGTATAGCGGCGAGTGCCGCCTGTCCTGTGACATTCTTGCCACGCTGCTTGTCACCCGATTTGGGGCAGGCAGCACTGCCGGCGTACGGTGTGGGCTCCGACAGTCAACGGGAGTGCATCGTGATCAGGCAATGGGTGTGGGTATGGCTGGCCCTGGCGTGGAGTGTGCCGGTCCTTGCCGCGGTGGATGTCAACAGTGCCAGCGCACAGCAACTGGAGGCGGTCAAAGGCATCGGCCCGGCCAAGGCACGGGCCATCGTCGATTACCGCAGTCGCAACGGCCCGTTCAAGTCGCTGGACGATCTGAGCAAGGTTGACGGGATCGGGCCGAAATCACTGGAGAAGATGAAGCCCGAGCTGCAGCTCGGGACGAAAGCGCCACCGAAACCGGCGGTGAAGAAATAAGACAGAAGGCGGCCACATGGCCGCCTTCTGGTGCGATGGTGCATCAGAGCATCTTGACGAAAGCCTTGGAACGACGCTGGTAGTTGTACAGTTCCTGTTTGCGCAGTGGCAGTTCGGACAGCTCCGCCTCGACAAAACCGCGTTCGACAAACCAGTGTGCGGTCTGGGTCGTCAGCACGAACAGGCGTTCCAGGCCAAGCTGGCGCGCACGCTGCTCGGTATGCCGCAGCAGTGCATCGCCATGACCGCGGCTCTGCCACTGCTGGGACACGGCCAGACAGGCCAGTTCACCCATCTGGCTTTCCGGGAACGGGTACAGCGCCACGCAGCCGGTGATCTTGTTGTCGTGTTCGATGACCGAGTAATAGCCAATCTCCATCTCGATCAGCTCTCGTCCCCGCTTGACCAGCAGACCGTCGCGCTCCAGCGGTTCGATCAGGCCGAGGATGCTGCCGACGTCGTCGATATCGGCCCGGCGCATGACCAGCAGGGCTTCGGGCGCGATCATGGTGCCGCTGCCATCATGGGTGAACAGCTCCTGCAGCAGCGCGCCGTCGCTCTGGGCGACCAGATGCGCCCGCTTGATACCGTGCCGGCTGGCGAGCACGGCGGCGTTCATCGAGCGGCGGACCTCGTCGCTGAGGTGGCTGGCTTCAGTCTGCAGCCAGGTTTCCGCCTCGCGAACGATAAACTCCTTCATGCGCTGGCCATCCGCGTCGACGACGCCGGACGGGCTGTCGACCAGGAACATCAGCTTGTCCGCCTTCAGCGAGATGGCGGCCTGGGTCGCGACGTCTTCCATGCGCAGATTGAAGATCTCGCCAGTCGGCGAGTAGCCGAGCGGTGACAGCAGCACCAGGTCACCGGCATCGAGCCGGGCCTTGATGGCAGCGGTTTCCAGCTTGCGGATCTGGCCGCTGTACTGCATGTCGATCCCGTCGATGACACCGAGCGGACGGGCAATGATGAAGTTGCCACAGGCGACGCGCAGATTGGCACCGGCCATTGGCGAATCGGGCATGGCGACCGACAGCTGGGCTTCGATTTCGGCACGGGTATAGCCGATGGCCTGCTTGACCACTTCCAGACTGGCCAGGTCGGTCAGCCGGTAGTCCTGATGGAAACGGCGGGCAATGCCACGGAACTTGAGCTGGGCCTCGACCTGCGGGCGGGCGCCATGGACCAGGATAATGCGGACGCCAAGGCTGACCAGCAGGTTGATATCGTGCGACAGCGAGGCGAATCGTCGCTGGTCGACCACCTCTCCACCGAAACCGATAACAAAGGTCTTGCCGCGAAAAGTATGGATATACGGAGCGGCTTCACGCAGGCACTGGACAAATTCGTGGCTAGTCATGACGGGAGTATGTTGGAGGTGGGACGGAAAGAATGACGATGTCAGTGGATTGTGCGCTGCATCGTGACAGGCGTACAGACGTATTGCCGGCGAGCATGAACAGCTTACAGCTCGCGGCGCAGTTCTTCCGGTGTGGCGTCGTGATCGCCATGCATGTGCTGTTCATACACGTGCATATAGGCTTCACGCGATTTCAGGGCTGTGGCCGGGACGCCGAGATTGTGCAGCTGGACTGATTCGCTGTAGTCGATCAGCGCATCGCGCATCCTTGCGTAGTGGCTGTCCTCGAGCGGGAAGCCGCACTGCAGCAGCAATGCCCTGAGCTGCTGGTACTGATGCTGGTCGACGTCATAGCGCACCGTGACCCGCTGCTGGTCCGGAAACGCCTGTGCCGACACGCCGGGCAGGCGACCGAGCAGCGCCGCGGCCGCATCCGGCTCTGCGAGCACGACAATGTCGCGGCACTTGCTCAGTTCCCGGTCCGGCATGGGCTGTTCTCCGGAAGAAGCGCCGCCGGCAACTGCCGGCGGCATGGACATCAGTTCTTCTTGTCCAGTATTTGCTGGACCTTGAGGATGTTCAAGGCCTGGGCCAGCTGGTTGTCGGTCTTCGGATCCGGGTCACGCGGGTCGACGCGCGACGGTTCGGTCGTTTCCGGCGCCGCCGGTACTTCCGGTTGCGGAGTGGCCTTGCCCTTGCTGTCCCCGTTCGGATTGGACAGGTGATGGTTCAGATCGGCTTCGCGCACGCGGATGATCGGCAGCGCCACCTGCTTCTTGTCGCTGTCCGGCTGGATGGCTTCGACCGTGACGTCCGGGGTAATGCCCTTGGCCTGGATCGAGGTGCCCTTCGGCGTGAAATACCGCGCCGTGGTCAGCTTGATGCCACCGGCACTGCCCAGCGGCAGGATCGACTGCACCGAGCCCTTGCCGAAGGTCT
Organism: Microvirgula sp. AG722; assembly: GCF_003269145.1. Classification (NCBI taxonomy): domain Bacteria; kingdom Pseudomonadati; phylum Pseudomonadota; class Betaproteobacteria; order Neisseriales; family Aquaspirillaceae; genus Microvirgula; species Microvirgula sp. AG722. The sequence continues at coordinate 58,622 of NZ_QLTJ01000018.1, read as the reverse complement.
GCGTACCGACCACTACCGCGCGCTTGTAGTCCTGCAGCGCACCGGTGACGATTTCGGACGCGCTCGCAGTGCCGGCATTGACCAGCACGACCATCGGCACGTTCTTGGCTTCGGCCGGCAGCCCCTTCAGCGGGTCATCCTTGCTGCGCGGGTCGCGCGGATAGTTGGCCGGGTCGGTCGTCAGCTGCATCTTCGCGTCCGGGGTGCGCCCTTCGGTGTAGACCACCAGCTTGTTCTGCGGCAGGAAGGCCGCCGACACGCCGACTGCGGCGTTCAGCAAACCACCCGGATCGTCACGCAGGTCGAGCAGCAGGCCCTTCAGCGGGCGCTTGTTGTCCTTGTACAGCGTGGCGAGTGCCTGGGCCAGGTTCTCGACCGTGTGCTCCTGGAACTGGGTGATGCGGACATAGCCGATATCCGGTTCCAGCAGCTTGAACTTGACGCTCTTGGTCTTGATGATCGCGCGGGTCAGTTGCACGTTGAACGACTTGGCCTCGCTCTTGCGGGCGATGGTCAGCGTGACCCTGGTGCCCGGCTTGCCGCGCATGCGCTTGACCGCATCGGTGCTGGACAGGCCACGCACCGGCGTATCGTCGATCTTGATGATCAGGTCGCCGCTCTTCAGCCCGGCCTTGGCGGCGGGGGTATCCTCGATCGGCGACACGATCTTCACCAGACCGTCTTCCATGCCGATTTCGATGCCCAGACCGCCGAACTCGCCCTGCGTACCCTCACGCAGTTCCTTGAATGCTTCCGGATCCAGATAGCTGGAGTGCGGATCGAGGCCCGATACCATGCCGTTGATGGCCTCGGTAATCAGCTTCTTGTCGTCGACCGGCTCGACATAATCGGACTTGATGCGTCCGTAGACTTCGGCAAACGTCCTCAGCTCGTTGAGCGGCAGGGGGGCCAGCGTGTCCTTGTCGGCCGCGGCCGTGATCGACAGCGTCAGCACGGCACCGACAATGGCGCCGGCGCTGACGAGTGCGAATTTTTGCCGCCGGTTTTGCATGTAATTCTCCTGATGACTATGCGGGTGCGGGCGATCAGCGTGCCCAGCTTGTCGGGTTGAGTGGCTGGCCCTGGTGGCGGATCTCGAAATAAATGCCGCTATCGCCCAAATTGCCTGTACTGCCGGTAGTGGCAACAGTATCACCTGCGCGTATCTGTGTGCCGACTGCTTTGGTCAAACTGTCGCCGCCACCGTAGATGCTCATGTAACTGCCGCCATGGTCAATGATTAGCATGTTGCCGAAACCGCGCAAGCTGTCTGCATAGACAACGCGGCCATCGGCAACGGCATGGACGGCCTGGCCAGGGGCGGCCTTGATGAACAGGCCGCGCCAGGTGGTGCCCTCACTGCGGCGCTCGCCGAAATGACCGGCAATGCTGCCGGCGACCGGCAGCCGCATGCGGCCTTTCAGCGATACGAAGCTGCGGCCGGCGGCCGAGCTGTCGGCGGCTTCGTCGACGCGCTCCTCGGGAATCTGCCGCACGGCCACCGGTGCCGGTGCCGGCTTGCCGGCCTTGCGGGCTTCCTGCGCCCGGCGCTGGTCTTCACGCTGAGCCTCGCGTTTGGCTTCGAGCTGCGCCTTGCGGCGCGCCTCGGCGCGCTGACGCGCGGCTTCGCGCTTGCGCTCGGCGATCTGCTGCTGGATCTGGGCAATCAGGCTGGTCAGGCGTTTCTGGTCTTCCTGCAGCTTGGTCATCTGCGTCTGCTTGCTGGCAATTTCGCGCGACAGCTGCGACACCAGCGTGGCATGCGCATCCTGCTGCTTCAGCAGGTCCTGCTTCTTGCGCTGCCGCTCCGAACTCAGCGAACTGAGCTTGTTCTTTTCCTGCTGCAACTGGGCGGACAGCTGTTCCAGCTCGCCGACCTGCTGCTTCAACTGGGTGAACTGCTTTTGCTGGGCGCGCGACAGATAACCGTAGTACTGCAGGTCGCGGGCTGCCTGGTTCGGGTCCTGCTGCTTGAGCAGCACGGCGAGGGCGTCGGCGGACTGCCGGTGCTCGTACTGTGCTTTCAGGATGTGACCGACGCGCGTGCGCGTACCGTCGATCTGCTTCTGCGTCTCGGCAATCTGGTTTTCGACCCGCTGGATTTCCCGCTCGCTGCTGGACTGCTTGAGATTCAGGTCCTGCAGCAGCTGGTTGGCGGCGGCGATGGCGCTGGCGGACTGCTTCAGCGCGTCACTGGCTTCGGCGCGGTCGGATTCCTTTTCCTTGATGTCTTTCTTCAGCGTACTGATCTGACTGCGGATTTCTTTCAGATCCTGCTGGACCGGTGCCGTGGTCAACGGCGCATTGCCGGCCGGGGCCGCAATGGCGGCGCCGGACAGCAACAGGGCGAGTAGCGAGAGTCTATGTGTCACTGGTACTGGATCAGGGAATGGCCAGTCATCTCGGCCGGAACCGGAACGCCCATCATGGCCAACAGGGTGGGGGCGACATCCTTCAGCGCCCCCCCTGTGGCGATGGTCGCCGAGCGGGGGCTCACGTAGCAGAACGGTACCACGTTGGTCGTATGCTGGGTGTGGGGCTGATGGTGAATCTTGTCGTCCATCTGCTCGCAGTTGCCGTGGTCGGCGGTGATCAGCACCTCGCCGCCGGCGGCCAGCATGGCATCGACGCAGCGGCCGACGCAGTCGTCCAGGGCTTCGACCGCCCTGACTGCCGCGTCGAAGTTGCCGGTATGGCCGACCATGTCGCCGTTGGCGAAGTTGCAGATGATGGCCTGGTACTTGCCGCTGGCGATGGCGGCCAGGATGTTGGCGGTGACTTCGGGAGCGCTCATTTCCGGCTGCAGATCGTAGGTTTCGACCTTCGGTGACGGTACCAGGATGCGGTCTTCGCCCGGATAGACCTTCTCCTCGCCGCCATTGAAGAAGTACGTCACGTGCGGATATTTCTCGGTTTCGGCGATGCGGAGCTGATTCAGCCCCAGCGCGGCGACATATTCGCCGAAGCCGTTATGAATCTGTTGTGGCTGGTAGGCGATGACATGGTGCGCATAGTCGGCGCCGTAGCGGGTCAGCGTGCCGAAGAACCCCAGTCGCGGCTGGCGGACCGGGAAACCGTCGAAGGCCGGGTCGGTCAGCGCGCTGGTCAGTTCGCGCGCCCGGTCGGCGCGGAAATTCATGAACAGGACCGCGTCGCCGTCTTCGATGCGGCCGGGGGCACCGATTACGGTCGGTTTGACGAATTCGTCGTTCTCGTCGCGTGCATAGGCGGCGGCAAGCGCGGCCACACCGGTCTCGGCCTGGTACGGTGCCTCGCCGTCAACCACCAGCCGGCAGGCCTGGGCCACGCGGTCCCAGCGCTTGTCGCGGTCCATGGCGAAGAAACGGCCGCAGACCGAGGCCAGACGGGCATTCGGGCATTCGGCCAGCACGGCGTCGAGTCGGCGCAGATAGGTATCGGCGCTGCGCGGTGGCGTATCGCGGCCATCGAGAAAGGCGTGCAGGCGGATATCTGCGACCCCGGCCGCCTGTGCGGCACGGATCAGCGCGTGGATATGGTTTTCATGGCTGTGGACGCCGCCGTCGGACAGCAGGCCGAACAGGTGCAGCGCATGACCGCGGGCGGCGGCGAAAGCCTGCAGGAAGGCCGGGTTGCGGTCGAACAGGTTTTCCTCGATGTCGAGGTCGATGCGGCTGATGTCCTGGGTAACGACGCGGCCTGCGCCTATGTTTAGGTGACCGACCTCGGAATTGCCGAATTGTCCGGTTGGCAGACCCACGGCGCGCTCGGACGCGTCTATGGTGCCGCAGGCATGCGTGGCCATCAGCCGGTCGAGGTTGGGCTTGCGGGCGTGCAGGATGGCGTTGTCGTCGCCTTCTGCGCGGTGGCCGAAGCCGTCAAGGATCAGAAGAAGGACCGGAGTGACGTTTTTCATAATGGCAATTTGTGAATTTTAATCAATGTGTATATTAGAACTTCTTGATGATTGGGACGTTTCAAGTTAGTATTTTAACGATTGAAATTGCTTGGGCGCCATGTCCGCCTGATGTTCGGGAGCACTTACCTTGCTTTTCTCTGATGATCACATCGAACAGACATCCCGCGCCATGAAGGCGATGTCACATCCTCTGCGTTTGAAGATCATCTCGGTGCTGGGCGACCGGGAGGTCAGCGTACAGGATATTGTCGACAAGGTCGGTACCTCCCAGTCGAATATTTCCCAGCATCTGGCCATCATGCGGGACAAGGGAGTATTGCGTACGCGCAAGGACGCCAACCGCGTTTATTACCGGGTTGGCGATCTGCGTACACTGGAAGTGCTGAAGATGATGCGCGAAGTCTTCTGTGGCTTCAGCGAGTAGCCGGCAGGCCCGCTCGCCGTCGTCGCAATCGGTCAAGTACATGTAAAAGGGCACCCGGATGGGTGCCCTTTTTTGCGCCTGCCCGGGGTTGCCCCCGGGCGTGCCGTGCATCAGATCGGCAGGCTCGTCAGGCGACGGCGCGAACCGTAGGCCAGGTTGACGATACCGCGCGAGACCAGCACCGCGGTGAACATCGAGGTCATGATGCCGAGGCAGTGCACGACGGCAAAGCCGCGCACCGGGCCGGAGCCGAAGATCAGCAGGGCGACACCGGCGATCAGCGTGGTGATGTTCGAGTCGAGGATGGTATGCCACGCATGCTCGTAGCCGGCCTTGATCGCCGCCTGCGGCGTCACGCCATTGCGCAGCTCCTCCCGTATCCGCTCGTTGATCAGCACGTTCGCGTCAATGGCCATGCCCAGGGCCAGCGCGATGGCGGCAATGCCCGGCAGCGTCAGCGTAGCCTGCAGCATCGACAGCAGGGCGATTAGCATCAGCACGTTGGCGGCCAGCGACAGCGCCGAAATCACGCCGAACACGCGGTAGTAGAGAATCATGAAGATCGCCATGGCGGCGAAGCCGTACAGCGTGGAGTCGAAGCCCTTCCTGATGTTCTCGGCACCCAGCGACGGGCCGACCGTGCGTTCCTCGATGATGTTCATCGGTGCGGCCAGCGAACCGGCGCGCAGCAGCAGCGCGACGTCATTGGCCTCGGCCGGGTTCATCGAGCCGGAAATCTGCACGCGACCGCCGCCGATTTCACCGCGGATGACCGGTGCGGTCACCACTTCGCCCTTGCCCTTTTCGACCAGGATCATCGCCATGCGGCGGTTGATGTTCTCGGCCGTGACCTGGCGGAAGATGCTGGCGCCGGTGCTGTCGAGGTTGATCAGCACGGCGGCACCGCCGTTTTCGTCGAAGCCCGGCTGCGCGTCATTGATGTTGTCGCCGGTCAGCTCGACATCCTTGCGCACCAGGATCGGCCGCGGCTCGCCGCCGGAACCGACTTCGTTCATCAGGTCGTAGCCGGCCGGCGTCATGCCGTTGACGGCGTCAGCCAGCTTCTGGCTGTCGTCCTCGACCAGGCGCACTTCCAGCGTCGCGGTGCGACCGAGAATGTCCTTGGCCTTGGCCGTGTCCTGCACCCCCGGCAGCTGCACCACGATCCGGTTCGGGCCGGACTGCTGGATGATCGGTTCGGCCACGCCGAGCTCGTTCACCCGGTTGTGCAGGGTGGTGATGTTCTGCTTGACGGCGTCGGTCTGCACTTTCTGCAGTTCGGCCTGCGACAGCGAGGCGGTGATCGTGTTGCTGGCGTCGTCGGTCTTCAGTGTCAGGTTCGGGATCTGGCGGGCGATGACGTCGGAGATGCGGTTCAGCGTCTCGCCATCGCGCGCGCTGATCGACAGCGAGTCACCATTGCGGCGGATCTGGCCGTAACGGATCTTCTGCGCCTTCAACTCGCGGCGGATATCGCCGGAGTAGCGTTCGAGCGTCTTGTCGACGGCAGCCTTCATGTCCACTTCGAGCAGGAAGTGAACGCCGCCGCGCAGGTCGAGGCCGAGGAACATCGGGTGGGCCTTGATATTGGCCAGCCAGTCCGGCGACGACGACAGCAGGTTCAGCGCGACGATGTAGTTGTCGCCGAGTTGCGACTGGATGGCATCGCGCGCCTTCAGTTGTTCGTCCGGCGTCTGGAAGCGGACCTTCAGGCTGCCGTTGTCCAGATAGGCGCCAACGGGCGAAAGGTGCTTGTCCTTCAGCAGGGTCTCGACGCGATCCATCAGCGTGGCGTCGACCGGATAAGCGCTGCGAGTGCTGGAGACCTGCACCGCCGGGCTTTCACCGTAGAAATTCGGCAGCGTGTAGATCGCACTCACGACCAGCGCCACCGCAATGATCAGGTACTTCCAGAGGGGGTAGCGGTTCATGGTGACTTGGGGGCAGATGAAAACGATTCGCGCCGCGTGGGATCACGCGGCGCGGCATGGCAGGCGGGAATTTATCCCTTGTAGCTGCCTTTTTCCAGTTTGTTGCCGATTGCGGCACGCTGGAACTGGATTTCTACACCCTTGGCAACCTCGACCGTCACATCGTTGCCGTCGAGCTTGGTGATGCGGCCGATCATGCCGGCCTGGGTCAGCACTTCGTCGCCCTTTTGCAGCGCTTCGAGCATGGCCTTCTGTTCCTTCATCTTCTTCTGCTGCGGGCGAACCAGCAGGAACCAGAACAGGATGAAGATGACAATCATCGGCAGGAACGACATCAGTTGTTCGTTCATCTTGGTGAATCTCCGGATGGGAATGAAATGAAACGGCACATTGTAACGGAAAGGCGCTTGGCTGCACCTTATGCCGGTTTGCGGCGCGGGAATCAGGCCCCGCGGGCGCGCCGTTCGTGGAAGCCGGCCTCATAATCGGCGAAGCGGTCGTCTTCGATCGCCTGGCGCATTTCAGCCATCAACTGCTGGTAATAATGCAGGTTGTGGATGGTATTGAGCTGGGCACCGAGAATCTCGCCGGCACGATGCAGGTGATGCAGGTAGGCGCGGCTGAAATGGCGGCAGGCATAGCAGTCGCACTGCTCGTCCAGCGGGCGCTTGTCGTCGCGATGACGGGCATTCTTGATCTTGATGTCGCCCCACTGGGTGAACAGCCAGCCATTGCGCGCATTGCGGGTCGGCATCACGCAGTCGAACATGTCGATGCCGTTGGCGACGCCATGGACCAGATCTTCCGGCGTACCGACACCCATAAGATAGTGCGGTTTGTCTGCCGGCAGCATCGGCTGCAGCTCGCGCATCATCCGGTACATCTCCGGCTTCGGCTCGCCGACCGACAGCCCGCCGATGGCGATGCCGTCGAAGCCGATCTTCATCAGCCCTTCCAGCGACTCCTGGCGCAGGTCGGTATACAGGTTGCCCTGGACGATGCCGAACAGCGCATTCGGATTCTTCAGGTCATTGAATGCGTTGCGGCTGCGCTCGGCCCAGCGCAGGCTCATGCGCATCGACTCGCCGGCGGTGCGGTGGTCGACCTGGCCTGGCGTGCACTCGTCCAGCTGCATGACGATGTCGGAGTTCAGTACCGTCTGGATCTGCATCGACACTTCCGGCGACAGGAACAGCTTGTCGCCATTGATCGGGCTCTGGAAGGTCACGCCTTCCTCGGTGATCTTGCGCAACTGGCCGAGGCTGAATACCTGGAAGCCGCCCGAGTCGGTCAGGATCGGTTTCTGCCAGCCGATGAAGTCGTGCAGGCCGCCGAACTTGCCGACGATATCCAGGCCGGGACGCAACCACAGGTGAAAGGTGTTGCCGAGGATGATCTGCGCGCCGATGTCGTGCAGATTGTCCGGCGTCATCGCCTTGACCGATCCATAAGTGCCTACCGGCATGAAAACCGGTGTCTGGACCACGCCGTGATTGAGCGTCAGCTCGCCGCGGCGCGCGGCGCCGCTTTGTTTTAGCAATTTGAATTCGAGCATGAAATCGCGGGAAAGAGTGTAAAATCAGGGCGCTAGTATAACGCACTTGGATGCTGGCGAAGATTTCTCCGAAAAGGGGCTTGCGTCAGGAAAAGAGTGTCGGTATAGTTCGGTTCCTCGGCAGGCACGTAGCTCAGCTGGTTAGAGCACCACCTTGACATGGTGGGGGTCGTTGGTTCGAGTCCAATCGTGCCTACCAACACATTCCTAATCGGAGTAATCCAGATGAACGCCCGAACTGAAAACACCGGACAGCCATTACTGTTTGGTCGGGCCATCTAGAGAACTTCTGATACTAAAAAGTGCGGCTCAGACCGCACTTTTTTTTTGCTTTTTTTCCCGGCGGCGGGAATCGCGTGCCGGTTTTTGTGGCTTCAAGCCAGGGGATCACACATGCCTGCCATTCGCCTGCCGGACGGTTCCGTCCGCCAATTCGAACATCCCGTTTCCGTCCATGATGTCGCCGCGTCGATCGGCGCCGGCCTTGCGCGCGCCGCGCTGGCGGGGCGGGTCGACGGCAAGCTGGTCGATACCCGCTTTGTCATCGACCACGACGCCGACCTGGCGATCGTGACCGACAAGGACGCCGACGGTGTCGACATCCTTCGCCACTCGACGGCCCACCTGCTGGCCTATGCGGTCAAGACGCTGTTCCCTGATGCGCAGGTCACCATCGGACCGGCGATCGAAAACGGCTTCTACTACGACTTCAGCTACAAGCGTCCGTTTACGCCGGAAGACCTGATCGCCATCGAAAAGAAGATGGCCGAACTGGCGAAGAAGGACATTCCGGTCGAGCGCATGGAAATGTCGCGCGATGACGCCGTGGCCTACTTCAAGTCGATCGGCGAGAACTACAAGGCGGAAATCATCGAGTCGATTCCGCAGGGCGAAGTGCTGTCGCTGTATCGCGAGGGTGATTTCACCGACCTCTGTCGTGGCCCGCACGTCCCGTCGACCGGCAAGCTCAAGGTGTTCAAGCTGATGAAGCTGGCCGGCGCCTACTGGCGTGGCGACAGCCGCAACGAGATGCTGCAGCGCATCTACGGCACCGCCTGGGCGAAGAAGGAAGATCTCGAGCAGTACCTGCACATGCTGGAAGAGGCGGAGAAGCGCGACCACCGCAAGCTGGGTCGCCAGCTCGACCTGTTCCATATCCAGGAAGAAGCGCCGGGCATGGTGTTCTGGCACCCGAAGGGCTGGACGCTGTGGCAGCAGGTCGAACAGTACATGCGCCGCACCATCCTCGAGAACGGCTACCAGGAAGTGCGCACGCCGCAGATCGTCGACCGCTCGCTATGGGAAAAATCCGGCCACTGGGACATGTACTCGGAGCTGATGTTTACCACCGAGTCGGAAAAGCGCGACTACGCGGTCAAGCCGATGAACTGCCCGTGCCACATCCAGATCTTCAACATGGGGATCAAGAGCTACCGCGAGCTGCCGTACCGCATGGCCGAATTCGGCTCCTGCCACCGCAACGAGCCGTCCGGCTCGCTGCACGGCATCATGCGCGTGCGCAACTTCGTCCAGGACGATGCGCACATTTTCTGCACCGATGCACAGATGCAGGATGAGGCGATCCGCTTTATCGACCTGCTGCAGAGCGTGTACAAGGACTTCGGTTTCGAGGAGATCCTGATCAAGCTGTCCACGCGCCCGGAAAAGCGCGTCGGCGCCGATGCGCTGTGGGACCAGGCCGAAGCCGCGCTGGCTACCGCGCTGGACGTCAAGGGGCTGGCCTACGAGCTGCAGCCGGGCGAAGGGGCCTTCTACGGCCCGAAGATCGAATTCTCGCTGAAGGACAGCCTGGGCCGCGTCTGGCAGTGCGGGACGCTGCAGCTGGACTTCAACCTGCCGGAACGGCTGGGCGCCGAGTACGTGGACGAGGACAACACCCGCAAACACCCGGTCATGCTGCACCGGGCGATCCTCGGTTCGCTCGAACGCTTCATCGGCATCCTGATCGAGCATCACGCCGGCGCGATGCCGCTGTGGCTGGCTCCGACCCAGCTGGTGGTGATGAATATCACCGAAGCACAGGCCGAATATGCAACGGAAATTGCCGAATCGCTGAGGAAACAGGGCTTCCGCGTCGATCTTGACTTGAGAAACGAGAAGATCAGCTATAAAATCCGCGAACACAGCCTGCAAAAGTTGCCGTATCAGATCATCGTCGGTGACAAGGAAAAGGCAGGCGCTCTGGTAGCCGTGCGTGCGCGGACTGGCGAAGACCTCGGCCAGCTCCCGCTCTCCCAGTTCATCGAACGACTCAAGTCGGAACTGCTGCACTGATTTTGACGCGCGGCGGGTCATGTATTTTTTGGAGTGACGGCAATAGCTCAGGAACGCGAACCGCGGATCAACGGCGAAATTACGGCCCGTGAGATCCGCCTGCAAGGGCCCGAAGGGGAACAGCTTGGCATTCTCAGCCTCCGCGAAGCATTCGCGAAGGCAGAAGAACTTGAACTCGACCTGGTCGAGATCGCGCCCACCGCGCAACCGCCGGTGTGCAAGATCATGGACTACGGCAAGTTCAAGTATCAGGAAGCCAAGCGCAAACACGAGCAGAAGCAGAAGCAGAAACAGATCCAGGTCAAGGAAATCAAGTTCAGGCCGGGCACGGATGACGGTGACTACAACGTCAAACTGCGCAACCTGATCCGCTTCCTGACCGAAGGTGACAAGGCCAAGATCACGCTGCGCTTCCGCGGCCGTGAAATGGCTCACCAGGATATTGGCCTGGCGCTGCTCAAACGCGTCGAGGCGGATCTGGCCGAAGTGGGGATTGTCGAACAGTTCCCGCGGCTGGAAGGCCGTCAGATGGTCATGATGATCGGTCCGAAGAAGAAGTAGGACCGGCGTCAGCAGGTTTCCGAGTGCGGCGGGCATGCCCGCCGCATCTCGTTGAAAGGCGGCGCAAGCCGTACAAAAGCGTGACACAACGGTGTACAAGTGCCGCAAGGCCACCCTGTGTCGAATCTAAAAAACTCGCAGGAGTCACTTCCATGCCGAAGATGAAAACCAAGTCGAGCGCGAAAAAGCGTCTCAAGGTCCTGGGCAACGGTGGTGTGAAACGCTCGATGGCTTTCAAGCGTCACATCCTTACCAAGAAGACCACCAAGAACAAGCGCCAGTTGCGCGGTACCGTCATGGTCCACGAAACGAATATGGCCTCTGTTCGCGCCATGCTGCCCTACGCCTAAGGAGTTAAGAGATGCCTCGTGTCAAACGCGGTGTAACCGCTCGCGCCCGTCATAAAAAAGTTCTCGCGCTAGCCAAGGGCTATCGCGGCCGCCGCAAGAACGTATACCGCGTTGCCAAGCAGGCGGTGATGAAGGCCGGTCAATACGCTTACCGTGACCGTCGTCAACGCAAACGCCAGTTCCGCGCCCTGTGGATCGCCCGTATCAACGCCGCTGCGCGTGAATGCGGTCTGAGCTACAGCAAGTTCATGAACGGCCTGAAGCGGGCCGCCATCGAGATCGACCGCAAGGTGCTGGCCGACCTCGCCGTGTTCGACAAGGCTGTGTTTGCACAGCTGGTCGAAAAGGCGAAGGCAAGCCTCGTAGCCTAAGCGTCGGGACATTAAGAAGGAGGCATCTTGCCTCCTTTTTTTTATCCTGACCCGGTACGGGAACGACATTGAACAGGCGGGCGGCTGGCGAAAGCGTCGCAATCGGGGCTTTCGCCAACCGTTCGTATACGGAAATAGCCATGAATACCATTCAGACTCTGCTGGCCGAGGGCCTGGTCGCGCTGGCCGCGGTGCAGGACCTCAACGAGCTCGAGCTGGTCAAGGCCCGCTATCTCGGCAAGAGCGGCGAAATCACCGCGTTGCTGAAGCAGCTGGGCCAGATGTCGCCGGAAGAAAAGAAAACCGCGGGTGCGGCCATCAATGCCGGCAAGCAGCAGTTCGAGGCCGCGCACAACCAGCGCCGCGACGAACTGAACGCGGCCCGGCTCGCACAGCAGCTGGCCGCCGAAGCACTCGACGTGACGCTGCCGGGGCGCGGCGCCGGCCTGGGCGGCCTGCACCCGGTCACGCTGACGCTGGAACGCATCGCGACCCTGTTCCGCTCGATGGGCTTCGAGATTGCCGACGGCCCGGAGATCGAAACCGACTTCTACAACTTCCAGGCGCTGAACATTCCGGAAAACCATCCGGCGCGGGCCATGGCGGACACCTTCTACGTCGAGGGCGGTGACGTGCTGCGCACGCATACCTCGCCGATCCAGGCCCGTTTCATGCTGAACAACGCGCCGCCGATCAAGATTATCGCGCCGGGCCGGGTCTATCGCGTCGACTCCGATGCCACCCACTCGCCGATGTTCCACCAGATGGAAGGTCTGTGGGTTGACGAGGGCGTCAGTTTTGCCGACCTGAAGGCGACCATGACCGACTTCCTGCGCCGCTTCTTCGAGAGCGACGACCTGCAGGTGCGCTTCCGTCCAAGCTTTTTCCCGTTTACCGAACCGTCGGCCGAGATCGACGTGCTGGGCAAGAACGGCTGGCTGGAGGTGGGCGGCTGCGGGATGGTGCATCCGAACGTGCTGAAAAACGTCAATATCGACGCGGAAAAGTACACCGGCTTTGCCTTCGGCATCGGGCTGGACCGTTTTGCCATGTTGCGCTACGGCGTGACCGACCTGCGGCTCTTCTTCGAGAACGATCTCAATTTCCTCAAGCAGTTCAACTGATCGCAGCGGAGCCTGAACATGAAATTCTCTGAAATCTGGCTGCGCGACTGGGTCAACCCGGCGCTGGATACGGAACAACTGAGCCATCTGCTGACCATGGCCGGTCTCGAGGTCGAAAGCGTCGAGCCGGCCGCGCCGCGTTTCTCCGGCGTCGTGGTCGCCGAGGTCAAGAGCGTGCGCAAGCACGAGAATGCCGATCGCCTGCGGGTGACCGAAGTCGACGTCGGCAACGGCGAACGGGTGCAGATCGTCTGCGGCGCGCCGAATGTGGCCGAAGGCCTGAAGGTGCCGTGCGCGCTGTCCGGTGCCGTGCTGCCGGGTGATTTCCGCATCAAGCCGACCAAAATGCGTGGCGTCGAGTCGAACGGCATGCTGTGCTCGGGCAAGGAACTTGGCGTGCCCGACGACGTCGACGGCCTGCTGGTCCTGCCGGCCGACGCGCCGGTGGGGGCGGATATCCGCGATTACCTGCAACTTGACGATGCCACCTTCGAACTGAAGATCACCCCGAACCGGGCCGACTGCCTGAGCCTGCGCGGCATTGCACGTGAAGTCGCCGCGCTGACCCGCGCTGCACTGAACGAGCCGACGATCACTGCCGTTGCGCCGGCGATCGACGACACGCTGCCGGTGACGGTGGATGCCACCGCGGCCTGCCCGCGTTACATCGGTCGCGTGATCCGCGGTGTCGACGCCCGCGCCGCCACGCCGGCCTGGATGCGCCAGCGTCTGGAACGGGCCGGGCTGCGCAGTATCTCCGCCGTGGTCGACGTGACCAACTATGTGTTGCTCGAACTCGGCCAGCCGCTGCATGCCTTCGACCTTGGCAAACTTGCCGGCAACATCCATGTGCGCATGGCGCAGCCTGGTGAAACGCTGGCACTGCTGAACGGCAAGACCATCGATCTCGACCCGGACATGCTGGTGATCACCAGCGGTGACAAGGCCGTTGCGCTGGCCGGGATCATGGGCGGCGCCAACAGCGAAGTGGATGACACCACTGTCGACGTGTTCCTCGAGTCGGCATTCTTCTCGCCCGAAGCCATTGCCGGCCGCGCGCGCAAGCTGACGCTGAACTCCGATGCGTCGTTCCGCTACGAGCGCGGTGTCGACTATGCCCTGCAGCGCGATGCGATCGAACGCGCCTCGGCGCTGATCCTGTCGATCTGCGGTGGTCAGGCCGGCCCGCTGGGCGAGGCCGTGTCCACCCTGCCGGTCAAGCCGGCGGTGCGGGTGCGGACGGCGCGGGTCAACAAGGTGCTCGGCATCACGCTGTCGCAGCAGGAGATTGGTGCCATCCTGACCGGACTCGGCTTTGAGACGGTCGAAGTCGACGCGGGTTTCAGTGTGACCCCGCCGAGCTTCCGCTTCGATATCGAGATCGAGGAAGACCTGATCGAGGAAATCGCCCGCGTCCATGGCTATGAGAACGTGCCGGCCGATGCGCCGCGTGCCCGGCTGGCCATGCTGCCGCTGCCGGAAACCGCCACGCCGCGGCATGAGCTGCGCCGGCGTGTCGCCTGCCGCGACTACCAGGAAATCGTCAGCTACGCGTTTGTCGATGCGCAGTGGGAAGCCGACCTGGGCGGCAATGCCAATCCGGTGACGCTGATCAATCCGATCGCCAGCCAGATGAGCGTCATGCGTTCGACACTGTTCGGCGGACTGATCGACACCCTGGTGTCGAACCTGAACCGCAAGCAGTCGCGGGTGCGGGTGTTCGAGATCGCCCGGGTATTCCTGAAGCAGGCGGATGCCAGCGTGCAGCAGCCGGAACGGCTGGCCGGTCTGGCCTTCGGTTCGCGCTACCCGGAACAGTGGGGCGTCAGTGGCGAGCGGGTCGATTTCCATGACGTGAAGGCTGACGTGGAGGCGCTGCTGGCGCCGCGCGCGGCGGTATACCGCGCCGGCCAGCATCCGGCACTGCATCCGGGCCGCACGGCGGACATCCTGATCGACGGCAAGCGGGTCGGCGTGATCGGCGAGCTGCACCCGGCCTGGGTTCACAAGTACGACCTGCCGGCCGCGCCGGTGCTGTTCGAGCTCGATTTCGACACCCTGGCCACACGCAGCGGCATCGAAGCCCGGCCGGTCAGCAAGTTCCAGCCGGTGCGCCGCGACCTGGCGCTGATGGTCGACGAAGCCGTGTCGCACGATGCGCTCCGCGATGCGCTGCTGGCTGCTGCGCCTGAGGCCGTTTACGCGGTGTCGCTGTTCGACATCTACCGTGGCAAGGGCATCGAGGACGGGAAAAAGAGCCTTGCATTCAAGGTGTTAATGCAGGATACTAGCCGCACATTAACCGATGAAGACGTTGAATCGGCGATCAGGCGGATGGTGGAAGCCGTTAGCGCCGGGCTGAATGCAAAGCTTCGTCTCTGAGGCCGGAGCTGGTCGTTGATGTCAGGTCATGACGCCGCGTAACCCGCGGCGTCTTCAGTTATCGTGAATAAATAAAAATCAAGTCAAGAGTCGTTAAGGGGATGTCATGACGCTGACCAAGGCAGAGCTTGCCGATTTGCTGTTCGACAGGGTGGGCCTCAGCAAGCGGGAGTCCAAGGACATGGTTGAATCCTTCTTTGAGGAAATCCGTGGCGCGCTGGAAGAGGGCGACTCGGTCAAGCTGTCCGGCTTCGGCAATTTCCAGTTGCGTGACAAGCCGCAACGCCCGGGGCGCAACCCCAAGACCGGCGAAGAAATCCCGATTACCGCCCGCCGCGTCGTCACCTTCCACGCCAGCCAGAAGCTCAAGGGGATGGTCGAGGCGCACTATGCCGTACGCAGCCTCTGACATGCCGGCGCTGCCGACCGCGCGTTATTTCAGTGTCGACGAGGCCGCGCGCCTGGTCGGCGTCGCACCGCACGTGCTGCGCAGCTGGGAAGCCGAGTTTGCATCGGCGCTGCCGAGCGCCGTCCAGCGCCGGCACTACCGGCGCGAGGAAGTACTGGCGGCCAGGCAGATCCATGCCCGGCTGCGGGCGCAGGCCCTGCGCGGCGGTGACGCCGGACTGGCGGCCGCGCGGGCGCTGGATGCGCCGCAGCCGCTGTCGGTCGACGAGCTGCGCACCGAGCTGACCCGGATCCGCGAGACGCTGTCATTGGACTTTGACGAGTGACCCCGGCATTGGTATAGTTCGCACCCTGAGTCGGGGCGTGGCGCAGCCTGGTAGCGCACTTGCATGGGGTGCAAGGGGTCGCGAGTTCGAATCCCGCCGCCCCGACCAACGAATTTGCAGTTGCTCCAAACAGCAGGGCCAGCCTTCGGGCTGGCCTTTTTGTTTTGGGTTCCCGATCAGTCCCGGCGGTCAGTCCGGGTCCTGCTCCCGGTTTACCCGCGCGGCAGGCTTTTCCATGGTGGCCGGCGGCCGGGGCGAGGGCGGGCGATTCCCGCATATCGCGAAAAAATGACGCTCCGCCGCAAAAGCGCCTATGCTGTCCACACATCGTTGCCCGCCATGCACATCGGGCCATGGCAATGATCGCAGGGACGCACCTGCAACAGTGTCATAGTGGGACCGGCCCTGCCTGGCGGCGCCCACGAGGAAAATATCATGGCAAAAGGTCAGAAGCACGGTAACAAGGAAGCCAAGAAACCCAAGAAGGTCAAAGTCGCCGTCGTGGCGCCGCAATCGACTTTCCTGCCACCGAAGCCAAGCGGAACATCGACCGGTCATTGATCCGGTTTCGTTCCATTGAAAAAGCCGCCGTTCAGGCGGCTTTCGCGTTTCTGGCGTTTGCGGGCATCCGGACGGAAAACGCCCTGCCGGTATTGAGCCGCCTGGGACTCAAGTGTGTCTGTCCAACGCCTTGATGGAATGCGACCCCAAGCGGCTCAATACTGGCAGGGCGAATACCCTCGATAGTGTAAGTCTGCGCGGGGAGGCCCCGGGGGACAAGCCGGTATGGCATTTTTTTTGCGGCGCATCAAGACACGAGCGTTGTGCCGCCTGCGGGGCGGGGTGAAATTTTGTCTGTTGGTGTCGCTTGCCGGAGGCATGCCATCCATTTGATGCGGCACGGAATTCCATGCCGTTCGGCATTCAGGATCAGTAGAAATACGGATTGCGCCGCTGGCGATAAAGCACTAAAAACCCTTGAGCCGGCCATTGCCGGCCTTGTTTCTGCCGGCTTGTGCCTGATTCCCCGCTTTGTTGATCATACAAGCCTCCTGAGGATCCTATGCGTGTTTCCTGGCTTCGGGCCTCGCTGCGCACACGCCTGGTCGTACTCGGTCTGATGGTCAACCTGACACTGGCCGGTATGCTGACCGCCGTGGCGCTGCTGTCCTGGCAATCCCTGCTGCAGCAAGACTTGCACGCGCGCGGCGATGCAATCAGCGGCCTGCTGGACAGCGGGCTTGCCGCCCTGCTGGCGAAAGGCGATCACTTCGGCATTTATCGCTTTGCCGAATCCGGGGTGGAAAGCCGGTCCATCTCCTTCCTGGTTGTGCGCGACGCCGCCGGCCATGTTCTCGTTCATACCGCTCCTGACGATCGCAGTGCGCAGCTGGCGCCGATGCCGGTGCCGGATACCCTGTACAAGCTGTGGCAGGCCGGGCCGGTGCTGGCGCTGAACCGCGACATCCACTACGACGGTCGCAAGGTGGGCAGCGTGCAGTTCGGCCTGCCGCTGGAGGATATCCGCACCACATTTTACGGGCTGCTGCTGCGCTGCCTGGCCATCTCCAGCCTGGGCGTGGTCGGCCTGCTGCTGCTGCAGCATCTGCTGCGCTGCTGGATCAGCGAGCCGATCGAAGGCCTTGTGCTGGCGGCAAAGCGGATGGCACGCGGAGAGAGCGGCGGCCTGCTGCCGCGCAGCGGGCCACCGGAAGTGATGGCGCTGAGCGAGAGCTTTGCCCGGATGCGCGAGTCACTGGACGAGCGCATGGCCAGCATGCGCATCCAGCAGGACACGCTGAATGCCATCGCCGACCATACCTATGCATGGGAGCTGTGGTTCGACCCGCAGGGCAGGGTGGTGTGGGTCAATCCGTCGGTCGAGCGCATTACCGGGCATACCGTCGAGCAGTGCCTGCAATCGGAACGCTATCTGCTGGACATGGTCAGTGACATCGACCGCGACCGGGTGTCCTGTGCGCTGCGCACCTCGCTGGCCGATCGCAAGCCGGGCCAGGGCTTCCAGTTCCGGGTCCGGCACAAGAGCGGCGCCAATCTGTGGGTGCTGGCCAGCTGGACGCCGATCTTTGCCGCCGAGGGCCAGTATCTCGGCATCCGCGTCAGCCTGCTGGACTGTACCGAAAGCCTGGAAAACCGCCGCGCCCTCGAACAGGCGGTCAGCCGGCTGCGTGTCGAGCAGTTGCGGGCAAGCCAGCATCTGCGCGATGCCCAGCGCGAGCGGGCCATGCTGGATACGCTGCTGGCCTCGCTGTACATCGGTCTGGTGTTCGTCGATGGTGAACGGCGGGTGCTGTACGCGAATCCGCTGTTCTCCCAGTTCTGGGGCCTGCCGCAGCTGGATGAACTGGCCGGGCATGTGCTGGAGGAGTTCCTGCCATCGCTGGCCGAGCTGCTGCACGGTCACAGTGGCGAGGTCGAACTGAAGCTTGACGATGGTCGCATCGTGCTGGTCCGCCTGTCACCGATCGAAGGTGATGGAGACAGTGGCAGCCTGCTGCTGTGCGAAGACGTGACGGCGGCCCGGGCCAGTGCCGAGCAACTCGTGTTCCTTGCCGAGCGCGATACCCTGACCGGCATTTTCAACCGCCGCCGCTTCCAGCTGGAAATCGAGCGCATGGTCAAGCAGTCGGAACGCAGCCAGCGCTCCATGGCGCTGCTGACCTTCGACCTCAACGACTTCAAGCTGGTCAACGACAACCACGGCCATGCTGCCGGCGACATGGTGCTGATCGACATCGCCCGGGTGATCAATCGCACCATCCGCCAGAGCGAGCTGTTCTGCCGGCTGGGGGGCGACGAGTTCGCCGTCCTGCTGCCGGAAGCCGATGTGTTCGATGCCAGCATGCTGGCCGGTCGCATTGACCAGCATATCCGCGAGATCGCCTTCGATTTTTCCGGTATCGAGCGGCGGGTCTCGGCGTCGATCGGCATCGCGATCTTCCCCGATCATGCCGCCACGGCCGACGAACTGGTCGCCGCCGCCGATGCCGCGATGTATGACGCCAAGAAGGATGACGAGAATGGATGCTGGCGAATCTTCGACGGTGCCACCATGCAGGCCTCGCTGACGTTCCGCCCCCCGCACAAGCATGATTACGACGGCCGCAACGAGCCGACCGTCATCGTCTGAACACGGATACACCGCCCCTTTCACGCCGTTTCTTCTGCCGCCGGCTCTCTGCCGGCCCGGCCCTGCTGCGCAAGGACGGGCCAATTGAAGGCATAATGGTGGCGGGATCCCGTCCGGGTGTGCGTAGCGCACGGGAGGGTGTCCCGCGGCGAGGTAATTCCTCCCTGACCGCATTTTTGTCACACAACGGTATTACCGTGCGTAAAGGAAAGTCATGGCACGCATGATTCATTGCATCAAACTCGGTCGCGAAGCTGAAGGACTCGAGTTTCCGCCGCTGCCCGGCGAACTGGGCAAGAAAATCTACGAGCAGGTCTCCAAAGAAGCCTGGCAGGCCTGGCTCAAGCACCAGACCATGCTGATCAACGAGAATCGCCTGAGTCTCGCCGATCCGCGTGCGCGTCAGTATCTGACCCAGCAACTGCAGAATTACTTCTTCGGCGCCGGTGCGGACATGCCGAACGGCTTCGTGCCGCCGAGCGCCTGACCGGCGTCTTCCGCCCGGACCGGGCGGAGGCGACTGCGTGAACACGTGTGCCGGAGAGTGACGGCGGCCGGCCGGAGGGGCCCGCCGTCACGACGAATACGATTGTGAACAGGAACAAGAATGGGCGCCACAGCCGATACGCTACTCAACCGGGAACTCGGACTTATCGAATTCAACCGCCGTGTGCTGGCGCAAGCGGAGGATGAAACGCTTCCGCTGCTGGAGCGGCTGAAGTTCCTCTGTATCGTATCGTCCAATCTGGACGAGTTCTTCGAGGTCCGGGTGGCCTGGCTGAAGGACAACGTCCAGCACAACCCGAACCGGATCCTGGCGGACGGTTCGACGCCGGGACAGGCGCTGGCCAAGGTGGCGACTGCCGCCCGCGAGCTGATCCGTCGCCAGTACGATGTGCTGCGCGCCAATGTGCTGCCGGCCCTGCGCAGTGCCGGCGTGGTGTTTCTGCGTCGCGCCGAATGGAGCGTCGAGCAGCGCGCGTGGATTCGCGACTATTTCCTGCGCGAAGTGCTGCCGGTGCTGACACCGATCGGGCTCGATCCGTCACACCCGTTTCCGAAACTGCTGAACAAGAGTCTGAACTTTGCCATCGAGCTGGAAGGGCGCGACGCGTTCGGCCGCAATTCCGGCATTGCCATTGTTCAGGCACCGCGCATCCTGCCGCGGGTCATCAAGCTGCCGGAAGTGATTTCCGGCCCGCACCAGTTCGTTTTCCTGTCGTCGATCGTGCACGAGCATATCGACGAGCTGTTTGCCGGCATGACGGTCAAGGGCTTCTACCAGTTCCGCGTGACCCGCAACAGCGAACTGACGGTTGAGGAAGAAGAACTCAAGAACCTGCGCACTGCACTGCAGGGCGAATTGCGTCAGCGCCAGTATGGCGATGCCGTCCGGCTGGAGATCGCCGACAACTGCCCTGCGCACATGGAAGATTACCTGCTGGCGCAGTTCACGCTGCAGCGCGACGACGTGTTCCGCGTCGACGGCCCGGTCAATCTGGTACGGCTGATGCAGGTACCGGACATGGTTGACGTGCCGGCGCTGAAATTCCGTCCGTTCGTGCCGGCCTTGCCGTCACTGCTGGCGAAGAAGGCGACGCTGTTCGAAGCCATGCGCAAGCAGGACATCCTGCTGCACCATCCGTTCCAGTCGTTCCAGCCGGTGATCGACCTGCTGAATCTCGGGGCCACCGATCCGCAGGTGGTCGCCATCAAGATGACCGTCTACCGTACCGGTACCGATTCGGTGCTGATGGAGTCGCTGATTGCCGCCGCCCGCGCCGGCAAGCAGGTGACGGTCATTGTCGAACTGATGGCCCGCTTCGACGAAGAAGCCAACATCAGCTGGGCGCAGCGGCTGGAAGATGCCGGGGCGCACGTGGTCTACGGCGTCTACGGCTACAAGGTGCACGCCAAGATGCTGATGGTCGTGCGCCGCGAGGAGGGGCAGCTGCGGCGCTATGTGCATCTCGGCACCGGCAACTACCATCCGCGCACCGCGCGCATGTATACCGACTTCGGCCTGCTGACCTGCAACGACGACATCGCCAGCGACGTCAACGACCTGTTCGTGCAGATTACCGGCCTGGGGCGCGCCAGCAAGCTCAAGCATCTGCTGAGTTCGCCCTTCACGCTGCTGCCCGGCATGGTCGAGCGCATCCGCGCCGAGGCCGAGCACGCAAAGGCCGGCAAGCCGGCGCGCATCATTGCCAAGATGAATGCGCTGCTGGAAGGCGAGATCATCGGCGAGCTGTACGCGGCCAGTCAGGCCGGGGTGAAGATCCAGTTGATCGTGCGCGGCGTCTGCGCGCTGAAGCCCGGCGTGCCCGGGCTGTCGGAAAACATCACCGTGCGTTCCATCATCGGCCGCTTCCTCGAGCACAGCCGGGTGTTCTATTACCTGAACGGTGGCAACGAAGACCTGTTCATTTCCAGCGCCGACTGGATGGGACGCAACTTCTTCCGTCGCATCGAGACCTGCGTGCCGATCCTCGACAAGAAGATCAAGCAGCGCATCATCCGCGAAGGCCTGAAGCCCTATCTGGCCGACAACGGCAATGCCTGGGAAATGAGTGCGGACGGCAGCTATCGCCATCGCACCACGCGCGGCCAGCCGCGCATCGCCCAGGAATCACTGCTGGCAGAACTGACGGTCGCCAGCCGGGCCATCAAGCGCTGATGGAGATGCTCTGGCTCGGCTGGCTGGCCGGTCTGGTCCTGATCGGGCTGGGACTGGCCGGCTGTCTGCTGCCGGCGCTGCCCGGTCTGCCGCTGGTGTTCCTTGGCGGGCTGGCCATTGCCTGGGCCGGCGATTTCCGGCAGATCGGCTCGACCACGCTGATCGTGACCGCCGTGCTGGCCGCACTGGGCATGATGGCCGACTTCCTGGCCGGCACCCTCGGCGCCCGGGCGTTCGGTGCCAGCGGCAAGGCGGTCTGGGGTGCGCTGCTCGGCAGCATGATCGGGCTGTTCTTCGGCCTGCCCGGGCTGCTGCTCGGGCCACTGCTGGGGGCGGCCATCGGCGAATGGCTGGCGCGCCGCGACGCCTATCAGGCCGGCAAGGTCGGGCTGGCGACGCTGGTCGGGCTGGTGATCGGTACGGCGGCCAAGATCGGTGCTGCGCTGGCGATGATCGGCGCGCTGGGCATTGCGTTGCTGTTCTGAGCCGCTCGTGGCGGATCGCTGCGCTGGTCGATGACGCCCGTCCCCGGCGCCCGGTTCCTATAATCCGCTCATGGTGGTCAGGGATTGTCGTGCCGGAAGGAGCGTGCGATGGTCAGACCCTCTCGCGCTGCCCGTCTGCCGTCCCGGATTGTCGGCAAGCCCTGCGTGGGGCTGCACGGGCAGTTGCTCGACTGGCTCGATGACTCGACGCCGTACTACCATCTGGGCCACGGCGCGCGCAGTTTCAACCCGGTCAGCCAGCGTTTTGTCAGCATGGACCCGTACAGCCCGTTTGCCGGTGGCGGCGACAATCCCTATGCCTTTTGCCTCGGCGACCCGGTCAATCGCAGTGATCCGTCCGGTTATGTCAGTCAGCTGGGGGGCTGGACCATCCTGCTGGGCGCGCTTGGCATCATGCTGTCGCTGGTGTCACTGGGCGTGGCGCTACCCGCTTTCGGGCTGGTGACTGGTGCCATCAGCGGATTGTCCTGTGTGGTGTCGATGGCGGGGAGCGCGCTCGGCATTGCTGCCGCGCTGATGGAAAACCACGAACCGGTGCTGGCACGCAAGATGGGGGACGTGGCCAACTGGCTGAGCATGGCCGGCGCAGTCATCGCCGTTTTCGGCGTGGGGGTCGTGCTGTGGCAGCGGCTGGCCTCGCGTGGATTTATCAGTGGATCCATCAGCGGCAAGAGCGCCGTCGTTTTCGACCGGCGGGGCCGTCCGGAATTCCTGTTCGCCGAGCGCTATCGCAATGGCTCATTGCTCGCCATGCACGGAAACCGGGAAGGGATGCTGTACGGGCCGGGTCAGGGGTGGCTGCCCGCCCGCAAATGGGGGCTGCAGCTGCGCTCGAGTCTGTTGTACCAGTCGAGCAATCGCAGCGGGCCGCTGTATCTGATGGCCTGCCATGCCGGCCGGCAGCCAGCCTCCGGGCTGGCCAATGCCCAGATACTGTCCAGTGTGCTGGACAGGAATGTCATTGCAGCCAGAAACGTGGTTTCGGTCGGCTGGGATTCAGGAAATACCCTGGGGCGCGCCCTGTTCGGGATGAAGGGAATGGGTACCCATCACCGGACGCTGCATTTCTTCGACCTGTATCACCAGCCGTTCCGTACCTTCACGCCATTCACCTAGCGGACCCCGCGCCGGTGTCAGCCATCACTCAGCGCGCGGATATGCGCGGCGACGCTGCGACCGAGCGGCGACAGCTCGTAGCCGCCTTCCAGCACCGACACGATGCGCCCTTCGCAATGTTCGGCGGCAAAGCGCATCAGCTCGCGCGTGACCCACTCGTAGTCGGCCTCCACCAGCCCCATCGAACCCATGTCGTCCTCGCGGTGGGCATCGAAGCCGGCCGAGATGAAGATCATCTGCGGATCGAACGCAGTCAGCCGTGGCCACCACTGCTCCTGGACCACCTTGCGGAAGTCGGCGCCGCTGCTGCCGGCCTTCATCGGCACATTGACCATGTTCTCGCCCAGCGGCGCATCGCCACAGTACGGGAAGAACGGGTGCTGGAAGATCGAGCACATCAGCACGTGCGGATCGTCGCGGAAGATTTCCTCGGTGCCGTTGCCGTGATGCACGTCGAAATCGATGATGGCAATGCGCTCCAGTCCGTGACGGAACTGGGCGTGGCGGACGCCGACGGCGAGGTTGTTGTAGTAACAGAAGCCCATGGCCTTTGCCGACTCGGCATGGTGGCCGGGCGGGCGGATGGCGCAGAACGCATTGGGCGCCTGGTGGCTGCAGACCAGGTCCACGGCACGCACCACGGCGCCGGCCGCACGCTTGGCGGCGATCAGCGTGCCGGGCGACATGGCGGTGTCGGAGTCCAGCCGGAACGTGCCGGCCAGCGGCAGGCTCATCTCCAGGTATTCAAGGTAGCGCGGCGCATGCACGCGCGCGAGCTGTTCATCGCTTACGACCGGCGCTTCGACTTCAGTCAGGAAATCGAACAGTTGCGACGCGATCAGTTGATCGCGAATCGCCACCAGACGGGCAGGGCATTCGGGGTGTCCTTCGCCAACGTTGTGCTGCATGCAGTCGTTGTGCGAGACATAGGCGGTGAGCCCTGGCGCAAACTTTTGCTTAAGCCAGTCGAACAAGGCCGTCTCCTCTATGGTTTTGTCATCGGCTGTCCGTCAAAAGTGTGCGCTGTGGCCGGGCTATTTGCAATGCGCGCCAGCGATTCAAATGACATTTTTTTGATATTGCCCAAAGAAGGCGGGCAGGGCGGGGAGAGGGGAGCGACCGGCGGCAGAAACGAAAAAAGCCAACCGAATCATCGGTTGGCTTCTTTCGCGGATTTGGTGCCCAGGAGAAGACTCGAACTTCCACAGTGTTGCCACCGCTAGGACCTGAACCTAGTGCGTCTACCAATTCCGCCACCTGGGCAATTTCATTCGGGATTTTTTTGCTGTGACTCGTTAGAATCACGGCAAGCGCGGGTATTTAGCTGGTGCCCAGGAGAAGACTCGAACTTCCACAGTGTTGCCACCGCTAGGACCTGAACCTAGTGCGTCTACCAATTCCGCCACCTGGGCCCGCGCTTCTTTGCGACTTGGTGTCGCTCCGAATGAGACGCGAATTATAAGCACCTCTCAGAGGCTGTCAATGGTACGAAAGAAAAAAATTATCAAATCATCACTGCGCGAGCAGGATCCGCACCTGGATCGGGAAAAGCAGAAGTACGATAACCCGTTGCCCAGTAGGGAGTTTTTGCTCGAAATCCTCCAGAAAGAGGGGGCGCCCATGACTGCAGAAGAATTGGGGCGTCTGCTCGATATTCGTGACGATGAATGGACATTCTTCACCCGTCGCCTGCGTGCGATGGAGCGCGAAGGCGAAGTTGTCGTCAATCGCAAGGGCGCGGTCTGCATTGCGGACAAGCTGGATCTGATCCGGGCGACGCTGATCGGCCATCGTGACGGCTTCGGTTTTGCCCGGCCCGAAGATGGCGGTTCCGACCTGTTCCTGTCGGAACGCGAGATGCGCAAGGCGCTGCATGGCGACCGGGTCATGGTGCGCGAGAGCGGGACCGACCGTCGTGGCCGCCGCGAGGGCACCATCGTCGAAGTGATCGACCGGGTGAACACCACCCTGGTCGGCCGCCTGCACCGCGAACGCGGCGTGCTGCTGGTCGTGCCCGAGGACCGGCGCATCAACCAGGACCTGCTGATCGAGCAGGATGGCGATGCCGGCGCCGAGCCGGGCCAGGTGGTGGTGGCCGAGATCGTGGTGCCGCCGACCCGCTACGCGCAGCCGATCGGCCGCGTGCGCGAGATCCTCGGCAACTATGCCGACCCGGGCATGGAGATCGAGATTGCGCTGCGCAAGCATGCGCTGCCGTATCGCTTCCCCGATGAGGCCGTGGCCCAGGCCAAGGACACGCCGAAGAAAGTCCGCAAAAAAGACCACAAGGACCGGGTCGACCTGCGTGACCTGCCGCTGGTAACCATCGACGGGGAAACCGCACGCGACTTCGACGATGCGGTCTATGCAGAGAAGGCCGGCAAGGGCTGGCGGCTGATCGTGGCGATTGCCGACGTCAGCCACTATGTCGAGCCCGGCGATGCGCTGGACGTGTCCGCCTATGAGCGCGGCAACTCGGTCTATTTCCCGCGCCGGGTGATTCCGATGCTGCCGGAAGCGCTCAGCAACGGCATCTGCTCGCTGAACCCGGATGTCGAGCGCCTGTGCATGGTGTGCGACATGCAGGTAACGCCGAAGGGCGAGGTCAAGCGCTACCAGTTCTATCCGGCAGTCATGCAGTCCAAGGCCCGCCTGACCTACAACCAGGTCTGGGACTGGATCGAAAGCGGTGTCGAGCATCCGCTGAAAAAGCAGATCGATACGCTGTATGCCCTGTTCCAGGCATTCCGTGATACGCGTGCGCAGCGCGGCGCGATCGACTTTGACACGGTCGAGACGCAGATGGTGTTCAACGATGACGGCAAGATCGACCGCATCGTGCCGGTAGTCCGCAACGAGGCGCACAAGCTGATCGAGGAATGCATGCTGGCGGCCAACGTCTGCTCGGCCGACTTCCTGCTCAAGCACAAGCAGCCGTGCCTGTACCGCGTGCATGAAGGGCCGACGCCGGAGAAGCTGGAGAACCTGCGCAACTTCCTGCGCCTGTCCGGGCTGAGCCTGGGCGGCGGCGACAAGCCGGGCGCCAAGGACTATGCGCTGCTGGCCGAACAGATCAAGGGACGCCCGGACAGCCCGGTGCTGCAGACCATGCTGCTGCGCAGCCTGCAGCAGGCGGTCTATACGCCGGACAACCTGGGTCACTTCGGTCTGGCATTCGAGGCCTATACCCACTTCACCAGCCCGATCCGTCGTTACCCCGACCTGCTGGTTCATCGTTCGATCAAGGCCGTGCTGCAGGACAAGAAGTACAAGCCGGTGCAGAAGTGGGCGATTCTCGGCCAGCATTGCTCGACCACCGAGCGGCGTGCCGACGAGGCGACCCGCGACGTCGAGAGCTGGCTGAAGTGCTACTACATGCGCGACAAGGTCGGCAGCGTGTTTACCGGCACCATCAGCGCGGTGACCGCGTTCGGCATCTTCGTGCTGCTGAAGGACGTTTACGTCGAAGGCCTGCTGCACATCTCCGAACTGGGGCGTGATTACTTCCACTACCGGCAGGACATCCAGTCCATCGTCGGCGAGAAGAGCGGCGTGCGCTATGCGCTCGGCGATCCGATCACGGTGAAGGTGGCGCGTGCCGATCTGGAAAGTGCGCAGATCGACTTCGTGCTGGCACCCCAGGAACGCAACGGCAATGGAAACGGCAACGGCAAGCCGTCCAGGGGTGACACGCCGCCGGCCAAGGCTGCGCCGGTCGTCGTGCGTGAGCCCGCTACCGGCAAGCCTGGGCGTGAGCGCCAGGGCAAGCAGAAACAGATGGCGGCGAAACCGGCCCCCGTGTCCAGGCCCGCTCCGGTGCCACCGGCCCCCGCCAAGGCTGCGCCGGTGACTCAGGCCAAGGCTGCGCCAGTGACACCGGCCAAGGCTGCGCCAGCTCCCGCGACCAGACCGGCCCGGCAGGCCACGCCAGCGGCGAAGCCCGCGCCGGCACCGGTCACGCCGAAGCCGGCTGTTGCCAAGCCAGCAGTCAAGGCCACGCCGGCCGCAGCGCCGGTCAGGACCAGGGCAGCAGACGCCGCACCGGCCGCTACCCGTGCCAAGCGTGGCGGTACCGGACAGCGTGCCGCCTTGCTGTCGGCCCCGGTGGTGCCGCCGACGGGCGAGCCTGCCCGTCCGGAAACGCCCGCCGCTGCCGACGCCGCAAAGCCGGCGCCACGCAGTCGCAAGCCGGTCACGCCGCCTGCCGCCGCTCCGGCGACGGAGACGCCGCCAGCCAGGCCTGCACGGGCGCCGCGCACGCGTACGGCCCAACCGGCCACGCCGCCAGCCGATGCCGCACCGGCCGAGCCGGCAGCCAAGCCGCCGCGCTCACGGACCCGCCGCAAGGCAGGTTGACCGTGTAAGCCGATCGAACAGACCCTGCCACAAGGCAGGGTCTGTTTGTTTGGGCGTTTTCTCCACGCGCGTCCCGTGCCATGATCACCAGCCAAACCCTTCACCCTCAGCGAGCTTCGCCATGACTGCCCCTGCCGCCCTGACCGCCCTGTTTGGCGACCGATGCCGGACCGATGCCGATACCCTGACCGAATACGGCCGGGACTGGACCCGCTATACCGAGCCGGCCGCATCGGCGGTGGTGTTTCCGACCTCGCGTGACGAACTGGTTGAGCTGGTGAAACTGGCCAATCGCGACCGGCTGGCCCTGGTGCCGTCCGGCGGCCGGACCGGCCTGTCCGGCGGCGCATGCGCCACGGCGGGCGAGGTGGTGGTCTCGATGGAAAAGATGGACCGGCTGCTCGATTTCAACCAGACCGACCGGCTGATCACGGTCGAGGCCGGCATGGTGACCGAGGTGCTGCAGCAGCACGCGCTGGAACGGGAGCTTTACTTCCCGGTCGATTTCGCCTCGCGCGGTTCGAGCCGGATCGGCGGCAATATCGCCACCAATGCCGGCGGCATCAAGGTGGTGCGCTACGGCATGTTCCGCGACTGGGTCGCCGGACTGACCGTGGTCACCGGTGCCGGTGAAGTGCTGGAACTGAACCACGGACTGGAAAAGAACAATACCGGCTATGACTTCCGCCATCTGTTCGTCGGCAGTGAAGGCACACTGGGCTTTGTCGTCGATGCCACGCTGAAGCTGGCGCGGCGGCCAAAGGAGCTGGCGGTGATGCTGCTGGCCGTACCGCAGCTCAGCGATGTGATGGAGGTCTTCAACCGGTTCCGTCGCGATATCGACCTGTCCGCATTCGAGTTTTTCTCCGACCAGGCGCTGCGTCATGTCGAGGCACGCGGGCTGGTGGCCAGCCCGTTTGCCGAGCGCGAGAACTACTACGTGGTGCTGGAGTTCGAGCGGATTGCCGACAGTGCGGAAACCATGGCACTGGACGCATTCGAGTCACTGCTGGAAAACGGTTTCGTCACCGATGGCGTGCTGGCGCAGTCGGAAACCCAGGCCGCACAGCTGTGGCGCCTGCGTGAGGACATCAGCGAGTCGATCACGCCGCGCACGCCGTACAAGAACGACATTGCCGTGCGCCCGTCGCAGGTGCCGGCGTTCGTGGCTGAACTCGATGCGCTGCTGGCCCGGGAGTACCCGGATTTCGAGGTGGTCTGGTTCGGTCATATCGGTGACGGCAACCTGCACATCAATGTGCTGCGCCCGCTGGACATGGACATTGCCGCGTTCAAGTCCGCCTGCGAGCAGGTCAATACCCGGGTATTCGGGCTGCTGCAGCGTTACCGGGGCAGCATGTCGGCCGAGCATGGCGTCGGGCTGCTGAAACGGCAGTACCTGGACATCAGCCGCAGCGAGGCCGAGATTGCGCTGATGCGGCGGGTCAAGGCCGCATTCGATCCCAACGGCGTGATGAATCCCGGCAAGCTTGTTGCCTAAATTTTGCACCGCCGGATCGATGGCGTTATGAAACAGCGACTTGTCTGAGTTGTCCACAGCTTGCCGACAGGGGAATCCACCTGGATTGGGGATGTCCACAGCCTGCCGGCCGCTGTGGACAACTCAGATGGCGCTGCGACGGCCCAGCCGGGCGGCGGCCAGATCCAGTGCCGTGCACAGTACGAAATACATCAGCCCGACGCACAGGAAAATCTCCAGCGGGTAGACCATCAGCTGGTTGTTGACCTGGGTGGCGACATAGGTCAGCTCGCTGACGCCGACGATATAGGCCAGCGACGTATCCTTGATCAGCGAGATCCACTGGTTGACGAACGACGGCAGCATCATGCGCAGCGCCTGCGGCAGCACGATCAGCCGCAGCACCTGCCAGCGGGTCAGCCCGGACGACTGACCGGCTTCCCACTGGCCGCGCGGGATGGCATGGATGCCGGCCTGCACGCCATGGGCGAGATAGGCGCCGCCGATCAGTGCCAGCGCGCACACCACGGTGCCGATTTCCGGCACGTCGAGGCCGAACACGATCGGCAGCAGGAAATACACCCAGAAAATCAGCATCAGCACCGGAATGGCGCGGAAGAAGCCGATGATGGTGCTGATCAGCACATTGAGGCCGCCCCGGCTCATGGCCAGCACAATGCCGCCGGCGATGCCGAGCAGCGATGCCGCCACCCCGGCATACGCGCTGAGCAGCAGGGTCAGCGCCATGCCGCCCAGCGGGCCATCCGGGAAATTGCCCCACAGCAGATAGTCGAAGTGATCGCCAATCACGGCCCAGTTCATCGCAGTTCTCCGGTCAGGCGACGGTTGCGGTTGCGCAGCTCGCGCGACAGCACCTCAAGCACGGCGATGATGCCGATGTAGAACAGCGTCGCCACACCGAAGGCCTGGAAGGTCTTCAGCGTTTCGGTTTCGACCTGGCGCGACGCGTACGACAGCTCGGCCAGACCGATGGCCATGGTCAGCGAGCTGTTTTTCACCACATTCATGTACTGGCCGAACAGCGGCGGCTGGGCGATGCGCAGCGCCTGCGGCAGGATGACGAAGCGCCATACCTGCCACGGTTTCAGGCCCTGCGCGGTGGCGGCCTCGAACTGGCCGCGCGCCACGCCGCGGATGCCGGCGCGGAGTTCCTCGGCGATGAACGCTGACGAATACAGCGTCAGGCCGAGCAGACCGGCGAGAAATTCGAACGATGGCCAGCCCAGCGACAGCGTGCCCAGTTGCGCCAGCACATGCGGGCTGTTGAGCCAGTTCATTGCCGCTTCCGGCAGCAGGCTGGCGGCACCGAAATACCAGAACAGCAGTTGCACCAGCAGCGGGGTATTGCGGAACAGGGTCAGCCAGGCGATGGCAGGCAGCCGCAGCAGCCACAGCGGGCTGGCGCGCAGCGCGGCGAGCACCAGGCCGAGTGCGGTGGCGGCGATGACCACCAGCAGCGACAGCCACAGGGTGACGGCGACGCCCTGGGCCAGCCAGCCGAAGTAATGGGGTTCCAGCCAGTCGATATGAAGCAGGGACGATTGCATGATGGAAAAACCGCAGAGTACCAAGCAAAAAAGCCCGACCGGCCATGTCGGCCAGTCGGGACGGAACGGGTGAGGGCAGTCGACCGGGCTGCGTTTCAGCAGGCCGGGGACTGGCGATCAGACCTTGCTGCCGATCTTGAAGTCGCCGCGCGGCAGGTAGGCCGGGCTTTTCGGGCCGAACCACTTGTCGTAGATCTTCGTCGCCTTGCCGGATTTTTCCAGATCGAGCAGCGTATCGTTGACGACCTTGACCAGACGGTCTTCGCCCTTCGGGATGCCGATGCCCTGGTATTCGCGGGTCAGCGCGAACGGCGACACCTCGAACTGCGACTTGATCTGTGCCGGCGTATTGGCCAGCAGGCCGATCAGCTTGGCGTCATCCTGGGTGATGGCCTGGACATTGCCCTGGCGCAGGGCGGCGAAGGCCAGCGGGGTGTCGTCATACGAAACCACCTTCACCGTCGGGTACTTTTCCCGCAGGGTGATTTCCTGCACCGTGCCCTTGTCGGCGCCGACGCGGACCTTCTTGATATCGTCGGGCTGCTTCAGCACGCCCTTCCTGGCGATGAACTTCTGGCCGGTGGCAAAGTACGGGATGCTGAAGTCGACCTGCTTGCTGCGCTCGTCGGTAATGGTGAAGTTGGCGGCGATCAGGTCGACCTTGTTCGACGTCAGCAGCGGAATGCGGTTGGCCGGGTTGGTCGGGCGCAGCTCCAGCTTGACGCCGAGCTTTTGCGCCAGGGCCTGGGCGACGTCGACATCGAGGCCGACGATCTGGCGGGTCTTGGCATCAATGGAACCGAACGGCGGGTTGCTGTCGAACACGCCAACCTTCAGCACACCGGCCTTCTTGATGTCGTCGAGTTTGTCGGCCTGGGCATGCCCGGCCAGCGCGGCCAGTGCAGCGGCCAGCAGCAGAATGCGGCTTTTCATCTTCAAATCCCCTTGAGCGGCTGGGCTCACGGCGGTAGCCGTAGCCCGGAAACAGGTGTTGTGCGGGTTGACATGCCTGCGTGCCGGCCATCGTCGTGATCTGCGGCGGGACGGCATCGGGATGTCATGGCGCTCATCCTACTGCCACCAGACTCAGATGAAGAAATTATATTAAATCATCTTCATATATTAAATTTATATATGCGATCCGGGCGGGAGCGAAAAATGAAAAACCCTGCCGATCGGCAGGGTTCTGACTGGCCGGGCGCGGCGGTATCAGTCGGCAACCAGCTCGGCAATGCGGCTGGCGGCTTCGGCTTCGGCCTTGGCGCGCAGCTCGTCACCCATGTTCAGGCCTTCGGCGTAAACGAATTCCACCGACTTCAGACCGATAAAGCCGAGGAAATCCTTCAGGTAGCCGGTCTGGGTGTCGTGCGGCGTGCCCTGATACAGGCCGCCACGGGCCGCGAACACGGTCACCGGCTTGTCGGCGAGCAGGCCGACCGGGCCGGTCGGGGTGTACTTGAAGGTTACGCCGGCACGGGCGATCCAGTCGAAATACGCCTTCAGCGTCGACGGAATGCCGAAGTTGTACATCGGCACCGCCAGCACGATGGCGTCAGCGGCCTGGAGTTCGGCGACCAGTGCATCCGAACGGGCGATCAGCGCCTGCTGTTCCGCCGTGCGTTGTTCAGCCGGTGTGAAGAAGGCACCCAGCACGTTGCCATCGATGTGCGGCAGGGCGTCGGTGGCGAGATCGCGGGTGACGACCTTCAGCTCCGGCTGCACGGCGCGCAGGGCAGTGATGTAATTGTCGGCAAGACGGGTGGATTCGCTGACCTGGCCGCGGGCACTGCTGGTGATCTTCAGGACGTTCATGATCGTTTCTCCTCGGGGGATTCGGTTGACAGTCAGGATTCTACGAGCTGCAGCGCAAGTTCATAGTGGTATGTTCTGAGTGTTTCATTCAGTTTTTCTGAATTGACGTACCATGTCACTGGTCTGCTAAAAACACGACATCAAACAGATACGGGAATCAGGGATGCTGAAGGAATTCAAGGAATTTGCCATGCGTGGCAATGTCATCGACCTGGCCGTCGGTGTGGTGATCGGTGGTGCGTTCGGTTCCATCGTCAAGTCGCTGGTCGACGATGTGATCATGCCGCCGATCGGCCTGCTGGTCGGCAAGGTCGATTTTGCCAACCTGTTCATCACGCTGAAGGAAGGCGCCACGCCGGGGCCGTATGCCAGCGTTGCTGCCGCCAAGGCCGCCGGTGCCGTCACGCTGAACGCCGGGTTGTTCATCAATGCGGTGGTCAGCTTCACCATCGTGGCCTTTGCCGTGTTCATGCTGGTCAAGGCACTGAACAAGCTGAAGCGCGAACAGGCCGGGCCGGCAGCGGAAGCGCCGACGACCAAGGAATGCAGATACTGCCTGTCCGCCGTGCCGCTGAAGGCGACCCGCTGCCCTTGCTGCACGTCACAACTCGACTGAACCGGCGTTGACGCTGGCCCGGGCGACGGCGTAGCCTGTGCCGGTCCCCCTCCATTCACGAACGAACGGCCTGCTGCGTTGCAGGCCGTTCGCTATCCTGTTGCCCTGCAAATGCCACCGACTCCGCCGTGCCCGTTCTGTCCTGTTCCCCGTCATTGTCATGCCGGAGGACGGTCATGAACGGCATCCTGTCGGGCCGCGCCGCCCAGCTGGCCCTGCTGCTCGGGCTGTGGCTGGTGTGGGGCTACTCGTGGATCATGACCAAGACCGGGCTGATGCATATCAGCCCGATGGGGCTGGCCGTCGGGCGTTCGCTGTTTGCGCTGGCCTCGCTGCTGGTGGTCCTGCTGCTGACGCGACGTTCGCTGACGCCTCCACCATTTCGCGACATGCTGGCCATCGGCCTGACCCAGAACACCGGTTTCTATGCACTGTCCAACCTGGCGCTGCTGGCCGGCGGCGCCGGCAAGGTGTCGGTGCTGTGCTACACCATGCCGTTCTGGACCCTGCTGTTCGCCCGGGTGTTCCTTGGCGAGCAGGTGCGGGGGCTGCAGTGGATCGGGGTCATGCTGGCGCTGTCCGGGCTGATCTGCATTCTCGAGCCATGGGCACTGGAGGCGGACAGCGTGTCCAACTGGCTGGCGATAGCCGCCGGCATGAGCTGGGCGGTCAGCGTGATCCTGCTCAAGCGCTTCCGCGCCCGCCATCCGGGCGCCGATCCGATCAATCTGACCTTCTGGCAGATGGTATGGGGCACGCTGCCGCTGGTCGTGCTGTGGCTGCTGGTGCCGAACCGGCCGGTCGACTGGGGCATGCCGCTGCTGATGGCGCTGCTGTTCCTTGGCGTGCTGGGCGGCGGCCTGGGCTGGCTGGTGTGGGCGCTGCTGCTGGGCCGGCTGTCAGCCGGGACGGCCAGCCTGAACATCCTGGCCATTCCCGGTGTGGCGGTGTTCCTGGCCTGGCTGCAGCTCGGTGAGGTGCCCGATTTTGCCGAGTCCATCGGCATGGGGCTGATCGCCTGCGCACTGGCGGTGCTGGCAGCGGTGACCATGTTCAACGAGCGCCGGCTGAAGCGTCAGCTGCGGGCGAGAACCCCTGTCGCCTGACGGCGGTATTGGGCAAACGGCAGAAAACGGGCAGACTGCCCTGATTCTCCCTCCTGGCGCCGAACATGAACGAAGACAACCGCAAACTCTCGATGACCGTGCTGATGACGCCGGACATGGCCAATTTTTCCGGCAATGTGCATGGCGGCACGATCCTGAAGCTGCTCGACCAGGTCGCTTACGCCTGCTCGGCGCGTTATGCCGGGCAGTATGTGGTGACGCTGTCGGTTGACCAGGTGACGTTCAAGCAGCCGATCCATGTTGGTGAGCTGGTGTCGTTTCTGGCCTCGGTGAATTTCGTCGGCCGCACGTCGATGGAAATCGGCATCAAGGTCGTGGCCGAGAATATCCACAGCCGGGTGGTGCGCCATACCAACAGCTGTTATTTCAGCATGGTTGCAGTCGATGCCGATGGCCATCCGGTCACCATCGAACCGTTCACGCCGGACAACGACGAGGAGCGCGCACGCTGGGCCGCCGCCGAGCGCCGCCGTGCCGCGCGCAAGGCGCTGGCCGCGCACTGAGCGGCTGCAACGCCCGCGTCCTGTTAGAATTCCCCCTGAACGACCGAAAACCGGTCGGATGTTTTTCCCCGATGGCGCCCGCGTGGCGGGCCGCCGTGGGTCCGCACCAGACATTTGAAACCCATTGGGGCGTGTGCCCCCTATCCGGATCCGATTCTCATGCTCGATATCCAGTTACTCCGAAACAACACCGACGACGTGGCCGCGCGGCTGGCGACGCGCGGTTTCGAATTCGACGCCGCCGCCTTCACCGCGCTGGAAAACGAGCGCAAGTCGCTGCAGACCCGCACCCAGGATCTGCAGGCGCGCCGCAACGCGCTGTCCAAGCAGGTCGGCGAAGCCAAGCGCAATGGCGCCGACGCCAGCGCCGTGCTGGCCGAAGTGGCCGGGCTGGGCGACGAGCTCAAGGCGAATGAAACAGCGCTGGAAGCGCTGCAGGGCAAGCTGCAGACCCTGCTGCTCGGCATCCCCAACCTGCCGGATGCCTCGGTGCCGGTCGGCCGCGACGAAAGCGAGAACGTCGAGATGCGCCGGGTCGGCGTGCCGCGCACCTTCGACTTCGAGGTCAAGGACCATGTCGACGTCGGCGCGGCGCTCGGCCTCGACTTCGAGACCGCCGCCAAGCTGTCCGGCGCGCGCTTTGCCGTGCTGAAGGGACAGATGGCCCGGCTGCACCGGGCGCTGGCCCAGTTCATGCTGGACACGCATACCGAACGCCATGGCTATACCGAGGTCTACACGCCGTACATGGTCAATGCCGACAGTCTGCAGGGCACCGGCCAGTTGCCGAAGTTCGAGGAAGACCTGTTCCGCATTCCGCGCGGCGATGAAAACTTCTACCTGATCCCGACCGCCGAAGTGCCGGTGACCAATATGGTCCGTGGCGACCTGCTGAAGGCCTCGGACCTGCCGCTGCGCTTTGCCGCCCATACGCCGTGTTTCCGCAGCGAGGCCGGCAGCTATGGCCGCGATACGCGCGGCATGATCCGTCAGCACCAGTTCGACAAGGTCGAGATGGTGCAGATCGTCCGCCCGGAAACCTCGATGCAGGCGCTGGAGCAGCTGACCGGTCACGCCGAGGAGATTCTCAAGGCGCTGGAACTGCCGTACCGCGTCATCACGCTGTGCACCGGCGACACCGGTTTCAGCAGCTGCAAGACCTATGACATCGAAGTGTGGCTGCCGGCGCAGAACACCTACCGCGAAATCTCCAGCTGCTCGAACATGTGGGATTTCCAGGCGCGTCGCATGCAGACCCGGTTCAAGGACGAGAACGGCAAGAACCAGTTCGTGCACACGCTGAACGGTTCCGGCCTGGCCGTTGGCCGGACGCTGGTCGCGGTGCTGGAAAACTACCAGAACGCCGACGGATCGGTCACGGTGCCGGTCGCGCTGCGGCCGTACCTGCGCGGGCTGGAAAAGCTCGAACCGCAAGCGTAATTGCCAGGCGAAAAAACAGCCGGTGTTGTCGACAACACCGGCTGTTTTCATTGGCAGCGCTTAACCGTGGTGGTGGTGCGGTGCATCCGGGTTGCCCCAGGCGCGCAGCGCCTGGCTCTCGACCAGCAGATCGTCCATCTCCTGCACCGGGACCGGCCGGCTGAACAGGAAACCCTGACCGTAGGTGCAGCCGTTCTCGCGCAGGAAACGGAACTGCTCCTCGTGCTCGATGCCTTCGGCGATCGGCTCCAGACCGAGCGTGTGCGCCATTGACGTGATGGCGACGACGATGGCCGCGTCGTCCGGGTCCTCGTGCAGGTTCTGGATAAAGGCGCGGTCGATCTTCAGTACGTCGATTGGCAGCCGTTTCAGGTAGGCAAGCGACGAGTAGCCGGTACCGAAATCGTCGATGGCGAGCCGTACCCCCAGCGCTTTCAGGCTGGCCAGCGTGCGTCCCACTTCATGGGTATTGTCCATGGCCACCGATTCGGTGATCTCGAGTTCGAGCCACGAGGCGGGCAGGTTGCTGGTTTCGAGGATATTGCGCACTGTCTCGACGATATTCGGCTGGCGGATCTGCTTGCCGGACAGGTTGACCGCGATCGGGCCGGGCAGCAGGCCTTGCGCCAGCCAGGTCTGCGCCTGCTGGCAGGCATTGGCCAGTACCCATTCGCCGATGGCCAGAATCTGGTTGCTGTCTTCGGCCACCGGAATGAAACGGGTCGGCGGCACGGCACCCAGTTCGGCATTGTTCCAGCGCAGCAGGACTTCCATGCCGCACAGCGTCTCGGTATCGAGCCGGTATTTGGGCTGGTAGAACAGGCTGAGTTCCTGCCGCTCGATCGCGCGGTGCAGACCGGACTCTATCTGCATGCGCGATACCGTCTCCGCGTTCATGTCGGTGGTAAAGAACTCGAAAGTGTTCTTGCCGCTTTCCTTGGCCCGGTACATCGCGGTATCGGCGTTCATCAGCAGCACGTCGGCGTCTTCGCCGTCGCTGGGATAGATGGCGATGCCGATCGACGTGGTGGCGAAAATTTCCTGGTTTTCCAGCTCCAGCGGACTGATCAGTGCGTCGACCAGTTTCTGGGCGACCCGGGCAACATGGCGCACGTCCTGCACGTCCTCGACAATGACGGTGAATTCGTCACCGCCGAGCCGGGCGACGGTGTCGCTCTCGCGCAGCGTGGCGGTCAGCCGCTCGGCCACGGCGCACAGCAGGCGGTCACCCGCCTGGTGGCCGAGGGTGTCGTTGATGATCTTGAACCGGTCCAGGTCGAGAAACATCAGCGCCATCTGCTTCTGGTTGCGCCGGGTGCTGGTGATCGAGGCACTGAGCCGTTCCATGAACAGCGTGCGGTTCGGCAGCCCGGTCAGCGAGTCGTGGTTGGCCAGGTAGTGCAGCCGTTCTTCATTCAGCTTGCGCTGGGTAATGTCGGTGAAAATGCCGGCAAAATGGGTGTAGACACCCTGTTCGTTGCTGATGCCGGTGATGGTCAGGTGCTCGTGGTAATTCCTGCCATCCTTGCGGCGGTTGACGATCTCGCCCTGCCAGAAGCCGTTTTCCTGCAGGCTGGTCCACATGTGACGATAGAACGAGTCCGATTGCCGGCCGGAACTGAGCACCTTCGGCGTCTTGCCGACCACATCGTCCTGGGTCCAGCCGGTAATGCGGGAAAAGGCCGGGTTGACCGACTCGATGATGCCGGCGGCGTTGGTGATCAGGATGCCTTCCAGCGTCGACTCGAACACCTTGTGCGCAAGGCGCTGGTTCTGGCGCGAGGCATTCAGCGCTTCGTCGCGTTCCTTCAGCGCCGAGTGCAGCTCCTGCATGTATTCGTGTTCGATCTGCGCCAGGATGTCGGCAAAACCGACCAGTCCGCGCAGTTGCTCGTTGTCGTCGAGGACGCCGAGGTGGCGAACCCGGTGCTCGGACATCATCTTGCGTGCCGAGTACAGGCTGGTGTGCTGGCGGAGGGTCTGCAGCGGGCGGCTGGCCAGCTCGCCGGCGGCGGTCTGTGCCTGTTCCTTGATCACCAGCCGGAGCACGTCACGCTGGGTCAGGATGCCCGGCTCGCCGCCATCGTCGTAGTCGACGATCACCGCGTCCTGGCGCTCCTGGCGCATCTGCCTGGCCACTTCGGCCAGTGGCAGGGAATGGGCGACCCGCAGCGGCGGGCGCAGCGGGATGGTGCCGATTTCTTTCAGCTGCAGAAAGAACTCGGCTCCCTGGTTCAGTACCACGTCGGTTTGCGACAGCACGCCGCGGTAGCGGTTGTCATCGTCGATCACCAGATAGTGGCGGATATTGTGATGACGGAAGTAGACGGCGGCTTCGCTGAAGGTGATGTTGTGCGGCAGGGTCTTGACCGGGCTCGACATGACCGACGAGATCGGGTGGGACAGGGCATGGGGATCCAGCAGGTCGAGGCGCAGTACATCGGCTTCCGTCCAGATGCCGACCGCTTCACCATTTTCGTTCGTCACCAGGATGGATCCGCAGACCGCTTCGCGCATGCGTCTGGCCGCTTCGGCGATGGTGGTTTCCGGTCGACAGGTGAGCAGTTCCGGCGTGACTATCTTGCCGATGGTGCGCTGGGCGTCGATGGTGGTCACCTCGAGTGATAACGATGGATCAAGCAACAAATTATACAAGTCTTGCTGGGTCATTTGATAACAGTGTCATTGTTTTTGACTGCGTGCAATCCATTATCCGGTCGTGGTGACGCAGGCGAAGAAAAACCCCTGCATCGAGGGGTGATGTCCTGCCGGTCTGTGCGGCATCGGGCCTTTCCGGCCCGGTCCGTTTCGCGTCGAGGACGGGCTACTTGCTGCTTTCCTTGCTGCCGCTGTCGGGCCGGGTATCGGCCGGTGCTCCCTCGGCCGGCTTGTCGCCATCGGCCGGGTAGGCCGGGAAGCTGAAACCGGTGAACAGCTGCTTGGTGCGTTCCTGCATCTGGTTCTGCATTTCGACGAACAGATTGGTGCTCTGTTCCAGATAATTGGTCATCATGTTCTGCGCCGCCGGGCCCTGGAACTTCATGAAATCGGCCCACAGGTTCTTGCTCTGCGTCATCGGGCTGTCGCTCATCATCTGCCGGGTCTGGTCCTGCAGCTTGCCCTGCATCTGCGAGAACAGCTCCAGGTTCTTTTCCAGGTAACCGCCCATCAGCCCCTGCATCGCGTTGCCGTAGAAACGGATCAGCCGGGTCAGCACATCGTAGGTGAACAGCGGCGCGCCGGACGATTCCTCTTCGAGGATGATCTGCAGCAGCACACTGCGGGTGATGTCGTCCTGGGACTTGGCGTCGATCACCTGCACGTCAACGTTCTCGACAACCAGTTGCTTGACGTCCTCGAGCGTGATGTAGGAACTGGTCGCGGTGTCGTACAGACGGCGGTTCGGGTACTTCTTGATAACCCGTTTCTCGCTGCTCATGGTTTATCTCCGGCTGTTATTGGGTTTTTGTCGCCTTGCCCGGCGGCTGGGACAGGCGCTCGTTGTCTCGTCCGACGCCATCATAGCGGCGCGACCACGTTGGCGGTAGGTTTTTGCCGCGATGCGCCATCCGACGAGATATTTTTTTCGCATTGCGGATGAATGAAACAGAAATCTCCGCCGGAGGGGGCGGAGCGCAAGTTCTTCATCATAAAAAGATAATTATTGATGTCCAACAATCTGATTTGTTGACTATGCCAAATTCGACTTCTAGAATTCCCCTGCATGTTGCAGAGCACAATTGAGTGCCGCCCCCCCTTTACGCGCACTCTACATTAGGAGAAATGTAAATGTTCAATCAGGAAGAACTCAGCAAAGCCCATTTCAACCAGTTTGAATCGCTGCTGCGCCTCGCTCATATCTCGCTGGCCGGCGTCGAACGCATCGTTCGTCTGCAACTGGATGCTTCGCGCCAGTCGCTGGAAGAAAACGGCAAGCTGGTTCGCGAACTGAGCCAGACCACCGACCCGCAGCAGGCTGCCCAGCAACTGAACAAGGTGACGGCATCGGCCGTCGAGCAGGTGGTCAACCACTCGCGCAACCTGTACGAAGTGGTGTCGGAAGTCCAGACCGAAGTCGCCCGCCTGACCGAAGAACAGATCGGTCAGTACAACAAGTCGCTGATCAGCACCATCGACACGCTGGCCAAGAACGCCCCGGCCGGCAGTGACAGCGCCATCAATGCCGTCAAGTCCGGCATCGCCGCCTCGGCCGCCGCCGTCAACAGCCTGACCAAGGCCGCGCAGCAGGTTTCCGATTTTGCCGGTTCCAGCGTCAAGGCAGCGACCACCGCGACCGCCGACGCCGTCAAGAGCAATGCCAAGAAGGCGACCAGCAGCCAGGTCTGACCGCCTGACGGCAGTTAACGCCTCACCGCATTGAAGAATTGCCCCTGCCGGCCGGCCGGGGCAATTCCTTGTCGGCTCTCAGGGTTTTGGTTGCGTGCCGGCAGGGCTACAATGACGGCTTCAGTCTTCCAGCCGACCTATCGCACGACGCCATGAAAATCAGCACACAGTTCGACTCCGGCAGTATCGAAGTCGTCAGCGCGGAGCGCTTTGACGATATTCAGCTCAAGATTCGCGCCGACAATGCATCGGAATTCACTCAGTGGTTCCACTTTCGTCTGCAGGGTGCGGCCTACCAGCCCTGTGTGATGCGCTTCCTCAATACCGGGGAAACCGCCTATCCGGCCGGCTGGGAAGACTACAACCTGTGCGCGTCGTACGACCGCGTCAACTGGTTCCGCGTGCCGGCCAGCTACGACGGCAACATCATGACCGTCGAGCACACACCGCTGGCCAACAGCGTGTACTACGCCTACTTCGAGCCGTATGGCTGGGAACGCCACCTCGACCTGATCGGCGAGGCGCAGGGTTCCGGCCTCTGCCAGGTTACCGACCTCGGCACCACCATTGATGGCCGCGACATCAACCTGCTGACGGTCGGGCATGAGGTGTCGTCCGACCTGAAGATCTGGGTCATCGCCCGCCAGCACCCGGGCGAAACCATGGCCGAATGGTTTGCCGAAGGCCTGCTGCGCCGTCTGCTCGACTGGCAGGACCCGATTTCGCGCATCCTGCTCGAACATGCCACCTTCTACATCGTTCCGAACATGAACCCGGACGGCTCGGTGCGCGGCAACCTGCGCACCAATGCCGCCGGTGCCAACCTGAATCGCGAGTGGCTGTCGCCCAGCCTGGAACGCAGCCCCGAGGTGTACTGCGTACAGGCCAAGATGCGCGAAACCGGCGTCGACCTGTTCCTCGACATCCATGGTGACGAGGCGATACCGTACGTGTTCGTCGCCGGCACCGAGGGCGTGCCGGGCTACAGCGAGCGCATCGCCGAGCTGGAATCCGCCTTCAAGCACCATCTGGAACTGGCCAGCCCGGACTTCCAGGACGAGCAGGGCTACGACAAGGACAAGCCGGGCGAAGCCAATCTGTCGATGGCGACAGCCTGGGTCGGCCATACTTTCGACTGCCTGGCCTATACGCTGGAAATGCCGTTCAAGGACAACGCCAACCTGCCGGATGACGATTATGGCTGGAACGGTCAGCGCAGCCTGCGCCTCGGCGAGGCGATGCTGAACCCGATCTACGCCGTACTCGAACGCCTGCGCGCCCAGCAGCGCTGATCTGCGGGATGGCGCAAACGCCCCGGCCGCGACTTCGCGGCCGGGGCGTTGTTCATTCTGCGAGGAAGCGGGCGACCGCCGCGCTGGCCGGTTCGAGCAGCGGCTGCTGGCAATCCAGCCGGAGCAGGTCGGGCATCGAGCGCATCCAGGTAAGCTGGCGCTTGGCCAGCTGGCGGGTGGCGGCCACGCCCTGCTCGACAAAGGTGCGCTGGTCGCACTGGCCGTCGAGCAGCGACCAGGCCTGGCGGTAGCCGACGCAGCGGATCGACGGCAGATCGGCATGCAGGCCCGGATACTTGCTCCGCAGCGCGCGCACCTCGTCGAGAAAACCCGCTTCCAGCATCATCTGAAAACGCCGCTCGATGCGCTCGTGCAGCCAGGCGCGCTCCTGCGGCCACAGTGCCAGTTTCAGCACATCGTACGGCAGCGCTTCGCCCTGGCTTTGCTGATGGAAGGCCGACATCGGCGTGCCGCTGATGCGCCAGACCTCCAGCGCACGCTGCAGGCGCTGGCTGTCGTTCGGCGCCAGTCGTGCGGCCGTGACCGGGTCGACGGCCGCGAGTTCGGCGTGGATGGCCGGCCAGCCGTGCAATGCCGCCTGATGGTCGATTTCGGCGCGGATCGCGGCATCAGCCTGCGGCAGGTCGGACAGGCCGGCACTCAGCGCGCGGTAATACAGCATGGTGCCGCCGACCAGCAGCGGAATGCGGCCGCGCGCGACGATATCGTCCATCAGCGCGCGCGCATCGCTGGCAAACCGGGCTGCCGAATAGCTGTCCAGCGGTGACAGGATGTCGATCAGATGATGCGGGGCCTGGCGCAGTTCGTCGGCGGTCGGCTTGGCGGTGCCGATATCCATGTCCCGGTAGATCAGCGCCGAGTCGACGCTGATCAGTTCCAGCGGAAACCGTGCCTGCAGCGAGATGGCGAGGCCGGTCTTGCCGCTGGCGGTCGGGCCGACAAGAAACAGGGCTTTGGGACGGGGCATGGGCAGTATCAAATGACGGAGAAGGCGCGAAGGGTAGCAGAAGCGCCGGCCACGCTCACCCCGGCGGGGCGGCCAGCGTAGCCAGTAGCGCCTGCAATTGCGCACGAAGCGTCGTGAACTCCGCCGGCGTCATCGACAGCTGGCACAGCATGGCCTCCGGAACCGACACGGCGCGCTGCTTCAGCGCCCAGCCGGCCTTTGTCAGGGAGATCATCACCCGCCGCTCGTCTTCCTCGGCGCGCTGGCGGGCAATCAGCCCCTGCGCCGCCAGCCGTTTCAGCAGCGGCGTCAGCGTGCCACTGTCCAGATACAGCAGACGGCCCAGTTCACCGACGGTTCTGGGCGCGTCTTCCCACAGCACCAGCATGACCAGATACTGTGGATAAGTCAGCCCGAGCGCTTCCAGCAACGGACGGTAGCGCCGCGTCAGCAGATTGCTGGCGGCGTAGAGCGGGAAGCACAGTTGCTGGTCCAGTCTGAGCGGGTCGGTCATCGGTCTCTTCATTGGGGCGTTCCGGCCACAGCGGGGGCTGCGGCCGGAATGGCACGGGATTACAACACGGCGAGGGCGGCGCTGTAATCCGGTTCCTGGCCGATTTCGGCCACCAGTTCGGCATGCAGTACCTTGTCATGCTCGTCGAGGACCACGACCGCACGCGCTGCCAGGCTGGCCAGCGGCCCGGACGACTGCAGCACGCCGTAGTGAGCGAGGAACTCGCCGCCACGCAGTGTCGACAGTGTGACCACATTGTCGATGCCTTCGGCGCCGCAGAAGCGTTTCTGCGCGAACGGCAGGTCGGCCGAGATGCACAGCACCACCGTGTTGTTCAGTGCGGCCGCTTTTTCATTGAACTTGCGGACCGACATGGCGCAGGTCGGGGTGTCGACACTCGGGAAAATGTTCAGGATCTTGCGCTTGCCGGCGAACTGGCTCAACGGCACATCGGCCAGATCGGCGCCGACCAGCGTGAAAGCCGGGGCCGTGCTGCCCGGGGCCGGCAGCGTGCCGGTGACGTCGATCGGGGTGCCGCGAAGCGTAACGGTGGCCATGGTGAGACTCCTGTTCAGGTCGGGAAGGGAAACACGGGATGTGATGGCCTTTATCATAGGTCGTTAAATTGTATTGTGCAAAATATAATTTTGAGCAATACAATTCGTGAAAGCACAGCCAGTCTGATGATATCGATCGATATTTTCGTTCTAATCACGACTAAAACGACGTGTACACTGGGAACCCGATCCACCCCGCGGGCGGTGGAGGATTGCCGTCACGCCCGTTGCTGATGGATGATGCGCGGCTCGCATGCCGCGTTACAGTAAGGAAGAAACAACATGTCATTGATGCCACCCGACTCCGCCGTTGCGCCCGGGACCCGCGCGTTGCGGGTCGAGGCGGTTGGCAGCGCCAGGCTGCCGACTGCACACGGGGAGTTCGTTGCGCACGCGTTCCGGGACCGCAGCAGCGGCATCGAACACCTTGCGCTGACCATGGGGTCGCCCTCCGGCGACGGCGTGCTGGCGCGGATGCACTCGGAGTGCCTGACCGGGGACGTGCTCGGTTCGCGCCGCTGCGATTGCGGCGAGCAACTGGATCTGGCGCTGCAGCGCATTGCCGAACAGGGGTGCGGTGTATTGCTGTACCTGCGCGGCCAGGAAGGGCGCGGGATCGGCATCGGGCACAAGATCCAGGCCTATGCGCTGCAGGACAGCGGGCTGGATACCGTGGCGGCCAATGTGGCGCTCGGCCTGCCGGTCGACGCGCGACGCTACGATTTTGCCGCCGACATACTGCGCCTGCTGGGCGTGCGATCGGTACGGCTGATGAGCAACAACCCGGACAAGAAGGTCGCCCTCGAAGCGGCCGGCATCCCGGTGACCGAACTGCTGCTGCACGCCGTGCCGCAGCACGCCGACAACCGGGCCTATCTGCAGACCAAGCGCACCCGGATGGGACACCTGCTCGACCCGGCATGACAGCCGCCGCGGAGGGCTGTCGCCCTCCGGGAGCTGCAATCAGTCGGGCCTGTACCGACGCCACTCAGGCCGTCGGTGCCCACCATCACTTGCGCTGCCACGCAGAACGGACGAGCGAAGCGAGGTTTCCCCGCGGCGGCGGGGACGGAAGGGGCCGGGCTCGACCAGGGCGCTGACGTGACCGCCAACGCTGCAATCAGTCGGGCCTGTACCGACGCCACTCAGGCCGTCGGTGCCCCCGGTTATTTCAGCGCATAAATGGCCGGCAGGTTGCGCCAGGCGCCGCGGACGTCCATGCCGTAACCGAACACATAGCGGTTCGGC
The DNA here is from genome assembly GCF_003269145.1 of Microvirgula sp. AG722. Classification (NCBI taxonomy): domain Bacteria; kingdom Pseudomonadati; phylum Pseudomonadota; class Betaproteobacteria; order Neisseriales; family Aquaspirillaceae; genus Microvirgula; species Microvirgula sp. AG722. The sequence continues at coordinate 13,717 of NZ_QLTJ01000018.1, read as the reverse complement.
ACGTCGATACCGACAAAATCGGCCTTGATCGGCTTCGGCTTGTCGATCAGCTTGTTGGCGAACACGCCGCTGTAGAACGCCTTGGCACCCATTTCCATCACTTTTTCGCGGATGGCGGCCATGGTTTCGCCTTCGTCGAGGATGTCGTCCAGCACCAGCACCACCCGGTCGCGCACGTCTTCCTTCGGCGCGGTGCGCCAGGTGATGGCGCCGCCCTGGGTCTTGTCGCCGTAACGGCTGACGTGCACATAGTCGAAGTCGAGCGGGAATTGCAGACGCGGCAGCAGCTGGCCGGTAAACACCACGGCGCCACCCATCACGGACAGCACCAGCGGGTATTCGTCGCCCAGCAGCGCGGTGATTTCGGTCGCCATGCGGTCGACGGCGACGCTGACTTCTTCCGCCGTGAACAGCACGTCGGCGCTATTGAGCAAGCCACGGGCAGCGGCAACATTGGGCATGATCGGTTCCTTGAACAATATGGGGTAGGGCAAGGGAACGGAAACGGCGAAGCCGCTTCGCGAAGGAAGCGGCCTGGTCGATGACGGTTCCCCGCCGGTCGGACGCGATTCTAGCGTTATTTGCGCCCGGCCAGCCAGTTGTCGAACGCGGCGCCGACTTCCGGGTGCTTGAGTGCGAAATCCACCGTCGCTTTCAGATAGCCGAGCTTGGAGCCGCAGTCATAGCGGACGCCGCTCAGCGCCAGTGCGTGCACCGGCTCGTCGCGCATCAGCAGGTCGATGCCGTCGGTCAGCTGGATCTCGCCGCCGGCGCCGGGCTTGATCGCCCGCAGCTTGTCGAAAATGGCCGGGGTCAGGATATAGCGGCCGACCACGGCCAGATCGGACGGCGCATCCTGCGGCTTCGGCTTCTCGACGATGCTGGTCACGCGCTGCAGGCCGTTCTCGTCGCGTACTTCGACGATGCCGTAGGAGCCGGTTTCGCTGCGCGGTACGCGCTCGACGCCCAGCACCGAGCTGCCGGTGGTCTGGTAGCAGGAAATCATTTCTGCCATGGCGCCATTCGGCATGTCGATCAGGTCGTCGGCCAGGATGACCGCGAACGGCTCGTCGCCGACCGCCGGTCGTGCGCACAGCACGGCGTGACCGAGCCCCAGCGCTTCGGCCTGGCGGATATACACGCAGGATACATTCTTCGGCAGGATGTCCTGCACCGTGTCGAGCAGCACATGCTTGTTGCGCAGCTCCAGTTCGTTTTCCAGCTCGTAGGCCTTGTCGAAATGGTCCTCGATGGCGCGCTTGTTGCGCCCGGTAATGAACACCAGCTCGGTAATGCCTGCGGCGACCGCTTCCTCGACGGCATACTGGATCAGGGGCTTGTCCACCACCGGCAGCATTTCTTTCGGGCTGGCCTTGGTGGCGGGCAGAAAACGGGTGCCCATGCCGGCGACGGGGAATACGGCTTTACGGATCGGTTTCATGAAAAGTCTTCGTGTAATGGGATGCAGAGCAGCGTTTCCCGGCGCAAGACGGGATCGGTCGTCATAGTACCAGTGCCATAAAGCAAATCGGAGCCGGTGCTTGCACCAGGCTCCGATTTTTTCTGCTGCAGTCAGACGCTCAGACCAGCCCGTCGCGCCGCATGCCGTCCAGAACCTTGACGAAGGCGCGCATTTCCTCCGGGGTGCCGATGGTCAGGCGGTTCCAGCCATCGGTATGGTCGAACAGCCGTCCGACCAGGACGTGGCGCTTTTTCATCTCGGCCTGATAGGCGGTGGTGCTGCCCTTGATCCGGTGCATGATGAAGTTGGCCTGCGACGGCATGTAGTCGAGGTGCAGGCGCTTGAAGGCGTCGACGGCGATGGCCCGACCCTGCGCGGTCGAGGCCAGGCTGTGCCGGATCCATGCCGCATCTTCCAGCGAGGCGCGGGCGGTGGCGGCGCCGGCCAGGTTGATATTGTCGATCGAGATGTGCGCATCGTACTGGGCGATGGTGTCCGGATGGGCGAAGGCATAGCCGACGCGGACCCCGGCCAGACCGAAGACCTTGGAGCAGGTGCGCAGCACGATCACGTTTTTCCTGCCCTGTTTGACCCACTTGATCGCGCTCTGGTAACGCGGGTCGGTCACGTACTCGTGGTAGGCCTCGTCGACGATGAAGGTCACGCGATCCGGCGCGCTGGCGATCCACTTGTCGATCACGGCCGCCGGGGTGATGGTGGCGGTCGGGTTGTTCGGATTGCACAGATAGATGGTGCTCGGGCCCGGGTGGGCATCGGCGGCGGCACGCATGCCGGCAATGTCGAGCACATGATCGCGGGTCAGGCCGATCTTGACCGTTTTCAGACCCATGGCTTTGGCGTGGACCTCGGCGTTGTTGAAGGTCGGATCGGCGACCACCAACTGGGCATTCGGCGTCAGCGCTGCGTTCAGGACGGCGGTGTGGATCAGTTCGGACGAGCCGTTGCCGAGGATCACCTGCTTGTCGCTCAGCCCGTTGAGGCGGGCAATGGTGGCGACCAGCGCTTCGCGCGCGTCGTCCGGATAGCGGCATGACTGGCCGGGCAGCACGGCCGCCAGCGCCTGTTTGGCGCGCGGCGACATGCCCAGCGAGTTCTCGTTGAAATTCAGTCGCAGCGGCGTGTCGGCCGACGGAATGAATACCGCCGGGCTGTCATTGGCGGCCGGGGCCGCCGTTGCCGGGGTCTGCGCCACGGCTCGCGACCCCAGGGCGGCGAGGCCGACCAGCAAACCGGACGACTTGAGCAAAGTGCGACGATCCATGATGACTCCCATGAAGGTTTGATAAAAGCGGGTACGCAGGCAGTGACACTGCATTGCCATTGATATTACGGAGCGGGTCGTCGCATTTGCTGGGTCACATCAAGGAAACCCCGGTCTGGCCACGAATGGTAATCAGGGGTCGCATTGCCGCAACCGTCATGCTGGCCAGATAGGCGAGGCAAATAAAAACGCCTGCAAGATATGTCTTGCAGGTGTTTTTGAGGGGGCCGGAGACGGAAAAGCGTCCTATGACCCAAGCAGTGCCAGCAGCCCGTCCTGGTCGAGAATGGCCACGCCGAGCGCCTGTGCCTTGTCCAGCTTGCTGCCCGCCGCGTCGCCGGCGACCACATAGTCGGTCTTTTTCGACACGCTGCCGGCCACCTTGCCGCCGGCGGCCTCGATGCGTGCCTTGGCGTCATCGCGGGTCAGGGTGGGCAGGGTGCCGGTCAGCACGAAGGTCTTGCCGGCCACGCCGTCGACGTAGCTGTCCGTAGTGGCTGCGACCTGCGGCCAGTCGACGCCAAGCGCACACAGGTCAGCGACGACGTCGCGGTTATGCGACTCGGCGAAGAAGTCGACGATCGAGCGCGCGACGATCGGGCCGACATCCGGCACCGCGACCAGTGCGGTCTCGTCGGCGGCCATCAGCGCATCCAGGGTGCCGAAGTGGCGCGCCAGGTCGCGCGCGGTCGACTCGCCGACATTGCGGATGCCGAGCGCGTAGATAAAGCGCTCGAAACGGGTATGGCGGGCGACGTCGATCGCCTGTACCAGGTTCTGCGCGCTCTTGTCGCCCATGCGGTCGAGGCCGGCCAGCTGATCGGCCTGCAGCCGGAACAGATCGGCCGGCGTGGTCACCCACTGCTTTTCCACCAGCTGGTCGACCAGTTTTTCGCCCAGGCCCTCGATATCCAGTGCCCGCCGGCTGGCGAAGTGCTGCAGCGCCTGCTTGCGCTGGGCCGAGCAGTACAGCCCGCCGGAGCAGCGCGCGATGGCTTCGTCCTCGGCGCGGACGATATGCGAGCCGCAGACCGGGCATTGCGTCGGCATGACGAATTCTGCGGCATCGGCCGGCCGGCGGTCGGCGACGGCGGCCACGACTTCCGGGATCACGTCGCCGGCGCGGCGGACGATCACGGTGTCGCCGATGCGGATGTCCTTGCGCCGGACCTCGTCTTCATTGTGCAGCGTGGCATTGGTCACGGTCACGCCGCCGACGAACACCGGCTGCAGGCGGGCGACCGGGGTCACGGCGCCGGTGCGGCCGACCTGGACCGTGATCGCCTCGACCACGGTCAGTGCTTCCTCGGCCGGAAACTTGTGCGCAATCGCGAAGCGCGGTGCGCGCGACACAAAGCCGAGCTGATGCTGGTCGGCGACGGCATTGACCTTGTACACCACGCCATCGATATCGAACGGCAGCGTGGCGCGCCGTTCGAGAATGGACTCGTACTCGTGGATCAGTGCCTCGACCCCGCACACCACCGTACGCTCGCGGCAGACCGGGAAGCCCAGCTGCTGCAGCCAGTCCATGGTGGCGGAATGGGATGGCGGCGCGTCGGCGCCGTCCGGTTCGACCAGCGAGTAGGCGAAGAAAGCCAGCCGGCGGCTGGCCGTGATGCGGGAATCGAGCTGGCGCAGGCTGCCGGCGGCGGCATTGCGCGGATTGACGAAGACCTTGAGGCCGGCGGCGGCCTGGTCGGCGTTCAGCCGCTCGAAGTCGCGCTTCAGCATCAGCACTTCGCCGCGCACTTCCAGTCGTGCCGGCAACGGTGTGGCAAACAGGTCGGTCGCCGGCGGTGGTGTCAGCCGCAGCGGGATCGACTGCACGGTGCGCAGGTTCTCGGTCACGTTCTCGCCGGTGCTGCCGTCACCACGGGTCGCGCCCTGCACGAACACACCGTCCTCGTACACCAGGCTGACGGCCAGACCGTCGAATTTCGGTTCGACTGCGTATTCGACCCGCTCGCGGCCGAGGCCTTCGCGCACGCGGGCGTCGAAGGCCAGCAGCTCGGCATGGCGCTGCGCCGGGTCGTCGGCCTGCATATCGGAAAAGACGTTGTTCAGCGACAGCATCGGTACCGCATGGCGGACTTCGCCGAACGCGGCCAGCGGCAGGCCGCCGACACGCTGACTGGGCGAGTCGGCACTGCGCAGTTCGGGGTGCGCGCGTTCCAGCTCGCACAGTTCGCGGAAGCGCAGATCGTATTCGGCGTCGGGCACGCTGGGCGTGTCGAGCACGTAATACTCGTGATTGTAACGATGCAAAAGCGCGCGCAGCTGGGCTGCGCGCGCGGCAGGTGATGCGGAGAGGGTCATGCGAACAGGCGTAGGGCGGCAATGGAGCCGGGGGCGATGCCGCGGTCATCCATGCGGGAGTGGATCTGGGCCAGCTGCTGGCGGATGACCGCCAGGCTGGCATCGGAAAGCGGGCGACGGGTGTCGTCGACCAGCTCGGCATCGAGCAGCTGCGCCAGTTGGCGCGAGAAGGCGACTGCACGCTCGAACACGTCGGCACTGCCGGCCACGCGCGGCACGTCGAAAACCAGTGAAATGCGGCTGTAGCGCTTTTCCAGCAGGTCCTGCAGCGAGAACGGGCGGTCGTCGCCGCTGGACAGGCAGTACAGGCTGTTGCCGGACTCGGACAGGTAGTGGAAGCGGCCGTCGGCCTCCAGATGCATGCCGTGGGCTTCGGCCAGGCTGCGCAGTTTGGTGCCGTAGAACGGCTTGTGCGCGATCAGGTTCAGGTTGATCAGCACGTCGACATCGGCGCAGAAGCGGTCGAGTTCGCGCGCGGCCGCCAGCGTCGGCTGGCTCTGCGGCAGGGTGACCAGACCGCCATGGTGGGCGGCAAAGTCTTCGACCTGATCAACGAACTGGCCGATCTCGGCTTCGCTGACCGCGCCGCCGCGATCGACCAGTTGCAGGCCGATATGAACGTGGCTGACCGGCGTGGCCGGTGGGGCACCATTGGCGACCAGCCATTCCCCCTGGGCACTGCGGGCAATGACCTGAATGCGGCGCTGGGCGTCGATGCGCGGCCAGGCCTGCAGCGTCGCCGCCGGGGAGAAGGCCACCTCGGCGATAAAGTCGAGTGTCGGTTCCAGCATCGACACGATCAGGGCCTGGCGGTCGGCACCGTTGATGGCGCTGACGACCGGCTCGGCATCGAACGACGGTTCCTGCGGGTCTTCCGCGACCAGGGGGGCCGGCTCGTCGGCCAGGTCCGGCAACGGCGATTCCACCTCTTCAGTCTGCGGGACGGCCGGCTGCTGTGCCAGACGCGGCTCGGACGCCTCGTCCAGCTCCGGCAGCGGTGCATCGTCATCGGGCAGGCTGTCGCGCGGGGCTGCGACCGGCTCGGCATCGGTGGCACTGAAGGCGGTCAGCGACTCGCGCGGCGCGTCGTCATCGGCCAGCAGGCTCGGTTCCAGCTGCTCGGCGCTGCCGTCGCGAACCTGGTGGTTCGGCGTGTCCAGTAGCGGGTCGGACTGATTCTGGCGGAACGACTCAGCGGTTTTTCTGCGGAAGCGCTGTTCCTGCCAGACGTTGTAGCCGTACACCACTGCGATCACGGCGACAGCGAGTGCAATGAGGGCATAGTGCAGATCGGTCATGAGTGCGGTTTCCGTTGCAAAAGCGATATTCCGACGATTATAGCGGCGGCACGCCACTTGACGACCCGCTACGGACAATTTAGCTGCAGACCGTCCTTGCTACATCGCTTCCCGCATGCGCAGCGCCTCGACGATATCGACCGCGACGATGCGCGAGACCCCCTGTTCCTGCATGGTCACGCCGACCAGCTGTTCGGCCATTTCCATGGTCAGCCGGTTGTGGCTGATATAGAGGAACTGGGTTTTATCGGCCATTTTCTTCACCAGTTCGCAGAAGCGACCGGTATTGGCGTCGTCCAGGGGGGCATCGACTTCGTCCAGCAGGCAGAACGGCGCCGGATTGAGCTGGAACAGCGAAAACACCAGACTCATCGCCGTCAGCGCCTTTTCGCCGCCGGACAGCAGGTGGATGGTGCTGTTCTTCTTGCCCGGCGGCTGGGCGATGATCTGGATGCCGGCATCGAGCAGATCCTCGCCGGTCAGGACCAGTCGCGCCTGGCCGCCACCGAACAGCAGCGGGAACAGTTCCATCATCGAGGCATTGACCGCCTCGAAGGTGCTGCGCAACTGTTCTCGGGTTTCGCCGTCGATGCGGGTGATCGCCTGCTCCAGCGTCGCCATGGCCGCAACCAGATCCTCGTGCTGCGCCAGCAGATAGGTTTCGCGCTCGCGTGCCCCGCTCAGTTCGTCCAGCGCGGCCAGGTTGACCGCGCCAAGCGCATTCAGTGCCTGGGCCAGTTTGCCGATATCCGCGGTCAGCGTCGCGGCCTTCCGGCCCTCGCTCAGCCGCGCTACCAGCGCATCTTCGTCAGCCTTGGCCTCGCGCAGTTCCTCGTCATAGCGCTCGAACGCCAGCTTGGCTTCCTGCGCTTTCAGCAGCATCTGGCTGATCGCGTCGCGTACCGGCGCCAGCCCGCTGTCGGCATCGTGCCGGGCGCGGGTCAGCTCGCGCAGTCGCTGCTCGGCCGCCTGCGATGTCTCGCGCGCGGCGGTGACGGCGTCCTGGGCCTGTTCGCGGGCATACAGCGCTTCATGCAGCCGGTCGGCCAGATCGTCGTCGTCGAAGGTTTCGCGTTCGATCGCCAGCGCTTCGAGTTTCTCGGCCAGGATATCCAGCCGTTCGTTCAGTTCGCCCCGGCGGCGTTCCAGCTCGCTGACCCGCTGCTGGCTGCTGGCCAGCGCAAAGCGGGTTTCCTGTCCTTGCCGCTCCAGTTCGCGCGCCTTGTCGCGCGCCAGCGCCAGACCGGTCTCGGCGTCCAGTCGCGCCACGCGTGCCTGTTCCAGCGCGGCGGCGACTTCGTCCAGCGACAACTGGGCTTCCTCCGCACTCAACTGTGCTTCCTCGATCTGCAGACGTTCGCTGGCATCATCGTCGTCCAGCCGCTGCAGTTCGTCGGCGATGGCCTGGGCACGCGCCTCGCCCTGATGCTTCTTCTGCTCGATGGCCGACAGGGTCATGCGTGCGTCGGTGTCCGCCTGCTGGGCCGCGGCCTGGGCATCGCGGGCGGCGGCAATGGCGTCGCGGGTCGCGGCGCGCTCGCTGTCCAGCGTGGTCAGCCGCGCTTCCAGCGCCAGCAGCTGCGGCTGTTGCCGGTCGCGTTGCGCCAGCAGCGCGTCACGTTCGGCGCGGCGGGCCACGATCGAGGTTTCCCCGCGCTGGGCGTGATAGTGGATGCCATGGCGGCTGACGGCATGCCCGTCCACGGTATAGCAGCGACCGCCCGGCGGCAGGCTGTCGCGCAGGGCAAGGGCGGCGTCCAGCGAGTCGGCGGCGAAACACAGAGCCAGCGTATCGCCCAGCAGTGGCGCAAAGCGTGCATCGTCCAGCGTGATGTGGCGCAGCAACGGCGTCAGCGCTGACGGCGGCAGCGCCGGTGCGGCTGCCTCGCGTGCCAGCACCAGCGGCGCCGGCGGGGTGTCGCTCGGCAGCGTTGCGCTCAGGCGCGCCGTGGCGGTATGGGCGAGGGCGGCTTCCAGCGCGGTTTCCCAGCCGGCGTCGATGCGCAGCGCATCGAGCAGTTGCGGCGCATCGGCCAGTTGCTGGCGGGCGAGCCAGTCGCCCATGCCGGCGCGGGCCTGTGCCGCATCGAGCAGCTTGGTCAGGGCGCCAGCCTCGGCGTCGAGCGCCGACAGCGCATCGCGCTGGCTTGCACGCTCGCGATCGACCGCCTGCCGTTCGCGGTCGAGCTCGGCCAGGCGGTTCTCCTCGTGGTCGACGGCCTGACGGGCGGCCTCCAGCGCACTGGCGGTCCGGCGGGCGGCATCGGCGGCATCGGCCAGTTCGCCGGCGGCCGGCAGTGCCAGTTCGGCATGTTCGTCGCGCAGCCGGCCACGGCGTTCCTGCAACTGGGCCAGCGTGCGCTGGCCGGCGGCGGCGCGCTGCTCGGCCAGGTCGCGGCCCCGGGTCAGTTCGGCGACCTTGTTGGTCAGCGCGGCCAGCTGGCTGTCGCGGCTGCGGAACTGCTGCTCGGCATCCGGCAGGCTGCCATCGCCGCCATCCAGCGCCATCTGCGCTTCCTCGGCCGCGTACCGGGCTTCGTCACGGCGTTCGGTCCATTCGGCCAGTTCGGTCTCGATCTGGTGCGCCTGGCTGGCGAGTGCCGATTGTTCGGTGCGGGCGCTGGCGAATTCGCGCTCGACCCGCGCCCGGGTGTCCTGATGATGTCGTGCCTGTTCTTCCAGCCGCGCGACCTGCGCCGACAGATCGGCCAGGTGCTGCTGGCGGGTGCTGACTTCGTCGCCGGCCGCGAAATGCGCTTCGCGTGCCGCTTCGATCGCCGCGTCCAGCTCGGTGCCGCGTGACGACAGCATCGCTAGCTCGGTTTCCAGTCGCGCCAGTTCGGCACTGGCCTTCGCCTCGGCTTCCTGTGCATCGCGCTTGCGCGTCAGCGCCAGCAGGTTCTGCAGCTCGGCCAGTTCGTCGCGCATGCCCTGGTAGCGCTGCGCGACCTCGGCCTGTTCGGCCAGTTTTTCGACCTGACGGGTCAGTTCCTCGCGGATATCGTGCAGGCGGGCGAGGTTGTCACGGGTATCGGCCAGCCGCGACTCGGTTTCCTTGCGGCGCTCCTTGTACTTGGATACGCCGGCGGCTTCTTCCAGATAGGCACGCAGTTCTTCCGGGCGGGCCTCGATAATGCGCGAGATCATGCCCTGTTCAATGACCGCATAGCCCTTGGTGCCGACGCCGGTGCCAAGAAACAGGTCGGCGATATCGCGCCGGCGCACCTGCTGGCCATTGATCCAGTAGCTCGACTCCCCCTGCCGGGTCAGTACACGCTTGATGGCGATTTCGGTGTACTGGCCCCAGGTGCCGGATGCGCGGCCCTCGCCATTGTCGAATACCAGTTCGACCGAGGCCCGGCTGCCGGGCTTGCGCGTGCCTGAGCCGTTGAAGATAACGTCCTGCATCGACTCGCCACGCAGCTGCTTGGCTGAGGATTCGCCCAGCACCCAGCGCACGGCGTCGATCACGTTCGATTTGCCGCAGCCGTTCGGGCCGCAGACGGCGACCAGCTGACCCGGCACCGGGATCGAGGTCGGGTCGACGAAGGATTTGAAGCCGGCGAGTTTGATATGGGTGAGGCGCACGTTGAACCCGGGGGGCGGTAGAGTCGATGCGCATTTTACGTGAAGCGGCAGCGGACAGGCCCGCGAGATGCGGGCCTGTCAGGAAGGGGCGTTTTTTACCTGCAGCCGGTCTTGCGCTTCAGGCTTTCGGTACGCGGATCAGGTAACGGATGGTCGGGCCATCCTGCTGGATGTCGAGCATCTCGTAGCCGTGGTTGCGGGCGTCGAGCGGGATGTTGTTGATCGACTGCGGGCAGTCGCTGATTACTTCCAGCACCTGGCCCGGCGCCAGCTGCGGCAACGCTTCCAGCGTGGCGACGGCAGGATACGGGCACGGTTCACCAACCATGTCGAGACGGAAATCGGGGGCGGGCAGCGTGCTCATGCGGACTCCTTGGCAAGACGGGGGGCAGCGGTCGACTGGCGGGCGAAGAAGCGTTTTTCCCACCACAGGATCAGGCCGAAGGCGACCGCCAGCAGCAGATAGGTGACAAACAGGCCGCCAATCGGGCCGAACTGCTGCAACAGATTGATTTTTTCGTAGTTGGTAGCGAGAGCCGGGGCCACATCGTCCCAGACGTAGGCGAGGGCGGTCGCGCCGATGATATTGCCGAGGCCGACCCACCAGTAGTGAACCTGGCCTTCGACCGCGCGGTACATCCAGCCGGTTTCGCAGCCGCCGGCCAGCACGATGCCGAAGCCGAACAGCAGACCGCCGATGACGGCATTCGGGCCTGCCCACAGGATCTTCGGCTCGGCGCCCATCTGCACATAGCTGAAGATGCCGATGGCGCTGACCGCCATGCCGAGGATGATGGCTTTGGCCATCTGCGTGCGGCCGGTGATCCATAGGTCGCGGAACGCCGAGGTGAAGCAGACTTGCGCGCGCTCGATGATCAGGCCGAAAGCCAGCCCGAACAGGGCGGCAAAACCGAGTTTCGGCGCATCGAAGGCCCGGGCGACGGCCCACAGCACAAAGGCGACGAACACCAGCATGCCGATGCGGAAGCGGCGGGCGGCCACGGCCGGATCGGCGGTCAGCGCGGTGGCGGCGGAGACTTTCTGCAGCTTGACCGGGATGCGGAACATCGGCAGCAGCGTGAAGCGGGCGCCGAAGTACGAACCGGCAGCGGTGGCCAGCGCGAAGAACCACGCATGCAGCGAGAACTGCGGGATGCCGGTAAAGAAGGCCGCCAGGTTGCAGCCCATCGCCAGCCGGGCACCGAAGCCGGCGATGATGCCGCCGATCACGGCCTGGGCGATGCGGATGCGGTGCTGCGGCACGCGCAGCTTGACGTTGTTCGCCCACAGCGCGGCGGACAGGCAGCCGGCGAACATGCCGATGATCATCATCCCGTCGACGCGCGTCAGCGGCGTGCCGTCGAGGTGGATCACCTTGAAATAGCCCCAGGTCTCCGGATGGAAGCCGGCGAACTGCAGCAGATGGCCACCCCAGCGGGTGAATTCGCCGGTCACGGCCCAGAAGGTGCCGGTCAGGCCGAAGTAGTAGGTGGCCAGCACGCCAGCGGCGATGACGGCCGGTACCGGATTCCAGAACTTGATCAGGTATTGTTGTTTGAATGACTCCCAGGTCATGGGATGGGGCTCCGGGAAGGCACGCGACGAGCGCCGCGTGAGGGTTAGGCGCCGCGGGGGACGACAAGGGACAGGGGCGTCGCGAAAGACGCCCGATAGATACGGTATAGGCCAGCCCGCATGGAGGGGGCCGGCCGGCGCGGGGCAGGATTATCGCAAAATCCGGCCGGTTCCGCCCGCGCGTTCGTGCCGGGCGGGGCTCAGGCCTGCCGTTGCCGCCGTGCCAGTTCGCCGAGTCGTGCCAGCCGTGCCGCCTGTCCGGCATTCCATGGTGCGGCGCCGGACAGGCGCAGGCAGTTGCGGAAACCGCCGCATGGCGAGAACAGCGGACCGGGGGCGAAGTCGATGCCTTCGGCAATGGCGGCATGGAACAGTTCCACGCTGTCGAACGGCTCCGGCAGCGCCAGCCACAGCACGAATCCGCCCTGTGGTTCGGAGATCCGGGTGCCGGCCGGGAAGTGCTCGCGGACGGCGGCAGTCAGCATCCGCATCTGGCTGACCAGCGCCCGGCGGAAGGCGCGCATGTGGCGCGCATAGCCGCCATTTTCCAGGAAGCGCGCCAGCACCACCTGCGACAGGCGCGAGGTCGAGTGCGTACCGATGTATTTCTGCAACTCGACGCTGGCGCGGAAGCGGCCGGCTTCGACCCAGCCGACGCGCAGGCCGGGGGCGACATTCTTGGTCAGTGACGCGCAGTACAGCACATTGCCGGCGGTATCGAACGCCTTGACCGGGCGCGGGCGGCGCGGACCGAAATGGAATTCGCCATAGATGTCGTCCTCGATCAGCGGAATGTCGCGCGCCGCCAGCAGCGACGCCAGCCTCGCCTTGGCCTCGTCCGGCATCAGGCTGCCCAGCGGGTTGGAAAAGTTGGGTACCAGCACGACCGCCTGCACGGCGCCGTTGCGGGTGGCCTGCTCCAGCGCGTCGAGTGAAATGCCGGTCTGCGGGTCGGTCGGAATCTCCAGCGCCTGCAGTCCCAGCGTCTCCAGACAGCGCAGCAGCGTGTAGTAGGCCGGCGACTCGATGGCGACCACATCGCCGGGGCGGGTCAGGGCACGCAGGCACAGGTTCAGGGCTTCCAGCGCACCATGGGTGACGACAATGTCGTCGACGGCGAAGCGTCCGCCCCATTCCATTGCCTGGCGGGCGATCTGGCGGCGCAGTTCGATCGCGCCGGCCGGGTGGCCATAGTCGGCCAGCAGCTCGGGCTGACGGCGCACGGTATCGCTCATCAGCCGGGAGATCGCCGCCAGCGGCAGGTGTGCCGCCGATGGCGTTGCGCTGCGAAAACCGCCCATGCCGCAGTCGGCTTCCTGGGTATGAACCTGCACGTATTGCCAGAGCAGCGGATCGACCGTCACCGGTACCGGTACCGGAAGGGCCGGCGGTGACGGGGGTGTCGGGCGGCGCGGGCGCACATAAAAGCCGGACTGGGGCCGGGCCTCGATCAGACCGCGGTCCTCCAGCAGGCGGAACGCCTGCTGGACGGTCGACAGGCTGACCTGACGACGGGCACGCAGCTCGCGCAGGGACGGCAGGCGGTCGCCATGACGCAGCGTACCGGCGGCGATCTGGCCGGCGATGTCGTCGGCCAGGCGCTGATAGAGGGGAAGCAGCGGGGTCATGCCGACATGCTAACGGCTGGGCGCGACTTGCACAGGGACAGTTGTCGCCCGACTGGACCGGTACAGCCGGTCGGGCCGGGAAATTGTATCGACTCAGCTTGTCGATATCAGTTCGATATAGCGATTTTTACGTGAATAACGGTTTTTCATATGCGAATTTACAACTTTCAATCGCTTGAAAATGCGTAAAAGCGTCACGCTCCAGTGCAAAACAGGGGATTTGGCGCAAAAGGCCAACAAACGGTTTCCACGGCTATGTTTCTGTTGTCCGCGCCGACATAGCATGGCTCGAAAATGCCTCCCGCCTGCCGGCCTGTCCGGCTGGAGCGGGGGCAGACAACGATCCCTCTACAAAGCGGAAGCCCCGACCATGTCCACTCTGACCCCCCTTGCGCTGGAGCGACGCTGTTTCGCTCCGGGCGACGCCTTTCGCCAGGCAGCCACCCTGTCCGGCATGGCAGCCTGCAACGCCGTCTGCGAACGCGCGAACAACGATTACGAAGGCTTCTGGGCCGACCTGGCCCGCGAACTGCTGAGCTGGCACAAGCCGTTCACCCGCACCTTC
>NZ_QLTJ01000017.1:0-66355 GCF_003269145.1 Microvirgula sp. AG722 | reverse complement strand
TCCCATCCCGAACAGGACCGTGAAACTGCTTTGCGCCGATGATAGTGTGGCACTTGCCCATGCGAAAGTAGGTCACCGCCAGGTCCTATACTGAAGCCCTCGTACCCTGTACGAGGGCTTCTTTCATTGGTGCGACTGAATGCGCAAAGCCGCCCCCCGTGCCATGCCCGGGGGGCGGCTTTCATGGGCGGTTTACTGCGGGGTGAAATCGAGCAGCTTGCCCCAGGTGTTGCCGCGCCCAACGAATGTACGGGGCAGCAGCCTCGGCAGCCTGTCGATGTGGCACATGGACACGGGAGAGTTCAGGGCCCGGGTCGTGCGGCCCAGCACATCGGCGATGTACTGGGCGTTGGCGGCTGCCGGCGCATGGGGGGTAGCTGCATTGCAGGACATCAGATAGAGGGGACTGCCGGGACGGGATCTGGCGTAACCCGAGAACCGGAACAGCTCGTCTGCCCACTCATCGGGTGTGACATACGTCCCATTGATGGTCTGCATGAGCCCGGGTTTCCCGTGAGTCATGACCAGCGAGCCGTCTTTGAATTCTGGCAGAAACAGAAAATGGATTTTGTCCTGTGATTCTGTGGCCTCGACGAAGTTGATGTGGCCATTTTTTATCAGGCGGCCGGTAATGACGCGCCCGGTGGCCTTCACGTAGCTGGCCAGCGCTGGCCCGATCATCCCCGTTACCGCCGAGGCCATGCCCAGCCCAAGCGATATCCAGCCCAGCGTGCGTGCCAGTTCGGGGTCCCGGTCTTCCAGTACGGCGGAGGCGATGCCAGTGGCGCTGGACGCCAGGCCAAGGACAGTGGAGGTTGCCAGCAGCAAGCTGCCCAGGACCGTCATCGCTGCCAGCGTTGCCAGGCCGAGGGTAAGAATGCCGAGCAGGATACCGAGAATGCCCATCCCGAGTCCGAACCCGGCGGAAACACTCATGTAGCCGGAATGATCGCTCCGGTTGACCGGATCACCGCGGCAGAACGCATACGGATTGATGCCGCCACCCGAGAACGGGCAGTACGGGTCTTTGTTCAGGAAGCACTGCAGCATCGGATCATAGCTGCGTGCGCCATCACCCAGGTGATACAGCTGGCTGCGCGGGTTGAGCCAGTCGATGCGTTCACCGTGCATGCCGATTGCGGGGCGGGGGCCGGAACCCGGGACCGCTGGCAGGTTTTCCGGGAGGGAGGATGTTTCGCCTGGCATGGTGGGCTCCTGATGTCCGGCATCCTGAGCAGCCGGTGCCGGTCTGATATGTCGCTTCAAAGCCTGCTATAGGAGATCTGTGCTGCCCCGGTTGTTCTTTCGGACGAATGGCGCGGACCGTCAACCGGCCGTTTTGGGCTGCTTTCATCCATGGTTCAGCGCGGCGCGGAACCGCGCCGTTTTCTCCAGGTGATACAGCAGGCTGCATGCGCCAGTCCGGCCGGCGTGCTGTTCATGCATGCCAGCCAGCGGCGGGGCACCGGTACCCGGAGTGGCCCATGAATGACGGGATGAGGTGGGGGGATGTGGCAGTGTCGCCGGGCACGGCTGGCCTCCCTGTTTTCGGGCGCCGTCGAGGCCGGTCCCGGCCGGGGCGCCGCTTCTGAAACCAGTTTCAGGCCGGGAAACTCCGCGACTGCCAGGCCTGCCTGCAGGACAAGTGGCGGTTAGCGGGCAACCGGCCGTTTTGCCAGCATCCGCTGCAGCGTGCGGCGGTGCATGTTCAGGGCGCGGGCGGTGGCGGAGACGTTGCCGTCGTTCTCGTTCAGTACCCGCTGAAGGTGTTCCCAGGTCAGCCGCTTCAGCGACATCGGGGTGGCCGGGTCGGCCGGGGCGGTCGGCGAGGTGGTCGAATCGGCTTGCAGGGCTGCCAGGATGCTGTCCGCATCGGCCGGCTTGGCCAGGTACTGGGTCGCGCCCAGTTTGATGGCATCGACTGCCGTGGTGATGCTGGCATAGCCGGTCAGTACCAGAATCGGCGTATCCGGCAGTTTTTCGCGCAGGGCCGGAATCCATTTCAGACCACTGCAGCCGCCAAGGTTCAGATCGAGCACGATGCCGTCGATCGGTTGTGGTGTCTCGCTGATGACCTCCAGCGCCCGTTCCGGGGAGACCGCGAGGCTGATGGACAGCCCCTTGCGCTGCAGCACCCGGGACAGCATGGACAGAAAGGCTTCGTCATCGTCGATCAGGAGCAGGTGTGTCATGGGGGGCTAACCGCGTGGGAGGTGGGCAGGGGCAGGGTCAGTGTGGTGCAGACGCCGTCCGCATCGCTGTCCATCCGCAGTGTACCGCCCAGCTTGTCCAGGGTGGCGTGGGCCAGGAACATGCCCAGTCCCATTCCATGCTGCTTGCTGCTGGCCACCGGCATTGCCGGATGGGTGAGCTCCAGCTGCGGCGGCAGACTGCCGGCATGGCGGATGCGGATGACCAGTATCGGTGCCTGCCAGTCGGCCTGGACCGTTATCCGGCCATCGGGGCTGGCGTCGGCGGCATTGTTCAGCAGGTTCAGCAGTGCGGGGCCGAAGCTTGGGTCGAACCAGCGGGTCGGCGCTGTCGCCAGCGCCGGCTGATAGTCGAGCTCGATTTGCGGTCGCAGATTGCGCCAGTTGGCGACCAGATGTCCGAGTTGCTGCGAGACCGGCTCTGCCGGCGACGCCAGCTCGCCGCCCTGCTGTTTCAGGCGTCCCAGCGCGCGGCGGCAGGCACCCAGCTGATTGCGCATCAGCCGGACATCGTCGTCCAGCTCGGGGTCGCCGGCATAGCGTTCGGCCAGGTCGTCGGCCAGCAGGGTCAGGGTATTCAGTGGTGTGCCGAGTTCATGTGCGGCGCCGGCGGCAATCATGCCCAGCGCTACCAGCTTTTCGTCGCGCAGCTGGGTTTCGCGGATGCGGCCCAGCTCCAGTTCGCGCTCGCGCACCGTGCGTGACAGTCTGGCCAGCGGTCCGGCCAGCACGATGCCGCAGACGCAGAAGGTCAGCCACATGCCGGCCAGATGCAGGCTGATCAGCATGTCCGAATGCTCGCCGGCGACCATGATCGGCTGGTGCCAGCGGAACAGCAGGGCATAGGCGAGCATCGACGCGGCGGCCAGCAGCCAGGTCCGGGTCGCAGGCATGGCCTGTGCGGCCAGTGCGATCAGCAGCAGATACATCGACACCAGCGGATTGGCCGGGCCACCGGTCAGGTACAGCAGCGCGGTCAGGCAGAGAAAATCGACACCGAGCTGTATATCGAGCGCGGCCCAGCGCGCCGGGCCGGCGAGACTCCAGACCAGGTTGGCCGAGGCCAGCGAGCAGGCGACCAGGGCCAGGGCCGGCCACGGCAATTCGACTGCGCCCAGATACAGGGCGCCGCCGGCCAGCAGACACAGGCCGAGAATGGCCCAGCGCAGGCGAACGATGCGAATCGACGAGGGAAGGTCCATGACTCGGGGGGCGGGAAAGGGAGCGCTCATTGTACCGGGCAGGGAAAGGGGAAGGGCATTGGCGCTGGTTCGGCAGTGACCGGGCCGAATGTACCTGCCCGGACGGCGATGTGCTTGCGGCATATTGTCGCGCCGGCGTGGTTGCCTTCCGCTCGGACGAGGGAGACTTCTGCTACGGTCAACAGTAGACCTGGTTGTTGTTACCGTCTTTCCAAGGAGACCTGATGTGAATACCGGACTGATTTCCGCCGTCTCCCTGCTGCATTGCAGCGAACAGGCCGCGCTGGCCAGCCACTGCCTGGCCTTGCCCGGCTATCCGTATGTCTCTGCCATCACGCTGGCGCCGGATGAGGACGGTGTGCCGCTGACCGTGATCAGCACCCTGGCCGAGCACACCAGGCAGTTGCAGGCCGATGCGCATGCCAGTCTGCTGCTGGCCGATGCCACCCTGCCGGCGGATCGCACGCTGAGGATCACGCTGCTGGCCGATGCCATGCCGTGCGAGCGGACACCGGCGCGCCGGCAACGTTTTCTGCGCTACCAGCCCGGTGCGGTCGACTATATCGACTTCGACGATTTTTCCTTCTGGCGCTTCGTGCCGAAGCGGGCGCGCTTCGTGGCCGGCTTCGGTCGCATGGGCTGGTTCGATGGCGCCGAGCTGCTGCGGCCGGCGCTGCCGTTCGAAGCCGAGGCCATCGCCGGGCTGACCGGCCAGGGCTGGCATGTGCTCGGCGTCGACAGTGGTGGCTGTGATCTGCGCCTGCTCGATCTTCGCCGCCGGATCACCTTCGAGCGACCGCCGCAGGATGTGGACGAGGTGCTGGCTGCCGTGGCCGCAGGCGGGGCAGCGGCGGCATGAGTGTCGCCCGGCCGGTCATCGGCAACGTCTGGGGCCTGGTCCGGCCCTGCTGGTCCGGTGACGACCGTCGCCGTGCCTGGGGTCAGCCTGCGCGCCGTGCTGTGCTATCCGGCAAAAGCCGGTGCGATCGATGACCGGCAGCTGGTGGCCATCCTGCACGAGGCGGGGCTGGTGCATTTCAGCAACCGGCTCGACCACTGCGAATCCTGGGCGCACGTGATGAGTCTGGGCGAGCAGCAGCGGATCGCGCTGGCCCGGGTACTGCTCGATCCGCCGGATGTGCTGTGCCTGGATGAGGCGTCCAGTGCGCTGGACGAAGACATGGAGCAGCAGTTGTACGCCCGTATCGTCGCTGTCATGCACAGCGGCATCCTGCTCAGCGTCGGTCATCGTGCCACTCTCGATGCCGGCCTGTTCATGCCGGCCGGGTCCGCCTCCGCCATCCGGGCTATGGTCTGACGCTATGTAGTCGGATATATTGCGCCTGGTATTCCCTAGCCAGAGTCGCAGCCCATGCCGTTTGCCACCGATCTTGCCCTGCTGGCCGAAGGCCGGCGCTATGCCGCGCTGCCCCAGGTGCGCCTGCTGGAAGCCATTGCCGCCGAAGGCTCGATCACGCGAGCAGCCAAAGCGGCCGGTGTCAGCTACAAGACCGCCTGGGACATGGTCGACGCGATGAACAACCTGTCGCCGCAGCCGCTGGTGACCCGTGCAGCAGGTGGCCGCGGTGGCGGCGGTACGCAACTGACCGAGGCCGGCCACGCGCTGGTCAAGGTCTATCGCGCCATCGAGGCCGAGCAGCACCGCATGCTGGCGGCCCTTCATCTGGACGACGTACCGGCCACACTCGATCTGCTGAGGAGATTCCGCACCATGCGCACCAGTGCCCGCAATCAGTTTCTTGGCCGCATCAGCGCGATCCGTACCGGCGCGGTCAATGACGAGATCGAACTCGAACTCGCCGGCGGCGCGCGGCTGGTCGCCATCATTACCAGTGACAGCCGGGCCAGCCTCGGTCTCGAAGTTGGCGGTGAGGCGATCGCGCTGGTCAAGGCCTCGTCGATCATGGTGGCGACCGGTCTCGGTGACGCGCTGCTGTCTGCGCGCAACCAGCTGACCGGCATTGTCGCGTCGCTGACGCCGGGGGCGGTCAACACCGAAGTGGTCATCGATCTCGATGGCGGCAACAGCGTGTGCGCCATCGTCACTCACGACAGCGCCGAGCGCATGGCGCTGGCCGTCGGCCAGCAGGCCACCGCGCTGTTCAAGGCATCGCAAGTGATCCTGGCCGTCGCTGCCTGATTTCCTACTGTTTTTCCCCGGAGTTTCCATGCTGAAGAAGACCCTGCCGCTGCTGGTTTCCCTCGTGTTTGCCGGACCGGTGCTGGCGGCCGAGCCGCTGTCGGTGGCCGTTGCCGCCAATCTGCAGTACACGTTCAACGATCTGGCCGCGGCATTCCAGCGCGAGACCGGCATTGCCGTCAAACCGTCTTACAGCTCGTCGGGCAAGTTCGTCGCCCAGATCCAGAATGGCGCACCGTACGATTTCTTCCTGTCGGCCGACCGTGATTTCCCGGAAAAGCTGGCCGAACTCGGCCTGACCGCCACGCCACCGAAAATCTATGCCTACGGCACGCTGGTGCTGTGGACGCTGAAGCCGGATCTGAACCTGAACAACTGGCAGCAGGCGCTGGCCGGCCCGCAGGTCGCCAAAATCGCCGTCGCCAATCCGCGTACGGCGCCGTATGGTCGTGAAACCATGAAGGTGCTCGGCAAGCTCGGCCTGGACAGCAAGCTGGAATCGAAACTGGTGTTTGGTGAAAGCATCTCGCAGACCAACCAGTACATCTACTCGCGTGCGGCCGACGCCGGCTTTACCGCCAAGTCGGTGGTGGTGTCCCCGGAAATGAAGGGCAAGGGCCATTATGTGGAGCTGGCCCGCGACAGCTACCAGCCGATCGCACAGGCGATGGTGGTGACCAGGCGCGGTGGTGCCGAGAACGGGGTGGCCGCCCGCAAGCTGTATGACTTCATGAGTTCGGCCACGGCGCGCGACATCCTGTCGAAGAACGGCTACCTGCTGCCATGAACCGCCTCGACGCCAGTGTAGTGGCGGTGAACTGCGAGGCGTCGCTGGCGCTGGTGGAGGTCGAGCTGGACAACGGGACGCGCCTGACCGCGATGATGGCTGGCGGTGCGGGGGCCTTTGTTCCCGGCGCGCGGGTCACCGCGGGCTTCAAATCGGCGGAAGTGTCGCTGGCCAAGGGCGCGCTCGGCCGGATCAGCCTGCGCAACCGGCTGGTGGCGACCATTGATTCGCTCGACCTCGGCCGGCTGATGGCGCGGGTCACGCTCGACTGCGACGGACACAAGATCGTGTCGCTGATCACTGCCCGCGCGGCAAGCGATCTGGAACTGGCCCCCGGCGATGCGGTGACGGCGCTGATCAAGGCCAATGAGCTGTCGCTGTGGATCGAGGCAGGAGACGGGCCATGCTGAGCCGGATCGACTGGAGTCCGCTGTTTCTGACGTTCGAGCTGGCGGCCGTGACCACGGCCATCCTGCTGGTGATCGGTGTGCCACTGGCCCTGTGGCTGGCCGGCAGCCGTGCCCGCTGGAAGCCGGTTGCCGAAGCGCTGGTCAGCATGCCGCTGGTGCTGCCGCCGTCGGTGCTGGGCTTTTACCTGCTGCTGGCGTTCTCGCCGCAGTCCTGGCTCGGCCACTGGCTGGCGGCGACCTTCGACCTGCGCCTGGTCTTTACTTTCGAGGGACTGGTACTTGGTTCGGTGTTGTTCAGCATGCCGTTCATGGTTCACCCGCTGCAGTCCGGCTTCCAGTCGTTGCCGGTGTCATTGACCGAGGCCGCCCGCACACTGGGGGCGTCACGGCTGAAGATCCTGTTCCGCGTGCTGCTGCCGAACCTGAAGCCGTCGCTGCTGTCCGGCATCGTGCTGGCATTTGCGCACACGGTCGGCGAGTTTGGCGTGGTGCTGATGATTGGCGGCAATATCCCCGGTGTGACCAAGGTCGCGTCGATCGCCATCTACGACGAAGTGGAAGCCCTCGACTATGCGGCGGCCAATGTCTACGCCGGCGTGCTGTTCGTGCTGAGCTTTGTCGTGCTGCTGACGGTCTACATCATCAACAAGGCGCAGGCGCGCGCGGCCTGAGCCGGCGCGCGGCGGAGATTTCATGATCGAATTCGATCTGCAGAAGCGGCTGGTGTCCCGGCATGGCGAACTGGCGTTCTCGGCCGCGGCCACCATCCGTGCCGGCGAGCGTGTCGCGCTGTTCGGCCCGTCCGGGGCCGGCAAGACCACGCTGCTGCGCATGCTGGCCGGGCTGACCCGGCCGGACAGTGGCCGTCTCGTGGTCGGCGACGAGGTGTGGTTCGATGCGGCACGCGGCATCGACCTGCCGCCGCAGCGTCGCCGCATCGGGCTGGTATTCCAGGATTACGCACTGTTCCCGCACCTGACGGTGCGCGGCAACCTGGCCTTTGCCGCGCGCACGCCGGCGCGGGTCGACGAGCTGCTGGCACTGATGGGGCTGGAAGCACTGGCCAATCGCAAGCCGGACACGCTGTCCGGCGGACAGAAGCAGCGGGTGGCACTGGCGCGCGCGCTGGCCTGGGAGCCGGCGCTGCTGTTGCTGGACGAACCGCTGTCGGCACTGGACCCGGCCCTGCGCAGCCGGCTGCAGCAGGAGCTGCTGCGCGTGCACGAGGCGCTGAAGCTGACCACGGTGCTGGTCAGCCATGATCTGGCGGAAGTGTTCCGGCTGGCCAGCCGGGTCATTCGTCTCGAGGACGGCGTGGTGACCGGCGATGCGACCCCGGCCGAACTGTTCCTGACCCGGCAGGCGGCCGGTCGTTTCCGTCTGGCCGGCGAGGTGCTGGCAATCCGGGACGAGGATGTGCTGCAGATCGCCAGCCTGCTGGTGGGCGGCGAGATTGTCGATGTCGTGCTCGATGACGACGAGGCGGCGCAACTGCGCGTCGGCCAGCGGGTGACCGTGGCGGCCAAGGCATTCAGCCCGCTGGTGTTTCCGGCCGGGGACTGAGCCCCCGGCTCAACGGTGCAGGAACAGCTCCAGCACGATCTTGCTGCCGAGGTAGGCGAGCATCAGCGTGCCCATGCCGGCCAGCGTCCAGCGCGCTGCGACCCGACCGCGCCAGCCATAGCGCGAACGGCCGAACAGCAGCAGCGCAAACACCACCCATGACACCATCGAGAACACGCTCTTGTGCGTGAACGCGAACGGCATGCCGAAAATCTGTTCGGAGAAGGTCACCCCGGTGAACACAGTCACCGTCAGCAGCAGGAAGGCAACCGACAGCAGCTGGAACAGCAGGGTTTCCAGCGCCAGCAGCGGTGGCAGGCGGGTCGGCAGCGTGGCCAGCTGGCGGGTATGCAGCCGCTTGTCGACCCACAGCATCAGCCCGGCCAGCAGTGCTGCCAGCAGGAACATGCTGTAGGCGATCAGCGAGATGACGATGTGCACGGTCAGCAGCGGCGTGGCCTGCAGATCGGACTGGTGGGTATACGGCAGCAGTGCGCCCATGGCGACCCCGAGGCCGGCCATCCACATCAGGGGGGCCTGCAGGCCCTCCATGCGGAAGAACCAGGAGGTGATCCAGTAGATCAGCACGGTCAGCCACGCCAGCAGGCTGACGGCTTCGCCGACGCCGAGATGCAGCAGCTGGCCGGCCGGTGCGGCCAGCGTCAGCGCGTGCAGCGCCAGCGCGGCGCCGATCAGCAGGTGCTCGATGCGGGGCGCGCGTGGCAGGGTCAGCGCACTCTTGCCGCACCAGTGGGCGGTAAAGTGCCAGGCCAGCAGCAGATAGCAGACCAGGGCGATCCCGGCTGCGACGGGCAGAAATTCGGCGGTTGTCATGAAGGCGATGGGCGTTGCGACGGTTTTGCCGTCGGCTCATGTAAAATGTCGGTTTCCTGAAAGTCTAACCGATTCCCTGCCAGCGCGGGACGCGCTGGCGCAAGGACAGCCTGCATGCTCGACAACCTGACCAATCGCCTTTCCGGCGTGATCAAGACCCTCAAGGGTCACGCACGGCTCACCGAGTCGAATATCTCCGATGCCATGCGCGAAGTGCGCATGGCCCTGCTGGAAGCCGACGTCGCGCTGCCGGTGGTCAAGACCTTCGTCGCCCACGTCAAGGAACGGGCGATGGGGCAGGACGTCATGGGCAGCCTGACGCCGGGCCAGGCCGTGGTCGGCGTCGTCAACGAGGAACTGGTCAAGCTGATGGGCGAGACCAATGACGCGCTGAACCTGGCTGCCGTGCCGCCGGCCATCGTGCTGATGGCCGGCCTGCAGGGCGCCGGCAAGACCACCACTACCGGCAAGCTGGCCAAGCTGCTGAAGGAAAAGCAGAAGAAAAAAGTCCTGCTGGTGTCCGCCGACGTGTATCGCCCGGCGGCCATCGAACAGCTGAAGCTGTTGTCCGAACAGGTCGGCGTCGAATGGTTCCCGTCCGACCCGTCGCAGAAGCCGGTCGATATCGCCGTGGCGGCGGTCGATCACGCGAAGCGCCACTTCTTTGACGTGCTGATCGTCGATACCGCCGGTCGCCTCGCCATCGACGAGGCGATGATGGCCGAAATCAAGGCGGTGCACGCTGCCGTCAACCCGGTCGAGACGCTGTTCGTGGTCGATGCGATGCAGGGTCAGGATGCGGTCAACACCGCCCAGGCCTTCAACGACACGCTGCCGCTGACCGGCGTGGTGCTGACCAAACTCGACGGCGACTCGCGCGGTGGCGCGGCGCTGTCGGTCCGCCATGTGACCGGCAAGCCGATCAAGTTCATCGGTGTCGGCGAAAAACTCGACGGGCTGGAACCGTTCCACCCCGACCGGATGGCCAGCCGCATTCTCGGCATGGGCGACGTACTGTCGCTGATCGAGGATGTGCAGAAGGGCATCGACGAGCAGGATGCCGCCGCCATCGCCAGGAAGATGAAGTCCGGCAAGGGCTTCGACCTCGAGGACTTCAAGTCGCAGATCCTGACCATGCGCAAGATGGGCGGCATGTCCAGCCTGATGGAGAAAATGCCGGGCCAGATCGGCCAGATGGCCAAGGGGATGGAAGGCGCGCAGGCCGAGAAGTCGGTCAACCGCATCGAGGGCATCATCAACTCGATGACGCCGGCCGAACGGCGCAAGCCCGACATCATCAAGGCCAGCCGCAAGCGCCGCATCGCGGCCGGCGCCGGGGTCAGCGTGCAGGAGGTCAACCGCATGCTGAAGCAGTTCGAGGAAATGCAGAAGATGATGAAGCAGTTCTCGAAGGGCGGCATGATGAAGATGATGCGCGGCATGAAGGGCTTGTTGCCGGGCATGTAAGCCCCCATCTGCGGGAGAGCCCGCCGGCTCTTCCGGATTTTCCCCCATTGCGGACCGTGTCCGCGCAGCGCAGGCTGGAACCGATGTTCGATACCCTGATTCTGACCGAATCCCGCTATCTGCACCCCGACGAATCCGACTGGTATACGTCGCAGGTCCATCTCGAGGATGGGCTGGTCATGGAGGCCCTGCAGCGCCAGGGCCTGAACGTGGCGCGCCGCGACTGGGCCGACCCTGACCAGGACTGGGGCCAGACCCGTTCCGTGCTGTTCCGTACCACCTGGGACTATTTCGACCGCTATGCGACATTCTCGCCGTGGCTTGACCATGTCGAATCGTGTACGCGGCTGCTGAACGAGTCGGCACTGATCCGCTGGAATATCGACAAGCACTACCTTGGCGACCTGGCGCGCGCCGGCGTCAATGTGGTGCCGACCGTCTACGTCGAGCCGGGCGACAGCCGGAGCCTGACCGAAGTGGTGGCCGGACTGGACTGGGACGAACTGATCCTCAAGCCGGCGGTGTCGGGTGCGGCCCGCCACACCTACCGTTTTCATGCCGATCGTGCCGGCGAGCATGAAGCGGCGTTCGGCGAGCTGATCCGGCACGAATCGATGATGCTGCAACCGTTCCAGCGCGGTGTGCTGGAGCAGGGCGAGCTGTCGCTGATGGTGATCGACGGCAAAGTGACCCACGCCATCCGCAAGACGCCGAAGGCAGGTGATTTCCGCGTCCAGGACGACCACGGCGGCAGCGTGCATCCGCACCAGCCGAGCGCCGAGGAGTGCGCCTTTGCCGAGGCCGCCGTGCGCGCCGTGCCGTTCGACGTCCTGTATGCGCGGGTCGATACCATCCGCGACAACGCCGGCCGGCTGGCCATCATGGAGCTCGAGATGATCGAGCCCGAACTGTTCTTCCGTTTTGCGCCGGCCGCCGCCGACGCGCTGGCCGCCGGACTGGTCCGGCGTCTGGGCTGATGTTTCCGCCGCGGCCCCGGGGTCGCGACATGGTTTTCAACTCGCCGGCTGGTCCGGCATAGCAAGATCGACGCACATGAATCTCAATGCATTGACCGCCCTGTCCCCGATCGACGGCCGCTACGCCGCCGCCTGCGAACCGCTCCGGGGCATCTTCAGCGAATTCGGCCTGATGAAATCCCGGGTGAAAGTGGAACTGGAGTGGCTCAAGACGCTGGCCGCCGAGCCGCTGATCGGCGAAATCGCCCCGTTCTCCGATGCCACCATCGAAGAGATCAACACCCTGATCGACAGCTTCTCGGTCGAACATGCGGAAGCGGTCAAGGCGATCGAGGCACGCACCAACCATGACGTGAAAGCCATCGAGTACTGGCTGAAGGAACGCCTGTCCGGCAATCCGGAAGTGATGGCTGCCAGCGAATTCATCCACTTTGCCTGCACGTCGGAAGACATCAACAACCTCAGCCATGCGCTGATGCTGAAGAGCGCACGCGATCTGGTGCTGGTACCGGTGCTGGATGAAATCATCACCCGCCTGACCGAACTGGCCCACCAGCTGGCCGCCCAGCCGATGATGAGCCGCACCCATGGCCAGCCGGCCACGCCGACCACCATGGGCAAGGAAATCGCCAACGTCGTCTACCGGCTGCAACGCCAGCGCGAGATGCTGTCCCGCCAGGAAATGCTGGCCAAGATCAACGGTGCCGTCGGCAACTTCAATGCCCACCTGACCGCTTACCCGGAAGTGGCCTGGGAAGGCCTGGCCAAGCGTTTCGTCGAAGGCCTGGGCCTGACCTACAACCCGTACACGATCCAGATCGAGCCGCATGACTACATGGCCGAGCTGTTCCAGACCATGGTGCGCGTCAACACCATCCTGATCGACCTCGACCGCGACATGTGGGGGTATATCTCGCTGGGTTACTTCAAGCAGAAAGTCATTGCCGGCGAAGTCGGCAGCTCGACCATGCCGCACAAGGTCAACCCGATCGACTTCGAGAACTCGGAAGGCAACTTCGGGCTGGCCAACGCGCTGCTGTCGCACCTGGCCGAAAAGCTGCCGGTCAGCCGCTGGCAGCGTGACCTGACCGACTCCACCGTGCTGCGCAATATGGGCGTGGCGTTCGGCTACACCCAGCTCGGCTTCAAGGCGCTCCTGCGCGGCCTGAACAAGCTGGAAAGCAATCCGGCGCTGCTCGAAGCCGACCTCGACGCGAACTGGGCGCTGCTGGCCGAGCCGATCCAGACCGTGATGCGTCGCTACGGCATCGAGAATCCGTACGAGCAACTGAAGGAACTGACTCGTGGCAAGGACGGCATCAGCCGCGAGACGCTGGCGGCCTTTATCGAGACGCTGGCAATCCCGGCCGACGAGAAGACCCGCCTGCTGGCGCTGAGTCCGGCGACCTACCTCGGCAAGGCGGAAGAACTGGCCAAGCGGATCTGACCGCGACCTTCTCCTCATGTCCGTTTTTTGCGGACGGGGAGCATGGACAGCCTGAAGCGCCCTTCGCGGGCGCTTTTTCATTGTTCATGTCTGGCGCGGTTAGGCAAAACGGGTAAAAAATATGGCGACGTATCCGGTATCGCGCTATGTTCAAACCGTTCATCCCAAAAAAGGAAGTCCCTTCATGTTTCTGCGTCGATTGCTGGTCGGCATCCTTGCCGCCTTTGTCTACATCGGTGCCGCGTTTGCTGCGGTCAACGTCAATACGGCGAGCCAGGCCGAGCTGGAAGCGCTGAACGGCATCGGGCCGGCCAAGGCCAGGGCCATCCTCGATTACCGGCAGAAGAACGGGCCGTTCAAATCGGTCGATGACCTGAAAAAAGTGACCGGTATCGGCGACAAGACGCTGGAAAGCATCCGCAAGGACGTGTCGCTGTCCGGCGCCACCACGCTGCCGGCGGCGAAGCCGGGTGCCAAGCCGGCGGCCCCGGCCAGTGCCAAGGCCGCGCCGGCTGCCAAGCCGGCTTCGGCTCCGGCCGCTGCCCCGGCTGCGGACAAGGCGACGACGGACAAGGCCAAGAAGCCGGCCACCAAACAACCGGCCCCGGCCGGCGAGCCCGCTGTCGACAAGGACAAGACTGCCGCCAAGGACAAGGCCAAAAAACCGGCCACTGCTCCGGCACAGTAAGTTCCCCCTGCACGAAAAATCCCCGCCTGGCAGAGAACAGGCGGGGATTTTTCATGTGACGCGCGCGGTGGCTCAGTGCAGCAGGCGCAGCTGCTTGACGTCGATTTCGGTCGATGTCAGGTCCTTGTCGACCTCGCCGGAGATCTCGACCTGGTCTTTCGGCGCGACGGTCTGGCCGGCCCAGACATGCTTGTCGATCTCGACCGTGATCTTGCCGGTCTTGTCCTGGAATTCGTAGTTGTCGTGATTCAGGCGCTTGGTGATCCGGCCCTGCAGCACGACCGGGCTGTCATCGGGCAGGGCACGGGCCTGTTCGACCGTGACCGGCTTCGGCGGTTCTCCAACGAATCCGCCGGTGGTGGCGGGCGCGGCCCAGGCTGCGGCGCTGGCAAGCAGGGGGATGGCAATCAGAAGCGAACGCATGATGGTGCCTTTCGTAGCGTTACCCCGTCAGCGGGGCGATGGCGTTACTATCGGATTCCTCATTTAATCAGACCTTAGTCATCGCCATGCCGGGATACGACGGGCTGGCGGTGTCCGGGCATTCATCATTACTGCGGGAGAGACAGCGTGAGAGTGGGTTATATCGGTTTGGGCATCATGGGGCGTCCGTGTGTACGGAATCTGCTCAAGGCGGGCTTCGAGGTGTCGGTCTGGGCGCGCCGCCCGGCCAGCATCGGCGATCTGGCGGTCACCGCCTGCGCGACACCGGCCGAGCTGGCCGGACGCGTCGACGTGCTGGTGACCAATGTGTCGGACACCCCCGATGTCGAGTCGGTGCTGTTCGGGGAAAACGGCGTGCTGTCGGGCGCACGGCCGGGGTTGATCGTGATCGACATGTCGACCATCGCCCCGCTGGGCGCACGACGCATCGCTGCCGGCTGCGCCGGGCGGGGCGTGACTTTCCTCGATTCGCCGGTCTCGGGCGGCGAGGTCGGTGCCGTCAATGGCACGCTGTCGTTCATGGTCGGTGGCGAGCAGGCGGCATTTGACAAGGCGCAGCCGGTGTATCAGGCGATGGGCAAGAACATTGTCCGCATCGGCGACTCCGGCGCCGGCAGCGTGGCCAAGGCCTGCAACCAGATCGTGGTGGCGCTGAATGTGCAGGCGGTTGCCGAGGCATTCAAGCTGGCCGATGCGTGCCAGGTCGACAAGGCTCGCGTGCGCGAGGCCCTGCTGGGCGGCTTTGCCTCCAGCCGGGTACTGGATATCCATGGCCAGCGCATGATCGACGACAACTACGTGCCGGGCTTCAAGGCCAAACTGCACCAGAAGGACATGGGCATCGTCGGTGAAACCGCCCGCGCGCTGGACACGGCCCTGCCGGCCACCACGCAGGTGACGGCGCTGATCGACGCGCTGGTGGCGAACGGCGACGGCGAGCTTGATTCGTCGGCGATCGCGCGGCTGATTTCTGCGGCCTAAAGCAGGATGGCAGCGAGGACGCGGCGGTCCTCGCTGACCAGAATATTGAAGGTCCGGCAGGCGGCGGGGGTATCCATGACCTCGACGCCGATCTGACGGGCGGTCAGCGCGGCAGTCAGGCGCGGATGCGGAAATCGCAGCCGCGGACCGGTACCCAGCACCACGACTTCCGGGTCATGCGCCAGCAGCGCGGCGAAGTCGTCCTCGGTCAGCGCCTCGAACGAGGAGGCGGGCCATGGCGTCAGCAGATCCGCCATGACCAGCAATGGCTGGTGGTGCTGTTCCTGATTGATGGCGACAAAGCCGTCGCCATAGGCGGTGAACAGGTTTTGTGCGCCCTGGGTCAGATGCATTTTCATCAAGTGTTCTCGCTTGCTTGCGGCGGTCGTGTCCGTAAGGTGCCGCCGTTCATGGGTCTGCCGCGATTATACGGCGTTGCGGCCGGGTCGCGGTCGCCACGCTTTTTTAGATACCCCCGCTGTGGATTGCCGGCATGATAGGGGTATTTGTTTGCCGTTTTTACGGGTGCGGGGTATATTTCTGGAAACGTTTCTGGAGATACCCCAAAAATGGCGCTGACATCCGAAGACATCGCCGCGATCGTCGATGGCGACCGTGACCGAAAGCTGTTCGACGGCGGTGGTCTTTACCTGCTGGCGCGGCCGAATGGCGCGCGCTACTGGCGACTCAAGTACCGTTTCGCCGGCAAGGAGAAAGTGCTCGCCCTGGGCGTGTATCCGCAGATTTCCCTCGATGCCGCCCGGGATGCCGCCGCCGCCGCGCGCGCGCAACTGGCCGCTGGCGTCGATCCGTCCGGCGCGCGCGCCGGGCGTCGCCAGCCGGAAGCCGCCGCCGTGGCCGTGCCGCTTCCTTCTTCCCCTTTGCCGAACACTCTCCACAAGGTCGCCCCGATGAAGCCGATCCACAAATCCAGCAAATTGCTCAACGTCTGCTACGACATCCGCGGCCCGGTGCTCGACCGCGCCAAACAGATGGAGGACGAAGGGCAGCGCATCATCAAGCTGAATATCGGCAACCCGGCACCGTTCGGTTTCCTGGCTCCGGAAGAAATCATGCAGGACATGGCGCGCCACCTGCCGCAGGCCTCCGGCTATACCGATTCCAAGGGCCTGTTCGCCGCGCGCAAGGCGATCATGCACTACACGCAGGAAAAGCTGATTCCGGCCGTGGGCGTCGAAGACATTTATATCGGCAACGGCGTGTCCGAGCTGATCGTGATGTCGATGCAGGCGCTGCTGGATGCCGGCGACGAAGTGCTGCTGCCGGCGCCGGACTACCCGCTGTGGACCGCTGCCGTCACCCTGTCCGGCGGCAATGCCGTGCACTATATGTGTGACGAACAGCAGAACTGGTATCCGGACATCGACGATATCCGGCGCAAGATCACGCCGAATACGCGGGCGATGGTCATCATCAACCCGAACAACCCGACCGGCGCCGTCTATCCGGACGAGGTACTGCGCGAGCTGGTGGCCGTGGCCCGCGAACACGGGCTGATCCTGTTTGCCGACGAAATCTACGACAAGGTGCTGTTCGACGGGGTGACCCACACGTCAATCG
Source organism: Microvirgula sp. AG722 (assembly GCF_003269145.1). Taxonomy (NCBI): domain Bacteria; kingdom Pseudomonadati; phylum Pseudomonadota; class Betaproteobacteria; order Neisseriales; family Aquaspirillaceae; genus Microvirgula; species Microvirgula sp. AG722. The sequence continues at coordinate 49,603 of NZ_QLTJ01000017.1, read as the reverse complement.
CGTCGATGGCGCCGGATCTGTTCGTGGTGACCATGAACGGGCTGTCGAAGAACTACCGCTCCGCCGGTTTCCGTGCCGGCTGGATGGTGGTCAGCGGCGACAAGAGCATGGCGAAGGACTATATCGAGGGGCTGAACATGCTGGCCTCGATGCGGCTGTGCGCCAATGCCCCGGGCCAGCATGCGATCCAGACCGCGCTCGGCGGCTATCAGTCGATCGACGATCTGGTGGCACCGACCGGCCGGCTGGCGCGTCAGCGTGACCTTGCCTGGCGGATGCTGAACGACATGCCGGGCGTCAGTTGCGTCAAGCCGCAGGGCGCGCTGTACATGTTCCCGAAGCTGGATCGCAAGATGTATCCGGTCGAAGACGACCAGCAACTGATTCTGGAACTGCTGAACGAACAGCGCGTGCTGCTGGTGCAGGGCACCGGCTTCAACTGGCATGAGCCGGACCACTTCCGCGTGGTGTTCCTGCCGAACACCGATGACCTTGAAGAAGCCATGGGCCGGATCGGACGCTTCCTTGACGGCTATCGCAGCCGGCACGCGATCGCCGTCTGACTCCCGGACTGCTCCTGTCTGAAAGCGGCCTTCCAACTGGAAGGCCGCTTTTCTTCAAGGCAACTGCGTCAGGCCGCGAGGCGTTCGCGCCAGACAAAGTCGCGCAGGCGGAAGCCAAGCGCGAACAGCAGGGCGAAATAGCTGGCGGCGCCGCCGACCACCAGCACGCCCAGCCACAGCGCCCGCTGCCACGCGTGGCCGTGCCAGTCGGTCGGCAGCACCTGCAGCAGTCCGTACAGCACGGCGGCCATGCCGATCACGGCAATGACCACTTTCAGCCCGAACGACATCCAGCCGGCCTGCGGCATATAAATGCCGTGGCGCAGCAGCTGGAACAGCAGCAGGGCGGCATTCAGGCAGGCGCCGAGGCCGATGGCCAGCGCCAGCCCGGCATGCTGCAGTGACTGGATGAAGACCAGGTTCATCAACTGGGTCAGGATCAGCGTGGTGATGGCGATCTTGACCGGCGTCTTCAGGTTCTGGCGCGCATAGAAGCCCGGCGCCAGCACCTTGACCAGAATCAGCCCGAGCAGGCCCACCGAGTAGGCAATCAGCGCGCGCTGGGTCATGTCGGCATCCAGCGGGCTGAACTTGCCGTACATGAACAGGGTGGCGATCAGCGGCTTGGACAGCACGCCGAGCGCGACGGCGGACGGCAGTGCCAGCAGCACCGACAGGCGGATGCCCCAGTCGAGCAGGCGCGAGAAGGTGGCGGTATCGTCGCTGGCCGCATGGCGGGACAGGCTCGGCAGCAGGATGGTGCCGAGTGCGACGCCGAGAATGCCGGTGGGGAATTCCATCAGCCGGTCGGCGTAGTACATCCACGACACGCTGCCGGAGACCAGGAACGACGCAAAAATGGTGTTGATGACCAGCGAGATCTGGCTGATCGACACGCCGAAGATCGCCGGGCCCATCTGGCGGACGATGCGCATCACTGCGGCGTCGCGGAAACCGAAGCGCGGCATGGGCAGCATGCGCAGCTTTTTCAGGTACGGCAGCATGAAGCCCAGCTGCACCACGCCGCCGGCGAATACCGCCCACGCCAGCGCCATCACCGGCGGGTGGAAGTACGGCGCCAGGAAAGCGGCGAACACGATAAAGCAGATGTTCAGGAAGGTCGGGGCGAAGGCCGGAATCGAGAACTGGTTATAGGTATTGAGCACGCTGCTGGCCAGCGAGGCCAGCGAGATCAGCAGAATATAGGGAAAGGTGACGCGCAGCATCGACACGGTCAGGTCGAACTTGGTGGCGTCGGTGGTGAAGCCTGGCGCCGTCACCCAGATCACCCAGGGCGCCGCCAGCATGCCGACCACGGTCACCACCAGCAGCGAGGCGGCCAGCACACCGCTGACGTTGGCCAGCAGCACGCGGGTATCGTCTTCACCGCGTTTCTGCTTGTATTCGGCCAGCACCGGCACGAAGGCCTGCGAGAACGCGCCCTCGGCGAAGATGCGGCGCAACAGGTTGGGCAGCTTGAAGGCGACGAAGAAGGCGTCGGTGGCGAAGCCGGCACCAAAGGCACGCGCGATGACGGCATCGCGGATAAAACCCAGTATGCGGGAAACCAGCGTCATCCCGCTGACGGTGACCAGGGCTTTGAGCAGATTCATGTTGTTGTCAGAACTGTAGCTGGCGCAAAGGCGCGATGGTACGGCGAGAAGCGGTACAAAACCAGCGTGCCGAAATGGCCCCGCACGGCAGAAAGACAAATCGTGCTAAGTCATTGTTGTTGCAAAAGCAGGGGCTCATCCTTACAATCGCGTGTTTTACAGAATCCGCTCACCAGGAGAATCATTCATGGCAAACAGCGCACAAGCTCGCAAGCGCGCCCGCCAGGCCCTGAAGGCCCGCGCGCAGAACGCCAGCCTGCGTACCGCTTATCGCACCGCGGTCAAAAAAGTAATCAAGTCGATCGAAGCAGGCGACAAGGCTGCGGCGCAAGCCGTGTTCCAGGTCTCCGGCAGTGTGATGGATCGCATCGCCGACAAGGGCGTGTTCCACAAGAACAAGGCCGCTCGCCAGAAGAGCCGCCTGTCGTCCGCTATCAAGGCTATGGCTGCCTGATAGTCTGGTACGATTCCAGAATGCACAAGGCTTCGCAATTGCGAAGCCTTTTGTATTTCTGTCATACGGAGACTGTCCATCATGCGATTGCCTCTCTTGCTGCCCTGTATGGTGCTGGCCGGCGCCGCACAGGCGGCGGTCCCGCTGACCGATGCGCTGGCACACTGTCGCGCGCTCGGCGAGGATGCCGCCCGGCTGACCTGTTATGACAGCCTGACCGCGCAGCCGCCGGACCCGACGGCGCCACCGGCCGAACGTGCGGCCCAGGCTGCCAGCGCTCCGACCACCGGGGAAGTGCAGAACAGCACCGACACGGCGACGACACCCGCAGAGCCGGTCGTCGCCTGGCGCACGCCGCTGACGCGGCTGTGGGATCTCGACACCTCGGACAAGCGGGGCACCTTCACCCTGCGCGCCTACCGGCCCAACTACGTGCTGCCGGTGTGGCAGAACTTCAATCCGAGCAATCGTGCCCAGTCGCCAAGCCAGCCGCAGACGCCGCTGTTCGATGCGGTGCAGAACACCGAAGCCAAGTTCCAGATTTCGTTCAAGACCAAGCTGTGGCAGGACATGTTCGATACCCCGGCCGACCTGTGGTTCGGCTATACCCAGCAATCGCACTGGCAGGTGTACAACAAGTCGCAGTCGTCGCCGTTCCGCAACACCGACTATGAGCCGGAATTGATGCTGACCGTACCGACCAGCCAGTCGCTGTGGGGCTGGAAGCTGGCGATGGTCGGCGGCGGCCTGGTCCACCAGTCGAATGGTCAGGACGACCCGCTGTCGCGCAGCTGGAACCGGATCTACGCCATGGCCGGCCTCGAACGCGGGCCGTGGACGGTGCTCGGTCGCGCCTGGTACCGGCTGCCGGAAGGCGGCGGGGGCGACAACCCGGACATTACCGACTACATGGGGCATGGTGACGTCCAGCTGATCTACAGCCGCGACGGTTCGCACACCTTCTCGGCGCTGGGCCGGCTCAATGCGGCGACCGGCAAGGGCATGCTGCAGCTTGAATACAGCTTTCCGATCCATGGCCGCCTGCGCGGCTTCGTCCAGTACGTGAACGGCTATGGCGAAAGCCTGATTGACTACAACCACGCCAACAGTTCGCTCGGCATCGGCCTGATGCTGACCGACTGGCTGGAGATGTAGCAGGCGCGGCCAGGAGAAAGCAAAAAACCGCCGTGAGCTTTCCTCACGGCGGTTCAGACTGTCCATCAACCCCGTTCACGAAGAACGGACGAGCGAAGCGGGGGTTTCCCGCGGCGGCGGGAACGGAAGAGACAGGATTCCATCAGGCAGACTGCCGTGCACGACAGTTTCTGTCAGTCGGGCCTGCACCGACACGCCATGGTGAACGTCGGTGCCCGCCTTTATGAACAGTCCGGGCCCCCGGAACGAAGCGTTCCGGGGACTTTTCCTGTCTGACGGCTTCAGGCCGGGATCAGTGCGGCGGCTTCGCGCGCCATCTGGCCTTCCTCGTCGGTCGGAATCACCCAGATGCCACGCGGGCTGTCCACGGTCGAGATCCGCAGCGCATTGCTGTCGTTGGCCGCCGCGTCCAGCTGGAAGCCGAGCCAGGACAGCCGTTCGACGATGCGACGACGGACCGGCGTGCTGCGCTCGCCGATGCCGGCGGTGAACACGATGTGGTCGAGTCCGCCGGCCTGGACCGCCAGTGCACCGACTTCGCGCGCTGCACGGTAGCAGAACAGCTCCACCGCCTCGTTCGCTTCCGGCCGGTCGTTGTCCTGCAGGTCGCGCATGTCGGCCGAGATGCCGGATACCCCCAGCAAGCCCGAACGCTTGTAGATCTCGCTGCGCACATTGGCGACGTTCATGCCGGCCTGTTCCTGCCAGTACAGCACCACCTCGGGATCGAGACCGCCAGGGCGGGTGCTCATCAACAGCCCGTCGGCGGCCGAGAAGCCCATGCTGCTGGCCACGCTGCGGCGCTGGTGCAGCGCGCAGGCGCTGGCACCACTGCCGAGGTGCAGCACCACCACCCGCTGTTCGGCGGCGTCGGGGCCGATCAGCGCCGGCAGCTTGTGGGCAATGGTGGCATACGACAGACCGTGGAAGCCGTAGCGCTGCACGCCCCGGTCATGCCAGTGGCGGGCAATGCCGAAGCGGGCGGCCAGCGGGTCCTGGGTGGTGTGGAACGCGGTATCGAAGCAGCCGATCTGCGGCGTATCCGGGGCGATGGTGGTCAGCGCGTCGATGGCGGCCAGCGCCACCGGCTGGTGCAGCGGCGCCAGTGACGACAGTTCGCGCAGGGCATCGATGGTGGCGGTATCCAGCCGTGTCGCCTGGCGGAAGCGGGTGCCGCCGTGGACGATGCGGTGAACCACGGCCACCGGGTGCCAGCCATGCGTATCCAGCTGGGCCAGCACCGCACCCAGCGCGGCGGCATGACCGCTTTCCCCCAGCGGCTGGTCGACCAGCACGCTGCCGTCGGCAGCGGTCAGCGTCAGGTGCGCGCGACCGCGCCCGACGCCATCGACCAGCCCCTTGGCCAGTGCGACATCGCTGCCGGGCAGGAAGCAGCGGAACTTCAGCGTCGCGGAGCCTGCGTTCAGCGCCAGCAACACATTGCAGCTCATGCCTTGCCTCCGGCCCGGTAATGGGCCAGCACATTGGCGACCGCCGCCGATGCGAGGCGACCGTGCGCGTCTTCGGCGCGGCTGGTCAGCACGATCGGCACCCGGGCGCCCATCACGATGCCGGCCGACGCGGCGTCGGCAAGATAGGTCAGCTGCTTGGCCAGCATATTGCCCGACTCCAGGTCCGGCACCACCAGGATGTCCGGCTCGCCGGCAACCTTGGACAGAATGCCCTTGGTGTCGGCCGCCTCGTGCGAGATGGCGTTGTCGAAGGCCAGCGGGCCGTCGAGCATGGCGCCGCGAATCTGGCCTCGATCGGCCATCTTGCACAGGCAGGCCGCGTCGATGGTCGACTGCATGTCCGGATTGACCATTTCCACCGCTGCCAGAATGGCGACCTTCGGCATGGGGACGCCGAGTGCATGGGCCAGGTCGATGGCGTTCTGGGTGATGTCGACCTTGGTCTTCAGGTTCGGCGCGATATTGATCGCCGCATCGGTGATGAACAGCGGTCGCGGATAGGTCGATACCCGCATGATGAACACGTGGCTGATGCGACGGTCGGTGCGGATGCCGAGATTGCGGTCCAGCGCGGCGGACATGAACTCGTCGGTATGCAGGCTGCCCTTCATCAGCGCCTGCGCTTCGCCGCTGCGGACCAGCTCGACGGCCTTTTCCGCCGCGGCATGGCTGTGCTCGACGTCGACGACGCGATAACGGCCGAGGTCGATGTCCAGCGTGTTGGCAAGCTTGTCGAGCTTGCTGCGCGGGGCGACCAGGATCGGCTCGATCAGCCCGTGCTGGGCCGACTCGATGGCGCCGAGCAGCGATTCCGTGCTGCACGGGTGGCAGACCGACATGGTGATCGCCCCATGGGCTTTGGCCTGGGCGATCAGGGGATCAAAGGCGCGTTCGTCTCGATTCATGGTGACGGTCCTGGATTAAGCGGTGGAAAGGGGGGCGGGGTGATCAGACCATGTGGTGGAAGCCGCGGTCGACGTAGACCGTCTCGCCGGTCAGCGCGCGGCCGGCGTCGGAAATCAGGAACGCGGTGGTCATGCCGACATCTTCGATATCGACCAGCTTGTGTTCCGGCGTCTTGGCGATGGCATCCTCGATCAGGCGATCGAAGTGGGCGATGCCGCTGGCGGCGCGGGTGCGCAGCGGTCCCGGCGACACGGCATTGACGCGGATGCGCTTGCGGCCCAGTTCGGCGGCCAGGTAGCGGACGGTGGATTCCAGCGCGGCTTTGACCGGGCCCATCACGTTATAGTTCTCCACTACCTTGTCGGCGCCGTAGTAGGTCATGGTGACGATGGTGCCGCCGTCGGTCATCAGCGGTTCGGCCAGTCGGGCCATCTCGATCAGCGAGTAGCACGACACGCGCATCGCCTGGCCAAAGCCTTCGGCCGAGCAGTCGGTCACGCGGCCGTGCAGGTCGTCCATCGGGCAGAAGGCGATCGAGTGGATCACGAAGTCGAGCTTGCCCCACTTCTTTTCGATCTCGGCGAACACGGCTTCCAGCTGGCCTGGGACCTCGACGTCCATCGGCATGATGATGCCGGCGCCCAGCGATTCGGCCAGCGGGCGCACAAAGCGTTCGGCCTTCTCGTTCAGGTAGGTGACGGCGAACTCGGCGCCGCACTGCTTCAGGACCTCGGCGCAACCGTAGGCGATGGAGTTGTCGTTGGCGATGCCGACGATAAGGCCTTTTTTGCCGGCGATGACGTTGGACAGGTTCTGCATGTAAAGCTCCCGTGCTGGATGACAGCAATAAAATAACAACAGCTAATGACAAACACCTTAAACCACGCCGCTCTGATGACATGGTCAGTCACGCGTTGCAGCGTTTTTTCTTTGCGCCGGCAGTGCGCTATACTTTGCCGTTTGCAAATACCGTATAAGCATACAGGCTGTATGGTATTTTTGCTGCAATGCAGCAAGATGTCATCATGACAATATCTCATCCGACATTTTTCCGATACCGAACGCAAGCGCCGTGCCATGTACACGGTCATGCCAGAGAGAACGACGGTCATGCCGATCTATGAATACCGCTGCGGGAGCTGCGGACACGAGCAGGAACACCTGCAGAAGCTGTCCGCCGACCCGATTGCCGCCTGCCCGCAATGCGGCGGCGGCGATTATGCCAAGCAGTTGTCCGCCGTGGGCGGGTTCCAGCTGAAAGGCGGCGGTTTTTACGCCACCGACTTCAAGAACAAGGCGCCTGCCTGTCCCGCGTCCGCCGCACAGGGTGGCGGTTGCGGAGGCTGCGGCTGAGCGATGCTGAGAGTCCGTCTTACACTGAAGGGTTACCTGGTCACCGGTTTCCTGATCTGGTTGCCGCTGGCGGTGACATTGTGGGTGCTCGACCTGATCGTCAGCACCATGGACCAGACGCTGGACTGGCTGCCGGGCTCCTGGCAGCCGCAGTCGCTGATCGGCTTCCACATTCCCGGCCTCGGTCTGCTGTTCGCGCTGCTGGTGATGATTTTCACCGGCGCGTTCGCCGCCAACATCCTCGGCCAGAAACTGGTCGGCTTCTGGGATGCGCTGATGGGGCGCATTCCGGTGGTGAAATCGATCTACTCCAGCGTCAAGCAGGTCAGCGACACCCTGCTGTCCGGCTCGGGACAATCGTTCCGCAAGGCGCTGCTGGTGCAGTTTCCGCACCAGGATGCCTGGACCATCGCCTTCCTGACCGGTCATCCGGGCAAGGGCGTCATCGAGCACCTGGGCGGCGAGGAATATGTCAGCGTCTACGTCCCGACCACGCCGAACCCGACCTCGGGCTATTTCGTCATGGTCCGGAAGGCCGACACCCATGAACTGGACATGAGCGTGGACGACGCGCTCAAGTACATCATCTCGATGGGCGTAGTGACGCCCGGACAGAAAACCCGTTAATTCCAACAGGGGGCCCTGCCGGCCGTGTGGCCGGCGGGGTGCTCCAAAATCGAAAGTCAGCACACCATGCGTACCGATTACTGCGGACTCATCGACACCCGCTTTCTCGGCCAGACCGTGACGGTCAAGGGCTGGGTTCATCGTCGTCGTGACCACGGCGGCGTCATCTTCATCGACCTGCGCGACCGCGAGGGTCTGGTGCAGGTCGTCATCGATCCGGACACGCCGGAAGCCTTCAGCACCGCCGACAGCGCGCGCAACGAATTCGTGCTGTCGATCAGCGGCATCGTGCGCAATCGCCCGGAAGGGACCGTCAATACCGGTCTGGTGTCGGGCCAGATCGAAATCCTGGCCAAGGACATCGAGATCCTGAACACGGCTGCCACGCCGCCGTTCCAGATCGACGACGAAAACCTGTCCGAAACCGTGCGTCTGACCAACCGCGTCATCGACCTGCGCCGTCCGGCCATGCAGAAGAACCTGCGCCTGCGCTACCGCGTGGCGATGGGCGTGCGCCAGTACCTGGACAAGCAGGGCTTCATCGACATCGAAACGCCGATCCTCGGCCGTTCGACCCCGGAAGGCGCTCGCGACTACCTGGTGCCGAGCCGCGTGCATCCGGGCTCGTTCTTCGCGCTGCCGCAAAGCCCGCAGCTGTTCAAGCAGCTGCTGATGGTGGCCGGCTTCGACCGCTACTACCAGATCACCAAGTGTTTCCGCGACGAAGACCTGCGTGCCGACCGCCAGCCTGAATTCACCCAGATCGACCTGGAAACCTCGTTCCTGAACGAGGGCGAGATCATGGACATCACCGAAGGCATGACGCGCGAGATCTTCCGCGACGTGATGCAGGTCGAGCTTGGCGATTTCCCGCGCATGAGCTACCAGGATGCGATGTTCTACTACGGTTCGGACAAGCCGGACCTGCGCGTCAGCCTCAAGTTCACCGAGCTGACCGACCTGATGAAGACCGAGACGTTCAAGGTCTTCCGCGGGGCGGCCGATCTGCCGAACGGTCGCGTGGTGGCGTTGCGCGTGCCGGGCGGTTCCAGCATCAGCCGCAAGGAAATCGACGACTACACCCAGTTTGTCAGCATCTACGGTGCCAAGGGTCTGGCGTACATCAAGGTCAACGACAAGAGCAAGATCACCAATGACGAAACCAGCGGCCTGCAGTCGCCGATCGTCAAGTTCCTGTCGGTCGACGCGCTGAACGAGATCATGGCCCGCACCGGCGCCGACAACGGCGACATCATCTTCTTTGGCGCCGACAAGGCCAAGGTGGTGAACGAAGCCATTGGCGCGCTGCGACTGAAGATCGGTCACGCACGCGGCGAGGCCGGCGGCTACTTCGTGCGCGAATGGCGCCCGCTGTGGGTGGTCGACTTCCCGATGTTCGAGTACGACGAGGACGAAGACCGCTGGACGGCCTGCCACCATCCGTTCACGTCGCCGAAGCCGGGTCACGAAGACCTGATGGAAAGCGATCCGGCCAACTGCCTGGCCCGTGCCTACGACATGGTGCTGAACGGCTGGGAAATCGGTGGCGGTTCGGTGCGTATCCACCGTGCCGAAGTGCAGGAAAAGGTGTTCTCCGCGCTGAAGATTTCGGCCGAGGAACAGCAGAACAAGTTCGGCTTCCTGCTCGACAACCTGAAGTTCGGCGCGCCGCCGCATGGTGGCCTGGCCTTCGGTCTCGACCGTCTGGTGACGCTGATGGCCGGTGCGGAGTCGATCCGCGACGTGATCGCGTTCCCGAAGACCCAGCGCGCACAGTGCCTGCTGACCAATGCACCGAACGTCGTCGACGACAAGCAGCTCAAGGAACTGAGCCTGCGTCTGCGCCAGAAGGCAGAAACGCCGGCCGCCTGAGTTATCGGGCTCGTGGCATGAAAAAAAGCCGACCTGTAACGGGTCGGCTTTTTGTCGTTCCGGGCCTGGCTTAGACGGCGGTGGCCAGCATCGAGCCGGTTTCGCGGTAGCGCACATGCAGCTCGAAGGCGCGTTCGAGCCGGTGCGGCGTCTGGCCGCCCAGCGTCAGTGCGTCGCGGTAGTAATCGCGCAGCAGGTCGCGGTACAGCGGGTGGGTACAGTTGTCGATGATCACCCTGGCCCGTTCGCGCGGCGCCAGACCGCGCAGGTCGGCCAGACCCTGCTCGGTGACGATGATGTCCACGTCGTGCTCGTTGTGGTCGCAGTGCGACACCATGGGCACCACGCTGGAGACATTGCCGTTCTTGGCGATCGACTTGGTGGCGAAAATGGCGAAATAGGCATTGCGGGCAAAGTCGCCCGAGCCGCCGATGCCGTTCATCATGTGCGTGCCGCCGACGTGGGTCGAGTTCACATTGCCGTAGATGTCGACTTCCAGTGCGGTATTCAGCGCGATCAGGCCGAGGCGGCGGATCACTTCCGGATGGTTGCTGACCTCCTGCGGGCGCAGCACCAGCTTGTCGCGGTAGCGGTCCATGTTCTGGAACACCTGCTTGTGCTTGGCCGCTGACAGCGTGATCGACGAGCCGGAGGCAAAAGTCATCTTGCCCGAGTCCATCAGGTCGAAGGTCGAATCCTGCAGCACCTCCGAATACATGGTCAGGTTCTCGAACGGTGCATTGACGAAGCCGGCCAGCACCGCATTGGCGATGGTGCCGATGCCGGCCTGCAGCGGCGGCAGTTGTGCCGACAGGCGACCGCGCGACACTTCGTGCTTGAGGAATTCGATCAGGTGGGAGGCGATCAGTGCCGTGTCTTCGTCCGCCGGCAGCACGGTCGACGCACTGTCTGCTTTCTCGGTGATGACGATGGCGGCGATCTTTTCCAGCGGGATATGCACCGAAGTGGTGCCGACGCGGTCGTGCGGGGTGACGATGGGCAGCGGCTCGCGGGTCGGGCGCGGTTTCGGAATCCAGATGTCGTGCAGGCCTTCCAGTGCCGGCGACTGGCTCAGGTTGATCTCGACGATCACCTTCTCGGCCAGGATGGCGAAGCTGGCAGAGTTGCCGACCGAGGTGGTCGGCACGATGCCGCCGTCCTCGGTGATGGCCACCGCCTCGATGATGGCGACGTCCATCGGGCCGATCTGGTTCGAGCGCAGCAGCTCGACCGTTTCCGACAGATGCTGGTCGATAAACATCACTTCGCCGCGATTGATCGCGCGGCGCAGCGTGGTATCGACCTGGAACGGCATGCGGCGGGCCAGCACGCCGGCTTCGGTCAGCACCTTGTCGACGTCGTGGCCGAGCGAGGCGCCGGTAATCAGCGTGATGTGCAGCGGCTCGGTACGGGCGCGTTCGGCCAGCGCGATCGGGACTTCCTTGGCGTCGCCGGCGCGGGTGAACCCGCTGGTGCCGACGGTCATGCCGTCGCGGATCAGTTCGGCGGCCTTGGCCGGGGTAGTGACTCTGTCGAGCAGGGCTGCGCAGCGAATGCGTTGTTCACTCATGATGGTTTCTCCAGCCTGGTCGGCACGTCGGTGACCGGGTCGTGGACTGGCTGCCAGGCGGGCGCGGATGGCGCGGGCATGTGTGTGGGCGCGCGAGTCGGATGAAACATCACGCATGCAGTCAGTGCGGGCCGCGTTCGGGGCGCGTGTGCGGTTCTGGCGACCGTCAGGCTTGTGGTTTTGTAATGTCTCTCAGCGAGACCGCCATTAAAGCACTCCCGGCCAATACGGACAAATATGTTGTCCTATTTGCCCGCTTGCCGGCATGGCCACTGCCCTTGAAAAAAGCCCGGCCATGCCCCATTACTAAGAGGATATGCCCGGATTCATTGATTGCCGCACGCTATGCGCGCCATTAGCCGAATCAATTGGATCGCGCCGGGACGCTTCGTTATAACGTCGGCAATCACATCGGGCGCACCTGCCCACTTTACCCGCATCAAACAAGGAGACCCTCATGGCAGTTCTGGTTGGTAAACAGGCTCCGTTCTTCGCTGACGCTGACAAGACCTTCTCGGCCGTGCTCGGCGACGGCCAGATCGTCGACAACTTCAATTTCAAGAGCGCGACCGCCGGCAAGTACGCCGTCGTGTTCTTCTACCCGCTTGACTTCACCTTCGTGTGCCCGTCGGAACTGATCGCGTTCGATCACCGCCTGGAAGAGTTCAAGAAGCACAACGTCGAAGTCATCGGCGTGTCGATCGACAGCCAGTTCACCCACAACGCCTGGCGCAACACCCCGGTGGAAAAGGGCGGTATCGGCCAGGTCGGCTACACGCTGGTCGCCGACACCAAGCATGAAATTGCCCAGGCATTCGACGTCGAATCCGAAGGCGGCGTGGCCTTCCGTGGCACCTTCCTGATCGACCGTGCCGGCCAGGTCCGTCACCAGGTCGTCAACGACCTGCCGCTGGGCCGCAATATCGACGAAGCACTGCGCATGGTCGACGCGCTGCAGTTCTTCGAAGAAAACGGCGAAGTCTGCCCGGCAGGCTGGAACAAGGGCAAGAAGGGCATGAAGGCCGACCCGAGCGGCGTCGCGTCCTACCTGGCCGAAAACGCCAAGGACCTGTAACGCCTTTGCGTTGCAAAGAAAAACCCGCCTGCCGGCGGGTTTTTTCTTTGCCTGCGCGGACCTGTCCCGCCCGGCTATGCTAGATTGCCGCTTTGCCTCCCCGTCCCTTTTCGCATGTCGCAACACGCTTTCTCTCCCGGTCAGAATACCCAGTTGTCACCCAAAGCCTGGTACGAGCAGCTGGCGGGCCGCCCCGGCTTTATCGTCGACCCGGCCCAGGCCGAGGCCATCGACCATCTGGACCGGCTGTACTTCCAGCTGATGGAATTCAAGAAACGGCGCGGCCGCTTCCTCGGCAAGAGCCTGCGCAATCCGGAAGTGCCGCGCGGGCTGTACTTCTGGGGCGGGGTCGGTCGCGGCAAGAGCTTCCTGATGGATGCGTTCTATGCGTGCGTGCCGTACCGGCGCAAGCGGCGCGTGCATTTCCACCAGTTCATGATGGAAGTGCATGCCGAACTGCGGACGCTGACCAACGAAGCCGATCCGCTGGTCACGGTCGCGCGGCGCATCGCCGAGCGGACACGGCTGATGTGCTTCGACGAATTCCACGTCTCCGACATTGCCGACGCGATGATTCTCGCCCGGCTGCTGAAGGAGCTGTTCGAGCATGGCGTGATCTTTGTCATGACCTCGAATTACCAGCCGGATGCGCTGTATCCGAACGGGCTGCAGCGGATGAATTTCCTGCCGACCATCGCACTGATCAACGAGTGGATGGATGTGCTGAACGTCGACGGGGGGCGCGACTACCGGCACCGGGAACTGACCCGTGAGCCGCTGTATGTGACGCCACTGGCCGGCAGCCAGGAACGGCTGGAAGAAATCTGGACCCGGCTGGCGCCGGGCAAGGCGCTGAAGCGCGAAATCACGCTGTTCGATCGCAAGCTGAAGTGCGTGCGGCATGTGCCCGGCGTGATCTGGTTCGACTTCATGGAAATCTGCGCCGGCCCGCGTGCGCAGACCGACTATGTCGAGATCGCCCGTGCCTATCACACCGTGTTCGTGTCCGGCATGCCGAAGCTGAGTGCCAGCCAGGCCAGTGAAGCGCGACGCTTTACCTGGCTGGTCGACGTGTTCTACGACAGCCGGGTCAAGCTGGTGATGTCGGCCGAAGTCGAGGCGGATGCGCTGTATACCGAAGGGGTGCAGGCCAGCGAGTTCTTCCGCACCGCGAGCCGGCTGTCGGAAATGCAGACCAGCGAATATCTGGCGCTGCCGCATCAGGGCGATCCGTTCGAGCGGGTGCCGGTCGACGATCTGGCGCTGTGAAGACCCTGCTGCTGTATGTGCTGACGGCGGTCGCGGAGATTGCCGGCTGCTACCTGCCGTGGCTGTGGCTGAAACGCGGCGCACCGGTCTGGGTGCTGCTGCCGGCCGCGCTGAGCCTGGCGCTGTTCGCCTGGCTGCTCAGCCTGCACGAAGCCGCCGCCGGCCGCGTCTATGCGGCATATGGCGGCGTGTATATCGGCGTGGCGCTGTTGTGGCTGTGGGGCGTGGATGGCGTGCGGCCGACCGGCTGGGATCTGGCCGGGGCGGGCATCGCGCTGGCCGGCATGGCGATCATCGCCTTCCAGCCGCGCTAGCTGCTGCTACAGCTTGCCATTCGGTGCCAGCAGCGGGGTCAGGCCCATGGCCTTCAGCTGCGTCATTGCCTCGTCCGCCTCGGCACGGGTCGTGAACGGGCCGACGCTGACCCGGGTTTCCGACTGGGCGGCGATCCCGGACTTCTTCAGGCGCTGGACCAGTGCCGTCGCATTGTCGAGATTGCTGAACAGGCCGAGCTGGATACGGTAACCGACCGAGCTGCCGTCCGGACGTGCGGCCTCGGTCGGCGGCGCGGTACGGTACGGTACCGGCGTCGGCGCCGCGGCCGCGGCAGGAGCGGGTTTGGCCGTGGCTGCCGGTTTCTGCGCGGGCGCACTCTTTGCGACCGGCGCTTCGGTTTCCCTGGCGGCGGCCTTCGCGGGCGGTGTTGCGCTGTCTCTGGTTGCTGCTTTCGGTGCCGGTGCGGCCGGCTTCTCGGTCGCCTTGCTGGCGGCGGGGTGCGCGGCGCTGGCGGCCGGTGCTGCCGCCGGTGCGGCCTTGGGCTGGGCCGGCGTCACCGGTTCGGCCGGCGCATGGGCCGGTGCCTCGGTGGCCGGTGCCGTCGGCTCGGCTGCCGCTTCGGCTGCCGGGGCGGGCTCGGCCGGCTTCTCCGTCGCGCTGTCCGGTGCCGTTTCCACCGCCGCCGGATGTGGCGGCGTGATGATGCCTTCGCTCTTTGCTGCTGGCGCGCCGCCCGGCGGCGCGACGGGGCGGGTCACGCTGTTGTAGACCGGCCAGGCGATCAGCGCCGTTGTGACGATGCCCGCCGCGATCAGCAGCGACTTGCGGGAGACGGTGGGGGTCGGTTTCTCGGTGGGTTCGGTCATAGTCCGGTCATGCGGGTGAAGCGGGCGGCCCGCCGGCGTCGGCGGGAGTCTGGGCGGGCAGGGTACAACCGGCCCGCAGGGCAAGTGTGCCGCCGGATCATTGTCCATTGGCCGGCCCGCAGACTCCCGGGTTGGAAACAGTTGTCTGTCGTTCGTCAGCCACGGCGGTGCGAATCGCGACGCCGGAGCCGCAACACTGCTAGAATATCGGGTTCATCGAAGGCATGTGCCTTCCAATTTATACCGAATTCATGTCGAGGAGACTTTGTATGGCAATCGAACGTACCCTGTCAATTGTAAAGCCTGACGCCGTGGGCAAGAACGTGATCGGCAAGATCTACGATCGTTTCGAGTCGGCTGGCCTGAAGGTTGTCGCCGCCAAGATGAAGCATCTGTCCCGCAGCGAAGCCGAAGGCTTCTACGCCGTGCACAAGGAACGTCCGTTCTTCAACGACCTGGTCCAGTTCATGATCTCCGGCCCGGTGATGATCCAGGCGCTGGAAGGCGAAAACGCCGTGCTGAAGAACCGTGACCTGATGGGCGCCACCGACCCGAAAAAGGCCGACAAGGGCACCATCCGCGCCGACTTCGCCGACTCGATCGACGCCAACGCCGTCCACGGTTCGGACAGCGCTGAAAACGCCGCGATCGAAATCGCCTACTTCTTCGCCGCTTCGGAAGTCTACTCGCGCTGATCGCGCCTGCCGCGCCGGGACGGTGTCCCGCGCGGCTTCTCACCTCGTGTTGTGCCATGAAGACCAATCTGCTCGATTTCACCCTCCCGCAACTCACCGACCATTTCGCCGCCATGGGCGAAAAGCCTTTTCGCGCCAGACAGGTGATGCGCTGGATGCACCAGATGGGCGAAAACGATTTCGGCGCCATGACCGATCTCGCCAAGAGCCTGCGCGCCAAGCTTGAACAGTCGGCCTGCGTGACCGTGCCCAGCCTGATGGCCGAGCAGCAGTCCACCGACGGCACGCGCAAGTGGCTGCTGGATGTCGGTACCGGCAACGGGGTGGAAACCGTCTTCATTCCCGAGAACGAGCGCGGCACGCTGTGCGTGTCGAGCCAGGTCGGCTGTGCGCTGGAATGCACGTTCTGCTCGACCGGGCGCCAGGGCTTCAACCGCAATCTCACCACTGCCGAGATCATCGGCCAGCTGTGGTGGGCAAACAAATCCCTGGGGGTGACGCAGAAGAACGAACGCGTCATCTCCAATGTCGTGATGATGGGCATGGGCGAACCGCTCGCCAATTACGACAATGTGGTCGCCGCGCTGCAGATCATGCTCGACGACCATGGTTACGGGCTGTCGCGCCGCCGCGTCACCGTGTCGACGTCCGGGATGGTCCCGGTCATGGACCGTCTGCGCGAGGACTGTCCGGTCGCGCTGGCCGTCAGCCTGCACGCGCCGAACGACGCCATCCGCGACGAGATCGTGCCGATCAACCGGAAATATCCGCTGCGCGAACTGCTGGCAGCCTGTCAACGCTACCTCGAGCGCGCACCGCGCGATTTCGTCACCTTTGAATATGTGATGCTTGACGGGGTGAACGACAGACCGGAACATGCCCGGCAACTGGTGGCCCTCGTCCGCGACGTGCCATGCAAATTCAACCTGATCCCGTTCAACCCGTTCCCCAACTCGGGGTACGAGCGATCGAGCAACAATGCGGTGCGCGCGTTCCGCGACATTCTGGTGGATGCCGGCCATGTCACCACGATCCGCAAAACGCGCGGCGACGATATCGATGCCGCCTGCGGGCAACTGGCCGGACAGGTTCAGGACAAGACAAAACGCAAGATTCGCTGGCTGACGGAGAATGGCGGTTCATGACCCGTTGCCGTCGATCTTCCCGTTGGCGCGAACGCACAGGTGCGATGTGTGGGGACACCAGTGAAGAAGTCGGTAAATTTTGGAACTCAAGTGCCGTCGTCCCGACCCGGACCCGGCTCAACAGTACAACGAGCGGAATCCCCAGATGACCAGTGACATCCCCCGCGAAACGGCCGCACCGATGCAATCGGCCGGCGTCATGCTGTCCAACGAGCGGATCAAGCGCGGCATTTCCATCCAGGAAGTGGCAGACCAGATCAAGCTGTCGAAGCGACAGATCGAAGCCATCGAGGCGGACAATTACGACAAATTGCCAGGACCGACCTTCGCGCGAGGCTTTGTGCGCAACTACGCACGTTTCCTGGAGATGGATGCCGCACCGCTGCTGGCCTGGCTGGACGGCCATCTGCCGAGCACGGCAGTCGCCGCAACGCCGGTCCCCGAACAGCAGACCGCCTCAGAACCGGTTGCGCCGCGTCCGGCACGGTCGGGCGGCAATGGCGGCCGGGTCGTCAAGAGCGTACTGCTGCTGGCCCTGCTCGGCATTGCCGGTTATATCGGCTATGGCGCCCTGGTCAACTACACTGCTCCGGCTGCCCCGGTGGCGGACATGGCGCAGCCGGAAGCCGGTGCGCTGGTGACCGATGCCGAAACGCCGCCGGCCGACGAGGTGCCTGAAGCGGCGCCCGCGACGACCGAAACGCCGGCGCCGGACACGTCGACGGCACCCGCTCCGGGCACCGATACCGCCGCACCGACCACTCCGTCGGCCGACACGGCCACCGCGCCGGCACCGACTGCGGCTGCGGCAGAAACGCCGGCCGCAACCGGCGCCGTCCGCATTCTGGCCAAGACCGACAGCTGGGTGTCGGTGCTGGATGCCGATGGCAACAAGCTGCTGTACGAAAAGGTTTCCGCTGGTGCCGAGAAGACCGTGACCGGCAAGCCGCCGTACCGGGTCGTGATCGGCAATGCCCAGCAGGCCGAACTGTACTTCAACGGCAAGAAGGTCGACCTGGCCGACAAGATCCGTGGCAGCACGGCAAAACTGACTCTCGAGTAAGCCATGATCGATACCGGCAGTCCCATCCCCCGGCGCGTGTCCAGACAGGCGCGCGTAGGCCATGTACTGGTCGGCGGGGACGCGCCCGTCATCGTGCAGTCGATGACCAATACCGATACCGCCGATGCCGCCGGCACGGCGGCCCAGGTCGCCGAGCTGGCCGAGGCCGGCTCCGAGATCGTCCGCATCACGGTGAATTCGCCGGAAGCGGCGGCACGGGTGGCGGAAATCCGTCAGCGCCTCGACGACATGGGCTGCAACGTGCCGCTGGTGGGGGATTTCCATTTCAATGGTGATCGCCTGCTGCGCGACTATCCCGACTGCGCCCGGGCGCTGGCCAAGTTCCGCATCAACCCGGGCAACGTCGGCCGGGGTGCCAAGGGCGACGAGAAATTCTCGTTCATGATCCGGCTGGCGGCCGAACTGGACAAACCGGTACGGATCGGCGTGAACTGGGGCAGCCTCGACCAGGCGCTCGCCAACCGGCTGATGGATGAAAACAGCCGCCGGCCGCAGCCGCTGCCGGCCGAGGCGGTCATGCGCGAGGCGCTGATCGTGTCCGCGCTGGAAAACGCCGCCAGGGCCGTGGAACTGGGGCTGGATCCGGACCAGATCATCCTGTCGTGCAAGGTCAGCCATGTGCAGGACCTGATTGCGGTTTACCGCGATCTGGGCCGCCGTTGCGACTACGCGCTGCACCTCGGGCTGACCGAGGCCGGCATGGGATCGAAGGGCATCGTCGCGTCGACCGCGGCGCTGGCCGTACTGCTGCAGGAAGGCATCGGCGATACCATCCGCGTCTCGCTGACGCCGCAACCGGGCGAGTCGCGTACCCGGGAAATCATCGTCGCCCAGGAAATCCTGCAGACGATGGGCCTGCGTTCGTTCACGCCGCTGGTGACTGCCTGCCCGGGCTGTGGTCGCACCACCAGCACGGTGTTCCAGGAGCTGGCCGACCAGATCCAGACCTATCTGCGCGAGCAGATGCCGATCTGGCGGCTGCAGTATCCCGGCGTTGAAATGATGAATGTCGCGGTCATGGGCTGCGTGGTGAACGGTCCGGGCGAAAGCAAGCTGGCGGACATCGGCATCTCGCTGCCCGGCACCGGCGAAGTCCCGGTCGCGCCGGTCTATGTGGACGGCGAAAAGACGGTGACCCTGAAGGGCGACAATATTGCCGACGCCTTCCAGGACATCGTCGACGACTATGTGAAAACCCGATACGGGGAGGGCGGCAGCAAGCGTCGTCGCACGATTGCGCTGAAACCGGTCTGATGACGCGCAAGGGCGTGGAATAATCTATGCTCTTGCCTGTCCGCCGACGGGCCGCAGCATCGGGAATACCCGTGCTGCGGCCCGCTGTATTGTTCCGTACCCCATGGCAAAACCGAATCAAGACTCTCGAACAGAACTGAAGATGGCAGAAAAAATACAGGCGATTCGCGGCATGAATGATGTGTTGCCGGGCGAATCCCAGCAGTGGGAATATTTTGAGGGCGTGCTGCGCACCCTGCTGACCGATTACGGTTATCAGAACATCCGCACCCCGATCGTCGAGAACACGCCGCTGTTCGTGCGCTCGATCGGCGAAGTGACCGACATCGTCGAGAAGGAAATGTACACCTTCACCGACAGCCTGAACGGGGACAGCCTGACGCTGCGCCCGGAAGGCACGGCCGGCACGCTGCGCGCGGTGGTCGAACACAACCTGCTGTACAACGCCACGCAGCGGCTGTGGTACATGGGCCCGATGTATCGTCACGAACGGCCGCAGAAAGGCCGTTACCGGCAGTTCCACCAGGTCGGCATCGAGGCGCTCGGCTTTGCCGGCCCCGATATCGATGCCGAAATCATCATGATGACGGCGGACCTGTGGCAGCGGCTGGGCATCAGCGACTACGTGCGGCTTGAAATCAACACGCTGGGCAATGCCGACGAGCGCGCGCGCCACCGCGAAGCGCTGATCCGCTATCTGGAACAGTTCGTCGACATCCTCGACGAGGACGGCAAGCGCCGGCTGTATACCAATCCGCTGCGCGTGCTCGACACCAAGAACCCGGCGCTGCAGGAGATGGCCGATGGCGCGCCGCGCCTGATCGACTACCTTGGCGACGCATCACGCGCGCACTACGACGGCTGGAAGGCGATGATCGCCGGCATCGGCGTCGACTTCGTGGAAAACCCGCGTCTGGTGCGCGGTCTCGATTACTACAACCAGTCGGTGTTCGAGTGGGTGACCACCGAACTCGGCGCCCAGGGCACGGTCTGCGCCGGCGGGCGCTACGACGGGCTGACCGAACAGCTGGGCGGCAAGCCGGCGCCGGGCATCGGCTTTGGCATGGGCATGGAACGCGTGCTGCTGCTGCTGGCCGACAAGGGACTGCTGCCTGCCAGCAGCGGCACCGATATCTACCTGGTCAGCCAGGGCGACGGTGCGCCGCTGTACGCGATGCAGCTGGCCAAGGCGCTGCGCGCTGCCGGCTACGCGGTCATCCAGCACATGGGTGAGGGCAGCTTCAAGTCGCAAATGAAAAAAGCCGACCAGAGTGGCGCGCGTTACGCCGTCATCGTCGGCGAAAACGAACTGGCCAACGACCAGGCCGTGCTCAAGCCGCTGCGCGATGGCGGCGAGCAGGAGACGCTCGGCCGGCACGAACTTGTGGCAAAGCTTGCCGCGCTGAAATCTTAAGGGGAACTCATGGCTTTCGACTTGCAGGAACAGGAGCAGATAGACGACATCAAGGCGTTCTGGCGCCAGTGGGGTCGCTGGATCTGCACCGGGGTGGTCGTCGCTGCGGTGGCGTATCTCGGCTACAAGGGCTGGGGCTATTACCAGCGCCATGTCGCCACCGAGGCCGCCGTGCTGTATGCACCGGTGGACGAAGCCGTCCGCAGCAATGACACCGGCAAGCTGGTGGCCAGCGCCAAGGCGCTGCAGGATGCCTACCCGTCGTCCGGCTACGCCGCGCGTGCCAGCCTGCTGGCGGCCCGGGTCGCTTTCGACCACGGTGACGTCAAGACGGCCGAACAGGCGCTGGGCTGGGTGACTGCCAATGCAAAAGAAGCAGCGCTGGTGGCCGTGGCCCGCCTGCGCCTTGCCTCGCTGAAGCTCGATGCGAACCAGGCTGACGCCGCGCTGGCCGAACTGGCCAAGCCGGTCGACGTCGCCTTCGCCGCGCAGCAACTCGAACTCAAGGGCGACGCGCTGTCGGTCAAGGGCGATCGCAAGGGCGCACATGCGGCCTATCTGGAGTCCCTGGCCAAGATGTCGCCGGAAGCGCCGCGCGCAGAACTGGTCCAAGTCAAAATCGATTCACTGGGTGGCTGATAACATGAATAAACCCTTCCCGATGAAGTTGTCCGTCGTTGCGCTGCTTGCTGCGCTGGCCCTGTCCGGCTGCTCGCTGTTTTCCGGCAGCGACAATACGCCCGAGCCGACGCCGCTGAAGCCGCTGAAGCCACTGGTCGACCTGAAGGTCGGCTGGAAAAACAGCGTCGGCGATGCCGGCGGCTACGTGTTCGAACCGGCTTTCGACGGTGAGCGCGTGTACACCGCAGGCAATAACGGCCGCGTGCAGATCATCGATCCTGCCACCGGCCGCGAGATCGGCGGCTTCGATACCAAGGTCCGGCTGTCGGCCGGTGTCGGTGTGCGTGATGGCCGGGTGTTTGCCGTCAGCGAGCGCGGCGAACTGCTGGCCTTCACCACCCAGGGCGAATCGCGCTGGAAGGCGACGCTGACCAGCCAGGCGCTGGAAGCGCCGCAGACCGACGGCAAGACGGTCGTGGTCCGTACCGGTGACGGCAACGTGACGGCGTTCGACTTTGCCAGCGGCCAGCAACTGTGGCTGTACCAGCGCCAGCAACCGGCGCTGTCGGTGCGTTCGACCGGTGCCATGCAACTGCTCGGCTCCGATGTCGTGCTGCTGGGCCTGCCCGGCGGCGTGCTGACGGTGCTGGGTCTGGCCGATGGCCGCGCGATGTGGGAAGCCAACGTCGCCACGCCGAAGGGCGCGACCGAACTCGACCGGATGGTCGACGTCGCCAGTCGCCCGGTGTTCGACCGTGGCCAGGTGTGCGCAGTCGCCTTCCAGGGTCGCCTGAGCTGCTTCGACGCGCGTACCGCGACGCCGATGTGGTCGCGTGAAGTGTCGTCGAGCAAGGGCATTGCCCTGGACGCCGCCAATATCTACGTGACCGCCGACGACGGTTCGGTGCAGGCGTTCGACCGTACCGACGGCCGCAGCGTCTGGCGCCAGGATGGCTTCAAATACCGCAAGGTGGAGGCACCGGCCCTGCTGGGCCGCTTCGTCGTCGTGACCGACGGCGAAGGCATTGCCCACCTGCTTTCCAATGAATCGGGCGACGAGCTCGGCCGTGCGTCGATCGGCGCATCCGGCCAGCCGGTCGCCGCGGGACCGAACCTGCTGGTGCAGGGCCTCGGCCGAATCGCCCAACTGGGACTGTAAATTAAGTGAAACCGACTGTAGTGCTTGTCGGCCGGCCCAATGTCGGCAAATCGACGCTGTTCAACCGGCTGACCAAAACCCGCGACGCGCTGGTGGCGGACCTGCCCGGCCTGACCCGTGACCGTCACTATGGCCACGGGCGGGTCGGTGACAAGCCGTATCTCGTGGTCGACACCGGGGGCTTCGAGCCGGTGGTCGACAGCGGCATCATGCATGAGATGGCGCGCCAGACCCTGCAGGCCGTGGATGAAGCGGACGCGGTGGTGTTCCTGGTCGATGCCCGCTCCGGGCTGACGCCGCAGGACAAGATCATCGCCAACCAGCTTCGCCAGGGCAGCCGGCCGGTCTACCTGGTGGTCAACAAGGCCGAAGGCATGAGCCGGGCCATGGTGGTGGCCGAATTCTACGAGCTGGGTCTTGGCGAGCCGTGGAGCATTTCCGGCGCCCATGGCGAAGGCGTGCGCGAACTGATGGACGAGGTGCTGGAGCCGTTTGCCGACGAGGCACCGGCAGAAGACCCGCGCCATCCGAAGTTCGCCATCATCGGCCGGCCGAACGTCGGCAAGTCGACGCTGGTCAACGCCATCCTCGGTGAAGAACGGGTGATTGCCTTCGACCATCCGGGGACTACCCGTGACTCGATCTACATCGATTTCGAGCGCGAAGGGAAGCCGTACACCATCATCGATACCGCCGGCGTGCGCCGTCGCGCCAAGGTGAACGAGGCAATCGAGAAATTCTCGGTGGTGAAGACGCTGCAGGCGATCGAAGACGCCAACGTCGCCGTGCTGGTGCTCGACGCCAGCCTCGACGTGTCGGACCAGGATGCGACGCTGGCCGGTTTTGCCCTCGAAGCCGGCCGGGCGCTGGTGGTCGCGGTCAACAAGTGGGACGACTGTGGCGAAGACCAGAAGCTGCGCATCAAGCACAGCATCGCCCGCAAGCTGCATTTCCTTGAATTTGCCAAATATCACTATATTTCGGCACTGAAGGGGCAGGGCGTCGGCGAGCTGTTCAAGTCCATCGACCAGGCGTACACGGCCGCAATGTGCAAGCTGGCGACGCCGAAGCTGACGCGTGCGCTGCAAGTGGCGCTGGAACGCCAGTCACCGCCGATGATCGGCCTGACCCGGCCGAAACTGCGTTATGCCCACCAGGGCGGCATGAATCCGCCGATCGTGGTGATACACGGCAATGCGCTTGATAAGTTGCCGGACAGCTATACCCGTTATCTTGAACACAGTTTCCGCCGTATCTTCAAGCTTGAGGGTACGCCGTTGCGTGTGCAGTATAAATCGACCGACAACCCCTATACCGAACGGGCGGCACCGCCGAAACCGACCAAGGGCAAGCCGAAACCGGTACGATACGGCAAGAAAAAATAGTGGCATCCCGGCGTTTTTCCGCTTAGAAAAATAGAACGCTATCCCGAGCGAATTACAAAACCTTAAGTAAAATCGGAGATCAAAAATGAGCACCAAAGGGCAAATGCTACAAGACCCGTTTCTGAACGTGCTGCGTAAAGAGCACGTGCCGGTGTCCATCTATCTTGTGAACGGCATCAAGCTGCAAGGGCAGATCGAGTCGTTCGATCAATATGTCGTGCTGCTGAAAAACACGGTGACCCAGATGGTGTACAAGCATGCCATCTCGACCGTGGTGCCCGCACGTCCGGTCTCCATTCCGCACGAGCATCACACCCCGGCCGGCGCTGCCCCGCAGGACGCCTGACCGGCGACGGCGCGGGGAAGGCGGGGGTAGCCGGCAATGGACCGGTGCCCGTCAACGAGCCGCTTCCCCCGTCTGCCTTTTGTCCGACCGGCCGGCGATTGCCGGCCGTCTGCATTTTGTCATAGCTGAAAGCGATCCCTATTCGTGTTAGACCGTCCTGATTTTGGTGATACCGCAGTAGTTGTGTGTCTGAATTTTGGCGAGCCGGATTTTGCCGAAGGCGTCGAGGAATGTGTCGAGCTGGTCAAGGGGGCCGGTGTCGATGTGCGCGACGTGGTAATCGGCAAGCGACAGCGACCGGATGCGGCCCTGTTTGCCGGCAAGGGCAAGGTCGAGGAAATCGGCATGGCGCTGAAGGCGCACGACGCCAATGTGGTGATCTTCAATCATGCACTGTCCCCGGCACAGCAGCGCAACCTGGAACGCTTGCTGGAATGCCGCGTGGTCGACCGAACCAGCCTGATCCTGGACATCTTCGCCCAGCGCGCACGCAGCCACGAAGGCAAGCTGCAGGTCGAACTGGCCCAGCTCAACCACCTGGCGACCCGCCTGGTGCGCGGCTGGACCCACCTGGAACGGCAAAAGGGCGGCATCGGCCTGCGCGGGCCGGGTGAAACCCAGCTCGAAACCGACCGCCGTCTGATCGGCATACGGGTCAAGCTGCTGAAAGACCGCCTGGCGCGGGTCGAACGGCAGCGGAACGTGCAGCGGCGCGGCCGCGAGCGCGGCGGCGTGTTCAGCGTTTCCATCGTCGGCTATACCAATGCCGGCAAGTCGACGCTGTTCAATTCGCTGACCAAGGCGCGCGCCTATGCGGCCGATCAGCTGTTCGCGACACTGGATACCACCAGCCGTCGGCTCTACCTTAACGAGCAGCTAAGTGTAGTGTTGTCTGATACGGTGGGCTTCATCCGCGATCTGCCCCATTCGCTAGTTGCTGCGTTCAAGGCCACGCTGGAAGAGACGGTCAGAGCCGATCTCCTGCTGCATGTGGTCGACAGCGCCAGCGATACCCGTGACATGCAGATCGCCGAAGTCAACAAAGTGCTGAAGGAAATCGACGCCGATGGCGTACCTCAGCTCCTGGTCTGGAACAAGTGCGATCTGAAGGGATTGCCGGCCGACATCGAGCGGGACGAACAAGGGCGTATCATTGCCGTTCGCGTCTCCGCGCTTACCGGCGAAGGCCTGGAGCTGTTGCGGGCTGCGCTTGTCGAATGCGCAAGCGCCCCCACATACTGACAGCGTATTCAAACATCAAGAACCCGGACCCCGATCCCATGGCACAAAACGACCCGCAACGGGGCGGAGGTCGGCGCGGCAATGACGGGCCGCCCGATCTCGACGAGCTTTTCCGCAACCTCAACAACAAGCTGTCCCGCATACTGGGCGGCAAGGGAGGTGGCGACGACAACGGCGGCCCCTCGGCGCCGCGCTCCCCGCGTGGCGCGATGAAGGGTGGCGTGCTGGCCCTTGGCGGCGTGCTGGTGGCGCTGTGGCTGGCCAGCGGCTTCTACGTGGTCGACGCGCGTGAGGAAGGGGTGGTCCTTCAGCTGGGTCGCTTCAACCGCATCACCGATTCCGGCCTGCAGTGGCATCTGCCGTATCCGTTCGAGAAAGTCGAGATCGTCACCCTGACCGAAGTGCGTTCGGTCGAGATCGGCTATCGCGGCAACGCCAAGAATCGCGTGCTCGAAGAATCGCTGATGCTGACGGAAGACCAGAACATCATCGACGTGCAGCTGTCGGTCCAGTACGACGTCAAGGACCCGCGCGCCTTCCTTTTCAACAACGTGTTCACCGACAAGGACGGCAAGGATGTCGTCAAGATGGTGACCGAGAGCGCGATCCGCGAAGTGGTCGGCAAGAACAAGGTCGACTTCGTGCTGAACGAGGGCCGGGGGCAGATTGCCGCCGAAACGCAGCAGGTGATCCAGGCGATGCTTGACCGCTATGGCACCGGCATCCGGGTGGCCAAGGTCAACATCAACGACGTGCAGCCGCCGGAGCAGGTGCAGGCCGCGTTCGAGGACGCCGTCAAGGCGGGCCAGGACAAGGAAAAACTGCGCAACGAAGGCCAGGCATACGCGAACGACGTCATTCCGAAGGCGCGGGGTCTTGCCACCCGCCTGCTGGAAGAGTCGCAGGGCTACAAGCAGCGCGTGATCTCCAACGCCGAGGGTGAGGCCGCGCGCTTCAAGTCGGTGCTGGGCGAATACCAGAAGGCGCCGGCGGTGACGCGCGAACGCATTTACTACGACACCATGCAGAAGGTCATGCAGGACACCACCAAGGTCATCGTCGACCAGAAGGGTGGCCAGAACCTGCTGTACCTGCCGCTGGACAAGCTGATGCAGATGACCAACCCGCAAGCGCCGGCCGCCGCCGGCAACCGGCCGCAGGCCGCCGGTACCCCGTCGGCCGAGGCCGAAGCGGTACCGCAGGCAAACGAAGGGGCGAACGGCCGCAATTTCAGCCGCGACGTGCGTCGCGGTCGTAACCAGGAAGGGGGGCAATAAGCGATGGACAGACTCATTCCTGGTGTTATCGCCGTCCTCGCCGCGTTGCTGCTGCTGAGCATGTCGCTGTTCATCGTCGACCAGCGCCAGTATGCGATGGTGTTCCAGTTCGGCGAAGTCATGCGTGTCGTGAAGGAGCCGGGCATCCAGTTCAAGGTGCCGCTGCTGCAGAACGTCCGCTACTTCGACCGCCGCATCCAGACCATCGACTCGGACACGCCGGAGCTGTTCAACACCCGCGAGAAGAAGAACGTGCTGGTGGACAGCTTCGTCAAATGGCGCGTGACCAACGTCGAGCAGTTCTACAAGTCGGTGGGCGGCAACGAGAGCGCGGCCGTGGCCCGTCTGCGCCAGACCATCAACGACGGACTGCGCGCCGAGTTCGGCCAGAAGACCGTTGCCGACGTGATTTCCGGCCAGCGTGACCGGGTGATGGAGATCGTGCGCAAGCGCGCCGACGTCGATGCCCGCAAGATTGGTGTGGAAATTCTGGATGTCCGCTTAAAGCGCGTCGATTTTCCGGATAAAATCTCCCAGTCGGTCTACGATCGCATGCAGTCCGAGCGTCGCACGGTGGCAAGCCAGCTGCGAAGCGAGGGGGCAGCGGATGCTGAACGCATCCGGGCGGACGCTGACCGTCAGCGCGAAGTCATCCTGGCTGATGCCTACCGGCAGGCCCAGGTGGCGAAAGGCGAAGGGGATGCGCGTGCGTCCGCGATTTATGCCGACGCGTACGGCAAGAATCCTGAATTCTATTCGTTCTACCGCAGCATGGATGCCTACAAGCAGTCGTTCAAGTCCAAGGGCGACGTGATGGTGCTGGAACCGAATTCGGCCTTCTTCAAGTACATGAAGGATCCGAAGGCTTCGGCTGGCGGCGCGAAGAAGTAATTCGAGCGACGCCGGTTCGGGTCGGCAAGGCGGGGGGATCGTCCCCCGCCTTTTAACGTGTAAAAAACTAATGCATACCTGGCTGCTTCCTGAATACATCGCCGACATCCTGCCCGCTACTGCGCGGCAGGTGGAGTCGGCCAAGGCGCGGATGCTGGAGCTGTACCGGACCTACGGTTACGAGCTCGTCAGTCCTCCGCTGATCGAATACACGGAGGCGCTGCTGACCCATGCCGACCCGGCACTGGACATGCGGACCTTCAAGCTCGACGACCAGCTGACCGGGCGCCAGCTCGGCCTGCGCGCCGACATCACGCCGCAGGTGGCGCGCATCGACGCTCATCTGCTGGCGCATCGCGACGGCGCGACCCGGCTGTGCTACGCCGGCAGCATCGTGCATACCCGCCCGACCGGTCTGACCCGCTCGCGCGAACCGCTGCAACTCGGTGCCGAGCTGTACGGCTGTTACGGGCTGGCGGCCGACCTGGAAGTCATCGACCTGATGCTGTCGTCGCTGGCGCAGGTCGGCGTGAACGATGTCACGCTGGATCTGGGTCATCTTGGTCTGTACCGGGCACTGGTGCGCGAGGCGCAGCTCGACGGCGATTTCGAGCACGAGCTGTTCTCGGCCATCCAGAGCAAGGACACGTCCACGGTCGCGGCGCTGACCGTCGACGTGCACGAGCCGTTCCGCTCCGCCTTCCGTCACCTGACCGAACTGTACGGGCCGGATGCAGTCAGACGGGCACGCACTTCGCTGCCGGGACTCCCGGCGATCCGTGCGGCACTGGATGACCTGGAACGCGTTGCTGCCGCCTTTGCCGGCCGGGCCCGGGTCACATTCGACCTGACCGAACTGCGCGGTACGCATTACCATACCGGGTTGATGTTCGCCGCCTATGCCGAAGGCTGGGCGGAAGAACTGGCCCGTGGCGGTCGTTACGACAATGTCGGCCGCCGTTTCGGCCGGGCTCGCCCGGCCACCGGTTTCAGTCTGGACCTGCGCGACCTGATCCGCATCCTGCCGCAGCAGAATCCGTCCAAGGGCATCCGCCTGGCGGCGGACGACCTGCCGCAACTGGCCGAAGAAGCTGCGCGTTTGCGCAAGGCAGGCGAGGTGGTCGTCATCGACTACCTGCACGAATCCGCAGAGGCGCTGCATTGCGACCGTGCCCTGACGCTGATCGACGGCGTGGCACAGCTTGTGCCGCTGCCTTCCACCCATTGATGAATTTGAGTTTCGAGAGGTAACTATGGCCAAGAACGTCGTCGTGATCGGCACCCAATGGGGTGACGAAGGCAAGGGAAAAATCGTCGACTGGCTGACGGACCACGCTGAAGGCGTGGTGCGCTTCCAGGGCGGCCACAATGCCGGCCACACGCTGGTCATCAATGGCAAGAAGACCATTCTGCGCCTGATCCCGTCCGGCATCCTGCATGCCGGCCGCAACTGCTTTATCGGCAACGGCGTCGTGCTGTCGCCGGAAGCGCTGCTGAAGGAAATCGACGAACTGCAGGCTGCCGGCATCGATGTCGCCAGCCGGCTGAAGATCTCCGAGTCCTGCCCGCTGATCCTGCCGTACCACATTGCACTCGACCAGGCGCGTGAAGCCGCCAAGGGCGAGAACAAGATCGGCACCACCGGTCGCGGCATCGGCCCGGCCTACGAGGACAAGATCGCGCGTCGCGCGATCCGCGTGCAGGACCTGTTCCACCCGGAACGTTTTGCCGCCAAGCTCGGCGAAAACCTGGCTTACTACAACTTCCTGCTGAAGGAATACTTCAAGACCGAGCCGGTCGACTTCCAGAAGACCCTGGACGACACCATGGCCTACGCCGAGCGCATCAAGCCGATGGTGGCCGACGTGTCGCGCACGCTGTATGAAATGAACAAGGCCGGCAAACCGATCCTGTTCGAAGGCGCACAGGGCACGCTGCTGGACATCGACCACGGCACCTATCCGTTCGTGACCTCGTCGAACTGCGTGGCCGGTGCGGCCTCGCCGGGCGCCGGTGTGGCGCCGCAGATGCTCAATTACGTGCTGGGCATCGTCAAGGCTTACACCACCCGCGTCGGTTCCGGCCCGTTCCCGACCGAGCAGTGCAATGATGTTGGCGCCTTCCTGGCCAAGCGTGGCAACGAGTTCGGTTCGGTCACCGGCCGTCCGCGCCGCTGCGGCTGGTTCGATGCCGCGCTGCTGAAGCGCTCGATCCAGATCAACGGCGTATCCGGCCTGTGCGTGACCAAGCTCGACGTGATGGACGGCATGGACGAAATCCTGCTGTGCGTCGGCTATCGCAAGGACGGCGTCGAATACGACATCCTGCCGTTCGGCTCGGAAAACGTGGCCGGCTGCGAGCCGATCTACGAAACCATCCCCGGCTGGACCGACTCGACCTTCGGCGTCAAGCGCTTCGAGGACCTGCCGGCCAATGCACGCGCTTACCTGAAGCGCATCGAGGAAATCTGCGAAGCCCCGATCGACATCATCTCGACCGGTCCGGACCGCGCGGAAACCATCGTGCTGCGTCACCCGTTCGGCGCGTAAGCACCGCCGGGACATGCAGAACGCCGCCTGAAAAGGCGGCGTTCTGCGTTGTGATGTTCACCGTGGCGAGGCACTGCAGCAGGCCCGATCGACAGGCGATGCCGCTGCGGGGATGCCTGCTACGAGCCGGTGTGGGGTCGCCGTGTCGCCTGCGCGTACAACAGCTCGCCGGCCAGGCTGGCGCCGTTCGGCCAGACCACGCGGTCGTTGTCGACGCGTGCCGCGCGGAACAGGGCCGTATCGACCAGCGCGGCAAAACGTTCATCGTGCGGGCCGTCGATCCGGTCCAGCCACACCGTCGCGCTGACCCCGTCCGCAAAACCGACAATCAGCCGCTTGCCGGTCAGAGGGAGCACTTTGGTGAGCTTGGCTGTCATGGGCGGTGTCCCTGTGGATTGCGACTGGAATAGTCTGAATTGTATCCGCATCTGGCTTGCCGCACAGCGGCGGCAAGGCACTAAAGAATGATTGGCTCCGGTTCTATTTCTACATCATAGCGATCGCGAACGGTCTGCTGCACATGGCGGGCCAGCGCCAGTACCTCCTCGCCACTGGCTCCGCCGCGATTGACCAGCACCAGGGCCTGGCGGTCATGGACCGCCGCCTGGCCCCGGACCAGCCCCTTCAGGCCGGCATGATCGATCAGCCAGCCGGCGGCCAGCTTGACCAGACCGGCACTGTGCGGATAGCTGACCAGGCCCGGATGGGCGGCATGCAGCCGGTCCGCCGTGGCCTGCGTCACCACCGGGTTCTTGAAGAAGCTGCCGGCATTGCCCAGCCGCGCCGGATCGGGCAGCTTGGCGGCGCGGATGCGGCACACCGCATCCGACACATCCAGCGGCGTTGGCGTCACGATGCCGGCGGCGTCCAGTTCACGGGAAATGTCGCCATAGCCGGTGCGGGGCGAGGCATGCCGGTTGAGACGGAAATGCACGGCGGTAATGATCAGCCGGTCCTTCCACTCGCGCTTGAACACGCTGTCGCGATAGCCGAAACGGCAGCCGGCATGGTCGAAATGGTGCAGGGTGCCGGTGGCAATCTCCACCGCATCGACCTGCACGATCCGTTCGCCCGCTTCGGTGCCATAGGCGCCGATGTTCTGCACCGGGCTGGCACCGACCGTGCCGGGAATCAGGCTCAGGTTTTCCAGCCCGAACCAGCCGCGGGCCAGCGCGGAACGGACAAAGTCATGCCAGATTTCGCCGGCGGCGACACGGACCTGCACTGTGTCCGGCTGATCGTCGATGACGGCAATGCCCTTCAGCTCGATGCGGGCGACCGTGCCGGGAAAGTCGCGGGTGAACAGCACATTGCTGCCGCCGCCGAGCACCAGCCTCGGTCCGTGGCGAAAGGCGTCGTCGTCCAGCAGTGCGGCCAGCGCGGCCTCGTCGCTGACATGGACCAGGCGCCGGGCCTGGGCCGGCACGCCGAAGGTAGTGAACGGAGCCAGCGCGACGTCGTGCTGCGCGAGGAGGGTCATGCGGAAACCTTTTGCAAATGTCCGGGGGCGGGAAGGGCATCATGGCTGACGCGGGCCAGCATCCAGCTCAGCAGGATGGCAGCCAGGGTCAGGCTGATGGTCAGGGCCAGCCAGAAGCCGTGCGCGCCCATCGGCCGCTCCAGCCCGAGCACGATGCCATGGCCGAGGCCGAGCCAGGCCCCGCCGGCCAGCCCGACGCCCCAGAAGGCGACCAGGTGGACCGCCATCGGCCGTGCCGTAACCTTGTAGCCGCGCAGCGCGCCGGCTGCCGCCGTCTGCGCGGCGTCGGACAGCTGGAATACCGCGGCGAACAGCAGCAGCGAGGCCGCCAGTGCGACCACGCGCGCATCGTTGCTGTACATGGCGGCGATCGGTTCGCGCAGCAGCAGGACGCACAGCGATGTCGCACAGGCACAGAGCAGCGCCACCACCATGCCGACGCCGCTGCGGAAATGTGCCGCCTGCGGGTCCTGATGGCCCAGTGCCTGGCCGACACGGACCGTCAGCGCAGTCGCCAGGCTTTGCGGAATCATGTAGATCAGGCTGGAGAAGTTGATCACCACCTGGTGGCCGGATACGGTGACCGCACCCAGCTTGGCAATGGCCAGCGCGACGAAGGTGAAGGCGCTGACTTCCAGAAAATACGAGAACGCCACCGGTGCCCCGATACGCAGCAACTGGCGTTGCTGGGCCGGGTCCGGGCGCTCGAAGCGCTGCCACAGCCGATATGGCCGGTAGGCGGCCGCCAGCCGGGTATGGATGGCCAGCGCGATGAAGCTGAACCAGAATACCGCCCCGGTGGCCCAGCCACAGCCGGCACCGCCGAGTTCCGGAAAGCCGAACAGGCCGTGGATCAGGATGTAGTTGAGCGGGATGTTCAGCGCCAGCGCACACAGGCTGACGATCATGATCGGCTTGGTGCGGTTGACGCTGGACGAGTAGGCATGCAGTGCGCGGTACAGCAGCACGCCCGGCACGCCGAGACCGGCACCGGTCAGAAAACCGTTGACCTTGTCAGTGACGGCCGCGTCGAGTCCGAGGTGGGCGCCGAGGAACGGCTGCACGCCAAACAGGATGGTCATGCCGAACAGGCCGAGTGCGAGTGCGAGCCAGATGCCCTGGCGCACCGACGGGCCGATTTTTTCCGGTGCCCGGGCACCGATATGGTGGGCGACGACCGGATTCAGCGCGACCATCACCCCGGACAGGGTGATGAACACGGTGATCAGGATGCTGGAACCGATCGAGACGGCGGCGAGATCGTTGGCGCTGACCTGGCCGGCCATGACCGTGTCGACGAAGCCGGTCGCGACCTGTGCCATCTGCGCGATCATCATCGGTACTGCCAGCCGGGTTAGCGCGGACGCTTCCGCCCGCGCCTCGTGACGACGGGAGAACAGCGTGGCAATGCGCATTCCGGGGGCCGTATCAGAAAGAGGACAGAACGCGAAGTATATCGCACTCGGCCAGGGCTGCGCCGGCGCCACGGCGGGCGCCGGTGTCCTTGCCGGTCAGGGCGCCGGGCTCAGCCCGGTACGCGGATGGGGGTGGGGGCGTTCATCTCGCCGCTGACCACGAAGCGGTCACCGAAGCGTGCATTGAGGCGCAGCGCGTCGTCGAGGCGGACGGCAAGAATGGTCAGGCAGGCGGGTTGCTGGCGGTTGACGCGATAGCCGAGAGAGAGGGCGAGGTCCGCGATCGTCAGGACGTCCTGCGGCGTGGCATTGGCCAGCGGGCGGCAACAGAGGTCGCCGCACAGGGCCGAGCGGGTCGGGGCTGTCGGGGAAGGGGAATGGCCGAACTCAATGGCGGCGTCGGTCTGGCAATCGTACATGGCATGTCTCCGACGACACAGCGCACCCGGTGCGACCCGGGGGACGCTTTAGCGGAATTTGAATGCGCCCCGCAAGTTGTCGTTAAATCGGCGCGGTAAAAACGGAACCGTCATCAAGCGCAGGCGGTTCCCCCTGGAAAATGCATAACGGCATGCCGTTTGCGAAAGTTATTTTCTGCGCGTCAAGCCCGGACGTCAATAACCTTGACTGACTTCAACTGTACCACTGGTCAGTCACCGACCATGGTGACGCTTTCCAGTCCGCTGCTGCGCACCGCGTCGGCCAGGGCGTGGATGGCGCCCATGCGCGGGAAGTGCTTGCGGGTGGCGACCACGACCCGGCGCGTCGGCGCCTGGCCGGCGAACGGCAGGATACAGAGCAGCTCGTTGTCGGCGGCGCTGACCGAGGTGGCCGGCAGCACGGTGACGCCGACGCCGCTGGCGACCATGTGGCGGATGGTGGTCAGCGAACTGCCGGACAGGGCCTGCGACAGCGGGTGGCCGCCGGGAACCGGCTCGGCATGGCGGTCGCACACTTCAACCACCTGATCGCGGAAGCAGTTGCCCTGCGTCAGCAGCAGCACGGCCTCGTTGGCCAGCTCGTGCGGCTGGATCGCATCGCGGTCGGCCCACGGGTGGTCCTTCGGCGTGGCGATGACGAAAGGTTCGTCGTACAGCGGCAGCGTGACAATGTTCGGTTCATCGAACGGCTCGGCGACGATGGCGGCGTCGATCTCGCCGCTTTTCAGCATGTCGGCCAGCCGCGACGTGTAGTTCTCTTCCAGGTACAGCGGCATGTCGGGGGCGACGTGGCGCAGTGCCGGAATCAGCTTAGGCAGCAGATACGGGCCGATGGTGAAGATGATGCCGAGCTTCAGCGGCCCGACCAGCTCGTTCTGCCGCTCGCCGGCGATGCGCTTGACCACGGCGGCCTGTTCGAGCACGACCTGGGCCTGCTCGACCACCTGGCGGCCGATATCGGTCACGCTGATGTCGGAGCCGCGCTCGAACAGCGTCACGCCCAGTTCGTCTTCCAGCTTCTTGACCGCGATGGACAGGGTCGGCTGGCTGACGAAGCAGGCGGCCGCTGCACGGCCGAAATGGCGCTCGCGGGCGACGGCGACGATGTACTTGAGCTCGGTCAGGGTCATGCCGCTGGCCGTTGCGGCTCGTTCAGCACGATGTTCACTTCCAGCACGTCCAGGTTGTCCTGGCGTTCGAGCTGGACCTTGATGTCCTCCTGCGACACCTGCACGTACTTGGAGATGACGGCCATCAGTTCGGCCTGCAGCGCCGGCAGGTAGTCCGGCTTGTCGGTGCCGCGACCGCTGCGCTCGTGGGCAAGGATGATCTGCAGTCGCTCGCGCGCGATGGCCGCGGTTTTCTGGCGCTTGCCGAACAGGCGTTCAATCAGTGTCATGGGTTCAGCCTCCGAACAGGCGTTTCAGGAGACCGACCTTCGGTGCGTCCAGGAAACGGATGGGTTTGTCGGCGCCGAGGAAACGGTCGACCACGTCCTTGTAGGCTTCCGAGACATCGGTGCCGGACAGGTGGATGGACGGCGTGCCCTGGTTCGATGCCTGCAGGACCGCCTGCGACTCGGGAATGACGCCGATCAGCGGAATGCGCAGGATTTCCTTCACGTCATCGACCGACAGCATTTCGCCGCGCTCGACGCGCGCCGGCGTGTAGCGGGTGATCAGCAGGTGTTCCTTGACCGGTTCGCGGTTTTCGATCGCGCGACGGGACTTGGCGGCCAGAATGCCGAGGATGCGGTCGGAGTCGCGCACCGACGACACTTCCGGATTGGTGGTGATGATCGCTTCGTCGGCGAAGTGCAGCGCCATCAGCGCGCCGCGCTCGATGCCGGCCGGCGAATCGCAGACGATGTATTCGAAACCGTCGGCGGCCAGGTCGTTCAGGACCTTTTCCACGCCTTCCTCGGTCAGCGCATCCTTGTCGCGCGTCTGCGACGCCGGCAGGATGTACAGGTTGTCGCAGTGCTTGTCCTTGATCAGCGCCTGATTCAGCGACACTTCGCCGTTGACGACATTGATCAGGTCATAGACGACGCGGCGTTCGCAACCCATGATCAGGTCGAGATTGCGCAGGCCGACGTCGAAGTCGATGACGGCCGTCTTGTGCCCCTTGAGGGCAAGGCCGCTTGCAAAGCTTGCGCTGGTAGTGGTCTTGCCGACGCCGCCCTTGCCGGACGTGATGACGATGATTTTGGCCACGTATTTCCCCTGTCGATGATATCGGGCGATATTCGGCGCCTGCAATCAGGCGGCCAATGGCTGCATGACCAGTTTGTCTGCGTCCAGGAATATCTGAGTGGGTTTGCCGGCGATGGAGGCCGGCAACGCTTGTTCGATGGTGCGGTAGATGCCGGCGATGGACAGGAGTTCCGCTTCCATTGCCTGCACGAAGATGCGCGCGGCAATATTGCCGCGGGCACCGGCCAGTGCCTTGCCGCGCAGTGGCGCATAAATATGGATGTCGCCGTCGGCGATCACTTCCGCGCCGGCACTGACCATGGCCAGAACCACCAGGTTGCCGCCTTTCGCGTAGATCTGCTGGCCGGCACGGACCGGCCGGTCGATGATCAGCGTCGACGGCGGCGCACTGGGTGCGGCGGCGGCCGGTGCTTCTGCCTGGGCCGGTGGCTGGGGGTGCGGCTCGTCGTCGCTGTCCGAACCGGAAAAGGCGATCAGGCCGGCCTGGGCCAGCGCGCCGCGCAGTCCCGATGGTGCACCGCGCACACCGATTGCCTTCAGGCCATAGCGGGCATACAGGCTGACCAGTTCGTCGTAGCGAATGGCGTTTGCACCGTCGGCGGGAAGGTCGAACACGACCGGTTCGCCGTCGAACGGCGAGCCGTTGGCGAAGCGGGTGCTGAGGTCAAGTTCCAGCTCGTCGAGGCGGGGGCTTTTCAGCCGGACCGCCAGCAGGTTCAAACGGGCGGATTTTATGTCGAATGCGTGCGCTGGATTGGCGTTCATGATGCGTCGATGGCGACGGACAAAAGCTTTTGAATGGCGCGAGTTTACCTGCTGTTCGACGTGTTTTCCACGGAACCGTCAAGATGCCGTCATTCGTCATTGTGCAGTGCACAAAAAAAGTTTGACAAGCGGGCCGGTCTTGCATAAATTCACGGTGTTGCTGCAGTGCACCATAAGGCGCTGGCAGCGGAAGAAGAAGTTCAAACCAATGCCGGAAGGAAGATACACCATGTTCAATCAAACCGAACGCCTGCAAGACCTGCAAAAAAACCAACTGGATCGCGCACTGCGCCTGTCCTCGATCGTGCTGGCCAGCGCCGAGCGCTTCGCCGCCCTGCAACTCGAACTGTCGAAGAAGCTGCTGGCTGAACAGGCTTCGACCGCCAAGACCCTGGCTTCCGCCAAGGACCCGAAGGCGCTGGCCGAAGTGCAGGCGACCCTGGCCCAGCCGGGTATCGAACAGGTTTTCGGCGCCGCCCGCAGCGTGTACGACGCCGCCGTGGAAACCCAGAACGAAGTGCAAAGCTTCATTGAAGAACAGATTCTGGACTTCAACAAGCTGGTTTGCGCCTCGCTGGACAATATCTCGAAGAACGCCCCGGCCGGTTCCGACGCTGCCGTGAATATCGCCAAGAACGCGATCACCAGCGCCACCGCCGCCTACGACAGCCTGTCGCGCACCGCCAAGAAGGTGTCGAGCGAGCTGGCCGAAGCCGGTGTCGAAGCCGCTACCTCGTCGGCCAAGGCTGCTTCCGCTGCCGTCAACCGCGCCGGCAAGAAGGCCTCGGGCAGCGCTGCCGCCTGAGTCTGAAGTCAAAACCCCGCCGCCAGTGCAGTGGGGTTGATGGACAGCAAGAACCGCCGTGAGCTTTTCTCACGGCGGTTTTTTATCGTCTGCCGCTCAGAGAATCTCGTCGCGCGCCTGCTCGAGGTGCGGGCGCTCGGCCCAGCCGAGCAGCCGCCAGCCGCCCGGGTGGCGTTCGATGCGGTAGATGGCGGCGTTCGGGATCGGGAAGTCGCGCGGCAGGGCCAGCGGGGTGGAGGTAGCCAGCCGGTAGATGACTTCCAGCACGCCGCCGTGGGTCACCAGCAGCAGCGACTGGCCGTGGTGCTGGCTGGCCAGCGTTTCCAGCCGGGTGTGGATGCGGGCGGCGAAGTCGGCCAGCGATTCGCCGCCGGGTGGCACCCAGTCCAGCGCACGGCCGCGATAGCGCTGCCACAGTTCGGGGTGCTCGTGTTCGGCATCGGCCGGGCGCAGGCCCTGCAGCGCGCCAAAGTGGCGCTCGCGCAGTGCCGGGTCGGGGGTGACCGGCAGCGCCAGCCGTTCGGCCAGCGGTGCCGCCGTGTCCAGTGCGCGGCCGAGATCGCTGGAGTACAGCGCGTCGAACGCTTCGTCGCCCAGTGCGGCGGCGGTCAGCTGCGCCTGGGCGCGGCCGGTGTCGTTGAGGGGGATGTCCAGGTGCCCCTGCAGGCGATGGTCGACATTCCATGCCGTCTCGCCGTGGCGCACAAAAGTCAGTCTGGTTGAATTCAGCATGGGGGGAATGGTAGCAAGCCGTGGCGTCGCTGTCGGTTAGAATAGCGATCCATTACTTCATTCCGGCGGACTCTCCGCTCGCTGCGCGTTCGCTTTTTTCCGAATCCATCCGTCTGTTCCTCGTGCTAGATCGTCCCTTAGTCATTGTCGACCTCGAAACCACCGGCGGCCACATCACCCGTGACCGGATCACCGAAATCGGCCTGATCGCCGTCGACGGCGAGCGGGTGGAACGCTGGTCGTCGCTGGTCAATCCCGGCCAGCCCATTCCGCCGTTCATCGAGCAGATCACCGGCATTTCCGACCGCATGGTGGCCGATGCGCCGCCGTTCGCCGCCCTGGCGGACGAGGTACTCGAACGCCTGTCCGGTCGCCTGTTCATCGCGCACAACGCCCGTTTCGACTACGGCTTCCTGAAAAATGAATTCAGGCGGGTCGGTCTGCGCTTTCATGCCGACCAGCTGTGCACGGTCAAGCTGTCGCGTGCGCTGTACCCGCAGCATTTCAAGCACAACCTCGACAGCCTGATCGCCCGTTTCGGCATCGATGTGCCACCCGGCATGCGTCACCGTGCGCTGGGCGATGCCGAGGCGGTGCGGGTGTTCCTCGAGGCGGCCGGGCGCGAGCTTGGCCGCGACGTGGTGCTGGCCGCCACGCATGCCCAGGCCCTGTCGCCGGACCTGCCGCCCGGCATCGATCCCGATGTGGCCGATGCCTTGCCGGACGTGCCTGGTGCCTACCTGTTCCACGCCGACGATGACACGCTGCTGTATGTCGGCAAGAGTGCGAACCTGCGCAGCGGGGTGCTGGCGCATTTTGCCGCGTCTCGCGGCAAGGGGCGGATGCCGCGCTTCAACCGGCCGGTGGCCCGTATCGACTG
The DNA here is from genome assembly GCF_003269145.1 of Microvirgula sp. AG722. Lineage (NCBI taxonomy): Bacteria > Pseudomonadati > Pseudomonadota > Betaproteobacteria > Neisseriales > Aquaspirillaceae > Microvirgula > Microvirgula sp. AG722. The sequence continues at coordinate 10,737 of NZ_QLTJ01000017.1, read as the reverse complement.
GCACGAAGCGGTTGGCGAATTTGGCGCGCAATTGCTGCAGATCCGGCTGATCCGGCAGCGGGCACCGCTGCACAATGTGCATCACGCCGGCGGGCTGGTGTCGTTCCGGCTCGATACGGTCGATGGCGGTTTTCTGCGACCGGTGCCGGTCAGCAGCGATGACGTGGATTTTTCCCGGACCGAATCGCTGTACGGGGTGTTCCGTTCTTCCCGTGAAGCCAGCCGGGCACTGGTGCAGCTGGCCGATGCCTATCAGCTGTGTCAGGCACGGCTTGGCCTGGAGACGCTGCGTACCGGCCGGCCGTGCGGGGGATACGGGCAGGGGCGCTGCAAGGGCACCTGCCTCGGCCGCGAGCCGGCACTGCACTTCAACGCCCGCCTGCTGAAGGCGCTGGGCAAGCTGAAGCTGAAAAGCTGGCCGTATCCGGGGGCGATCGACGTGATCGAGGCCGATCCGGTCAGTGGCGACAGCATCGCGCACCGTTTCGACCACTGGCGCCTGCTCGGCAGCTTCCGCCCGGGCGAGGCCGTACCGGTACTGGCCGCGCCTTTCGATGCCGAAATCTACAAGCTGCTGCTGGCGCTGTTCCGCAAGGCGCCGGCGGAGACGCGGATCGTTGCGGTGGAGGAGACGGCTCAGTCGTCGCCGGTCGTGCCCGGTGGCGGGGCCGCTGTCAGTGCGACCGCTTCATCGACCAGACGCGGATAGAGACGGTCCGCTTCGGCCGGGTCGAAGTCATGATGTTTGCGCTTGACCACGCCGAAGTCGGACAGTGTCAGGTGGCGGTCGGCGCTGACGCCAGCCTGTGACAGGCAGCCGCTGACGCAGTGCAGCGGACAGCCATCCAGTGCCAGGATCGTCCGGCCGGAGCGGGCGATGCGCAGCAGGGTGGGAACATTGCCGCCAACGCCGGCGATGCACGACATCTCGGCCAGACCGTCGCGGGTCAGGCGCAGGGCGAAGTGATTGGCCATTTGCGCTGCGCTGGAGCAGCCGGAACAGGCGTAAACCAATGGGGGTCGGGGTGGGGGCGTTGTCATGCCTTTCAGCTTAGGCGGCGTTTGCCGCCGGCGGATATCACCCAAACGGACAGGGCGGCATCGTTCATTCGGACGAGGCGCGGCATACTGGTCGCCATGGACAGCATCGAACAGCAACTTGCCGCCGCCGTGCGGCTGCGCGAACGGGTTGACGCCATGCGCTTCCCGCCCCCGGTCACCCAGGTCTACGATCCGCTCGACTATGCGTGGGCGCCGTTTGCCGCCTATGTGCGCCGCTACGGTGGCGGGCGCAAGCGCGTGCTGTTTCTCGGCATGAACCCGGGACCCTGGGGCATGACCCAGACCGGCGTGCCGTTCGGCGAGGTCGGCATGGTACGCGACTGGCTCGGCATCGAGGCCGCGGTGCTGCGCCCGGCCGAGGTGTCGCCGCTGCGGCCGGTCGACGGCTTTGCCTGCCCGCGTTCGGAGGTCAGTGGCCGGCGGCTGTGGGGCGGATTCGCCAGCCGTTTCGGTCGGGCCGAAAATTTCTTTGCCGATCACTTCGTGGTCAACTATTGCCCGCTGCTGTTCAGCGTCGGGGCGCGAAACCTGACCCCGGACAAGCTGGCCAGCGCCGAGAGGGGGCCGTTATTCCAGGCCTGCGACATACACCTGTGTGCCGTGGTCGACGCGACCGGGCCGGACTGGGTCGTGGGCGTCGGGCGTTTTGCCGCCGACCGGGCGCGTCAGGCGCTGGCCGGGCGCGCGTTGCGCATCGGCGAGATCCTGCACCCGAGCCCGGCCAGTCCGGCTGCGAACCGGGGCTGGTTCGCAGCGGCCGAGCGGCAGCTGGTCGGGCAGGGAATCTGGACTGGCGACTAAGCGATATGACCGGGGATGCGCGGGGTCTCCACCCGCACATCGCCGCACTGGGCGCGATGGCGCAGCGCGTGGTCGATCAGCACCAGCGCCAGCATGGCCTCGGCAATCGGCGTGGCGCGGATGCCGACGCACGGATCGTGGCGACCGTGGGTTTCCATGTCGACCGGATGGCCGGCCTTGTCGATCGAGCGGCGCGGCTGGGCAATGCTGGAGGTCGGCTTGATGGCGATGCTGACCTCGATGTCCTGGCCGGTCGAGATGCCGCCGAGAATGCCGCCGGCGTAGTTGCTGGCAAAACCGTCCGGTGTCAGCTCGTCACCATGCACGCTGCCGCGCTGGGTAACCGAATCGAAGCCGGCGCCGATCTCCACGCCCTTGACGGCATTGATGCCCATCATGGCATGGGCGATATCGGCGTCGAGGCGGTCAAAGACCGGCTCGCCCCAGCCGACCGGCACGTTCTCCGCCACCACCCGCAGTCGTGCGCCTACCGAATCCAGTGATTTGCGGATGCTGTCCATATAGGTTTCCAGAGCCGGAACCACGCTGTTGTCGGCCGCAAAGAACGGGTTCTGGCCGACTTCGTCCCAGCTGCGGAACGGAATGTGATGTTCGCCGATCTGCGTCATGTGACCACGGATCACGATGCCGTAGCGTTCATGCAGCCACTTTCTGGCAATGGCACCGGCGGCGACGCGCACGGCGGTTTCACGCGCCGAGCTGCGGCCACCACCACGCGGGTCGCGGATGCCGTACTTGTGCCAGTAGGTGTAGTCGGCGTGACCGGGGCGGAAGGTGTCGGCGATATTGCCGTAATCCTTGCTGCGCTGGTCCTGGTTGCGGATCAGCAGCGCGATCGGGGTGCCGGTGGTGCGGCCCTCGAAGACGCCGGACAGGATTTCCACCGTGTCCGGCTCGCGGCGCTGGGTCACATGGCGGCTGGTGCCGGGCTTGCGGCGGTCCAGCTCGATCTGGATGTCGGCCTCGGTCAGCGCCAGTCCGGGCGGACAGCCGTCGACCACGCAACCGATTGCCGGTCCGTGCGATTCGCCGAACGAGGTAACGGTGAACAAGAGGCCGAAGCTGTTACCCGACATGGTGCGTTCCCGTAAGCGTGCAATATGGAAGGCGTCGAGTTTAGCACGGCTCCCGCTCAGACCGGCCGGCGGCGAAACCAGCCGGTGACGCTGAGCCGCGTGCGCCGGGCCGGCTCCACGGCATGCCAGTAGCGGTCGGACAGGAACACTGCCAGCGTGCCGCCTGCCGGCCGGATATGGATCGGTTCGAGGTCCGGGCCGCCGGCCCAGAAGCGCAGGTGGCCGCCGTCGTCGTCCTGCCAGTCGGGGGGATTGAGGTACAGCACTACGGTCAGCGTGCGCAGGTCGTCGTCGCGGAAGCGGTCGAGGTGGCGTTCGTAGGCACTGCCGGGCGGATAGACCGCCAGGTGGCTTTCGAGATCGAACAGGCCAAGGTACAGCGCGCGATTGATGGCCTCGCGCAACTGGTCCATCTGCTCGCGGTAGTGGTCGAGAACGGGGTGGGGCGGGGCGTCGTCAATCCACAGCACCTGATCGGAGCGGATGCCTTCGCGGATCGCCAGGCCGCTGGCGCGGCCGACGCCGGCGCGGTGGAAATGGCCGTCGGCATGGACGGCAAGGGTGTGGGCGGCCAGGGCCGCAGTGTCGTCGGCAGACAGAAAACCGGGCCAGAGGGCCCAGCCGTTGTCGGCGACGCTGTCGATGCATTGGGTAAGACTCGTCACGCGGGGCGTGGCGAGCGCGAGCGGCTCCATGGGCGTGTCACTCCTCGTACGGCGATTTCAGCGGAAAGGCGGAGTGATAACACGAGACGGGGCGCCGCGTGCGAATTGCTTCAGCGCGTGCCGAGACGCAGCCGGTAACTGACCGATTTGCCGCGCTCGGCGGCGGTACGGTAGACGAACACCCGGATCATGTATTTGCCGTCGGTCGGCAGCTTGCCCCACCAGTCGCGGGTCTCGGACACGCTCATGGCCTGGTGCTCCGGCTCCCACAGCAGGAAGTAGGCATTCGGCGAGCCGGACAGCGTGATGCGCACGGGCTGGCCGGCCTTGCCGGTGAATACATAGTCGCGGACCTGGTGGCCGCCGAGTTTGCCGCTGACGCTGGCATGGCCCTTCAGCGGGACGGGATCGGAAGAAAACGCCAGCGATGGCGCGAAAAGCAGGCTGGCGAGCAGAACGGTACGCGCAAGAACGGACATGGAGGACTGTAGTGGTGGAGAGGTCAGCCGACATTACGGTACGGCGGCGCCGTTCCGTCAAGGGCGCCGGGCATGGCTGACAAAAAAGCCGCCCGGCGTGCCAATGTCATCGGCGGCGCCGGGCGGGTCTTGAATGGCCGGCCGTGGCGGCGGATCGCCGTCAGGCCGCTAGCCGTTGAAGGCGGCTTTTTCCAGGCGGGGCGCAGGTGCTGCCGCCCCGTTGTCGTCCATGCTGGCTGCCGCGTAGGTGGCCAGCACCTTGGCGACGTATTGCCGGGTTTCCGCATACGGCGGGACGGCGTTGTAGCGTTTGACGGCCCCTTCGCCGGCGTTGTACGCGGCGATGACCAGGGTCAGGCGGTTGTCGAACATCTTCAGCAGATAGGAGATGTACCGGGCGCCGGCTTCGAGGTTCTGCCTCGGGTCCATCGGCTGCTCCGAGCCGAAGCGGCGTGCCGTGGAACGGGTGACCTGCATCAGGCCGTGCGCGCCGCGATTGGACAGTGCCTTGGGGTTGTAACCGGACTCCACGCTGATGATCGCGTGCAGCAGGTCGGGGTTGAGTTTGTAACGGGCGGCGACTTCCTCGACCATGTCGCGGTAGCGCTCGACCCGCGCCGGGCTCGGCGTGACCGGTCTGGCCGGCTTGATGTTGTACGGGTGGGTAATCCGGTTGACCGGGCGCGTGGCGCTCAGGGTCTGGCCGGGCGGAATGTACTGGTAACGTTCGTCGATTTTTTGGCTGGATACATGGACACGCCCTGTGTCATCGACATAGCCGTACATGGCGGCTTGCGAAGGCAAGGTCACTAGCAGAAAGCTAGCTAATGTCAGGGCTCTCAAAGTATGACAAATTAATCTCTTGAAAATCATGGGGTTGGATTCTAGTGGCGAAAACCGGATCGGTCAACCCGATGAATTTCCTGATGAAATCCATTCAAATGCCATGAAATTTTCATCATGCATTTTGAATTCCGCCGCGGTGATGCCCCGGTAGCCCAGCTGGTCAAGGGTGGTGAAAAGGGCCGGGAAGTCCAGCGTACCGGTGCCGGGCGCGCCCCGGCCGGGGACATCGGCGAACTGGATGTGGTCGATATGCTGAATGTGTTTTTTCACCAGCTTAAGCGGGCAGAAATCTTGTTTCGCCATATGGTAGACATCGAACTGCACCCCGAAATTCGCCTCATTGACGTGCTGTTTCAGCATCAGCATGTCGTCGACGGTGTTGATCAGGTAGCCCGGCATGTCGTACGGATTGATCGCTTCGCAGGTCACAGTCACCCCGAGCGGCGCCAGGGCGCGGCAGACCCGCACCAGGCTGGCGACCAGCGTGTCCAGCGCCTGTTCGCGGCGGATGCCGGCCGCCAGACGGCCGGCCAGCACGTTGACGAAACGCACGCCCAGTCCGGCTATATAAGGTTGTGCCACGGTCAGCGCGGCATCGATTTCCGCCTCGCGTCCCGGCACGCCGGCGATGCCGTCGCCACCGTTCATCAGATCGCCGGCCGGCAGGTTGATCAGCACGACCGCCACCCGGGCGGCATCGCGTGCGGCCAGCAGTTCGTCCAGTGGCACTTCATATGGAAACTGGATCTCCACCGTGTCGAAACCGGCCGCGCGGGCGGCAGCAAAGCGGGCCGTCAGCGGGCGGTCGGTAAACAGCATGGACAGATTGGCGGCGAAATGCGGCATCAGTGCAGGCTCCGGTACAGGTCGATCACGGTGGACAGGTCGGACTGGGCCTGACCGGCTTCGGCGTGGCGGCGCATCAGCGCCAGCGCCTGGCCGGCCAGTGGCACCGGGCTGTGACAGGATGCGGCCAGCGCCATGGCATTGCCCAGGTCTTTTTCCAGTGTCGCCACTTTCCACTGCACCGGTTCATGGGTGTGGCTGGCCATGCGCGGGGCAAGGATCTGCAGCGGTTTTGAATCGGCAAAGCCGCCGGCCAGCGCCGGCGCCAGCCGGGCCGGATCGACGCCGGCGCGCTCGGCCAGCGCGACCGCCTCGGCGATCAGCAAACTGTTGGCAGCAACGATCAACTGGTTGCAGACCTTGGTGACCTGGCCGGCGCCGACTTCTCCCATGCGGGTCACGCGTGCCGCCAGCGGGGCGAAGACCGGCGCCAGCCGTTCGATGGCCGCCGCATTGCCGCCAGCCATGATCGCCAGCGTGCCGTGCTCGGCGCCGCCGGTGCCGCCGGAGACCGGCGCATCGATCCAGCTGGCGCCGGTCTGCTGCTGCAGGCGTGTGGCAAAGTCGCGGGTGGCATCCGGGGCAATGCTGGAGAAATCGACCAGCAGGGTGCCGGCGGCGATGCCGGCGGCCACGCCACTGGCGCCGAAAACCACGGCCTCAACGGCCGCCGTGTCCGATACGCACAGCAGAACGGCATCGGCGCCTTGCGCGGCTGCCGCCGGGTCAGCGGCCAGGCGTGCGCCGCGCGCGACCAGCGCGGCTGTTTTGGTCTGATCCCGGTTCCATACGGTCAGGGCAAAACCGGCGTCGAGCAGCCGGGATGCCATGCGCTGGCCCATCAGGCCCAGTCCGATAAAGGCGAGTGTTTTCATGCAGGCTCTCCTGTTGGCAATGCGGAAGGTGACGGTGACGTCGCTCGCGGCCGGCGGATCAGAACAGCCGCGTGTCGCGCAGCCGGTGGGCGTCGCCCTGGCGGCGCAGGAAGCCGCTGCGGTCGAAGAACTCCAGGATCTGGATCGCCAGCTTGCGGCCGACACCGATGGCGTCGCGGAAGCTGGCCGCGTCGACCTGACCCTGTTCTCCGGCCAGTTCGCTGGCGATGGCGGCCAGCCGCTCGATGGTCTGGCTCGGGTAGTAGCGGTCGGGGACGATGGCGGTGACATGACCGAGCCGGGCGGCTTTCTTCATCAGCAGGCGCACGCCGGCCTCGTCGAGACCGGCATCACCGGCCAGGTCGCGCACCCAGCGCGGTTCCCAGCCGTCGCCAAGCCATGGCTGCAGCCTTGCCCAGTCAGCGGTCTCGCGGGCATCGAAACTGAGCACATGGCCGGGCAGGTGCAGGAAGCCGCGGCTCATCTGCAGCCGGCCGTCGGCCAGCAGGTCGTCGAACAGCGCATCGGCGGCAGCGTCGGTCTCGGTCGGCACCGCCAGCCGGCGCAGCCGGCCGCGTCCGGCGCCCAGCTGGTCCGGCTGGGCGTCATGCAGGGCCTGCAAGCGGCTCAGGACCCGTTCCTGCAGCGCCTGCCAGTGGGCCGGCGAATAGGCGTTGCCGGTGTTGTCGCGGCCGGTGACTTTCAGCCCGGCCAGGGCAGGCAGGGTCGCGAGCTGTCGCGCATCGAGCTGGCGCGCCCAGGCAAAGTCGGTCAGCGACACGGCGCCGGTCTGTGCCCGGCAGCGCAGGGTATCGTTGTCGTCGTGAATGACTTGCACCAGTTCGCGCAGCGCGGCCAGCCGGGCCGGGGTGCGCTTGCCGCGCGAGGGCGGGGCCAGTTCGATGACGGTGGCGCCGGCCAGGGTCTGGCGGGCGCTGGCGTCGCGCAGGATCAGCCGGTCGTTGTCGGCCAGATGCAGTGGCGTGTCGAGCGCCAGTTCGGCCAGCGCCGACTCGCCGCGGGGCAGGGCGATGCGGTCCAGCAGCGCAATGCGGCCGGTCACGTGGCTGGCCGCATGATGGACATGCACTGTCTGCCAGTGCGCCAGCGGCGTGGCGAGATCAAGCGATGCATCCAGGCGGAGGGTGACCCGGTCGGTGGCGGCGGGCGGTGCGGCGGCCAGCAGCCAGTCGCCGCGTGAAATATCGGTTTTTTCGACATCACCGGCCAGGTTGACCGCCACGCGCTGGCCGGCATGGGCACTGTCGGTTGCCCGGTTCTGTGCATGCAGGCTGCGTACCCGCAGCGGCCGGTTGCGACCGGTCAGCCAGACGGTGTCGCCGACGGCGACCCGCCCGGAGAAAGCGGTGCCGGTCACTACCAGCCCGCTGCCGGTCAGGGTGAAGGCGCGGTCGATGGCGTGACGGAAACGTCGCGTTTCCCGCGCCGACTGGCTGGCCGGCAGGCCGACCAGATGGTCGCGCAGTGCGTCGATGCCGCTGCCGTCCAGGCTGGCGACGGTGAACAGCGGGCTGTCGGCCAGCCGTGTCGGCGCCAGCAGGGCGCGGACTTCCGCTGCGACTTCGGCGTGGCGGGCGTCGTCGACCAGATCACGCTTGCTCAGCACCACGCTGGCCCGGGTCAGACCGAGCAGATGCAGGATGGCCAGGTGTTCGCGTGTCTGCGGCATTACGCCGTCATCGCAGGCGACGATCAGCAGCGCATAGTCGATGCCGGCGACACCGGCCAGCATATTGGTCAGGAATTTTTCATGACCGGGCACATCGATAAAGCCCAGTGAGCGGCCATCGGCCAGCGGCAGATAGGCGTAGCCGAGGTCGATGGTCATTCCGCGCTTTTTTTCTTCCGGCAGACGGTCGGCATCGGTGCCGGTCAGGGCGCGGACAAGGGCGGTCTTGCCGTGGTCGACATGTCCGGCAGTGGCGATGATCATGGGGCGGGTCCGGTCAGTGGGCGGGCGCGGCGGACAGTGCGGCGAGGTTGGCGCAGAAGCCGGCCTCGTCGTCCAGCAGCCGCAGGTCGAGCCAGAGCTTGCCGGCCGACAGCCGGCCGATCACTGGCGAGGGCAGCTCGCGCAGGCGCTGGGCAAAGGCTTCCAGCGTCTTGCCGCGACCATCGCGCGGTTCGATGCAGATCGCCCAGCTCGGCAACCGGTCCACCGGCAGCGAGCCGCTGCCGATCTGCGACAGGCAGGCCTGATCGTCTACCCGGAATGCCTCGCCCGCAGCCAGGGTCAGGGCCGGCAGCAGGCGGCCGGCCACGGCGCGGATCTCGGTCTGGGCCCGGGTCAGGTAGCGCAGTGTGGGCAGGGTATCCGGCAGCCGGTCGGGCTCCAGATACAGGCGCAACGTGGCTTCCAGTGCTGCCAGCGACAGTTTGTCGCAACGCAGTGCCCGCTTCAGCGGGTGCTTCTGGATGCGTGCAATCCAGTCGCGGCGGCCGATGATCAGGCCGGCCTGCGGACCGCCGAGCAGCTTGTCGCCGGAGAAGGTCACGACGTCGATGCCGGCGGCGATCATCTGCTGCGGCATCGGCTCTGCCGGCAGCCCGTAGCGGGACAGGTCGATCAGGGCGCCGCTGCCGAGGTCGGTCGCCAGCGGCAGGCCGTGTTCGCGTGCCAGCGGCGCCAGTTCGGACTCGCTCACACTGGCGGTAAAACCCTCGATCGCATAATTGCTGGTATGGACCTTCATCAGCAGCGCGGTATCAGCACTGATGGCATCGCGGTAGTCGCGCAGATGGGTGCGGTTGGTGGCGCCGACCTCGACCAGCCGGCAGCCGGCCTGGCGCATCACGTCGGGCATGCGGAACGCCCCGCCGATCTCGACCAGTTCGCCGCGCGACACGATCACTTCGCGGCCGGCCGCCAGCGTGGCCAGCGTGATCAGTACCGCTGCCGCGTTGTTGTTGACCACGCACGCGGCTTCCGCGCCGGTAATCGACGCCAGCAGTTCGCTGATGGCGCTGTCGCGGTGGCCGCGACCGGCGCCGTCCAGGTCGTATTCCAGCGTGACGGCATGGCGCATGGCACGGGTGACTGCCTCGACAGCGGCTTCCGCCTGCACGGCGCGACCGAGATTGGTATGCAGCACGGTGCCGGTCAGGTTGTAGACCGGGCGCAGTGCCAGCCGCTGCCGGTCGGCGCAGTCGGCGGCGATGCGTCGCGCCAGCGCACCGGCGTCGCTGGCCCAGGCGGGCAGCACGGCGTGGTCGCGGATATGCGCGCGCGCCCCGTCCAGCACCTGACGTGCGGCGGCGACCACGGCATCACGGCCATGCCGGGCCAGCGGCAGATTCAGATCGGCGTGGTTCAGCAGGGCATCAATGCCGGGAAGGCGGGCGAACAGGGCGCGGAGGTCAGGCATGCGGTGCAGGCGGGCGGGTCGCTGAGAGCGTTATTGTAGCAGTCGTGCCATCGGGAAGCCCATTCGTCGGCTGTCTATCGCGCAACAGGCATAGTCTTCTATAAAAGGGTTTATATACCCGTGGTTTGAAAATAATTTAATTTAAAAAATAAAACCGCATGGTTTTATATTGCCGTCCCGGTATTTTATGAATTTTTACTGAAGACATAAAAAATAAAGCGTTGATGGCATTCAGATGTGCAGACCTGCTGTTGTACATGTGAGTCCTGAATACAGCGTAGTACGAGCCTCTCTCCCCGATAAACTCCCTTGTCGCATTCAGAGTATGGCCATGGTCTGGATGCCTGGAGTGCAGTGTCATGTTTTCCGATTCTTCCTCCATCACCATTTCTCTCCCCTCGCTGCCCACCATCCACGACGCCCTTCCCGGCCCCGGTGACGGCAGCGGGCCCACCCTCGCCGCCGGCCTGGTCTCGTTCGACATCCCGCTGTCTCTCCCCGTCGCCCGCGAATCCACCCCCGCCCTGACCCTCGGCTACAGCGCCGGCGCCGGCAACGGCCCCTGCGGCACCGGCTGGCGGCTCACCCTGCCGACCATCCAGCGTCGCACCCGCCTCGGCGTCCCGCAGTACAACGACGACGACGTGTTTGTCGGCCCCGATGGCGAACCGCTGGTTCCC